>NZ_JBLNNF010000007.1:0-293345 GCF_047784845.1 Pseudomonas sp. NFX98 | reverse complement strand
TCGACCTGGTCGACGACCGACAATTTAAAAGCCAGCGTGTAATCACGCTGACTGCGCTTCGTGCCTGTATCCATTACACCTTCCTGAAAAGAAGTCAGAAGGTGTAAACCTTATTCAGGACGGGACAACAGGCAAAAAAAAGCCCGCGGGAGGGCGGGCAAACCGTAGTTTCTTGAATGAGCGAGGCAAATGTACAGGTTGGCGCGCGGCGGCGGGGTGAAGAAAAGTTCATCTGCCGGCCGATGGGCGGCGCGGGTCTGAAGCGCTGCGGCTGCCATGGCGCAAGTCACGGGCGGCGACCAGGAAACTTGCCACGTTTCATATCCCACTCCCAAGGGCCGGGATGGACCCTCCGTCGAGGCGGCGTTAGACGCAAACTCCGAAAGTTCGCTGTTTCACAGCATTTCTATGTTATGTATACGATACATTGGTTGGTTAATGTAACGGTAAAAGGACATGGACTATTCCCTGCTGGTTTCCCGGCTTGGCAAGCAGATACGTGATAAGCGTGTGAATCGGGGCCTTACACAAGCTCGGCTTGCAGAACTCGCCGGACTGACTCGACAGAAAGTCATTGCGGTCGAGAAGGGCACTCTGTCGGTGGCCATGGTTGCTTATGCGCGCGTCCTGGGCGCGCTGGATTGTGAGTTCGCGGTCATTCCTGCGGCGATGCCAACCCTTGAAGAGCTAGGGGATCTGTTCGAATGAAAATGACTTCTCTTGCTGTCAGCACACCTGAGGGACTCAGCGGCCGAGTCCTCACCAGCGCTGACGATTTCATTTTTCGCTATCACGAAAAAGCATTGCCAGAAATGGCAATCAGCTTGTCGATGCCTGTGCGGCCTGACGAGTTTCGACGACGGGATCTGCACCCCATTTTTCAGATGAACCTGCCGGAAGGCTATGTGCTGGAACAGCTTCGTAATCGCCTGGCTAAAACCGTCAATGTCGATCCGATGCTGTTGCTGGCACTTTCCGGAAGCAGCTCGCCCATTGGCCGCGTGCGGGTGAGTTCCGAGACAGTCGACGCTTTGTTGGGCGAGCAGCAGTTTCCGGGGGAAAAGCTTGAAGAGATCCTGACGTGGGACGGTACGGAAGATATCTTTGCCGAACTTCTCGATCGCTACATCCTGCGAGCCGGTATTTCAGGTGTTCAACCCAAGGTGTTGGTGCCGGAACAACGGGAAGCAGAACTGTCCCGCGTGACTTCGAAAACTTCGGACTTGATCATCAAAAGTGGCCGTGACGAGTTCCCCGGGCTTGCGATCAACGAATTCCTTTGCATGTCCATTGCCAAGGAGGGAGGTCTGCCTGTCCCGGAGTTTTATCTGTCTGATAATGCAAAGCTGTTTGTCATGCGCCGCTTCGATCGCGACGATCAACTCAACCCGATTGGTTTTGAGGACATGGCCGCTCTCATGGGGCTATCAGCGGATCAGAAATACAGCAAAAGCTACGCGGCAATCGCCAAGGCCATCCGCTTGTTCTGCCCCGCGCAACATCTGCGATCCTCCCTTGATCAGCTGTTCGATAGCGTCGCCTTGAGCTGCATCGTCGGAAATGGCGATGCGCACTTGAAGAATTTCGGTTTGCTCTATTCGGAGCCCACGCAGCGCGATGCGCGCCTTGCACCTGCTTACGACATCGTCAACACCACCGCCTATATCCCGGAAGATGTGCTGGCGCTGGATCTGGCAGGTAACAAGTCAATGTTTGCTTCGCGACAAGGATTGCTGGAGTTTGCACAAAACTGCGAGATCGAAAAGCCAAGGGAGCGCATTCAGAAAATGCTTGCCGCAGTTGAAGTGGTGATTGCACGCTATCCCGAGTATCGAGAGCAGGCACCTCATGTCGTCGGTGCCATTGAACAGGCAGCGGCGCCTTTTGCTCGGACGTTTGGCTGATTTCGGCGGGTGATCAGCCGCGCTTGGCGCATGTTATTGCCAAGAATGGATCCGATTAATGTCGTCAATAAAATGACGAACCATGCAGGCCAATTGCCGTACGGCGGCAAAATAGACAACCTATTGACAGTGTCAGCGGGATCTCCCATTATCGGCCCGGTTTTGATGGCCTAGCGCCATAAAAACGTCGGTCGTGACTGGGTAGTTTCCTATGCTTCGCAACCGCAATACGATGAGAAAGCCCACACCGTTAGCGGACTTCAAACACGAGTATCCGCTTGAATCTTCAGGAAGAAATTTCATGTTCGTTGAGCGAGTACTGGTCACCGGCGGGGCTGGATTTATCGGGTCGCATCTTGTGGAAGCATTGCTGGCCAAGGGTTACAAGGTTCGCGTGCTGGATAACCTGTCCACCGGTAAAGTCAGTAATTTGCCGATGGATAATGCCAACCTGAACCTGGTGATCGGCGATGTCGCCGACAGCGCCGCCGTGGCTCAAGCCATGCGCGATTGCAGCGCGGTCGTTCATTTGGCGGCAGTGGCCTCGGTGCAAGCCTCGGTGGATGATCCGGTCGGCACTCATCAAAGCAACTTCGTCGGCACCCTCAACGTCTGTGAAAGCATGTTGAAGGCTGACATCAAGCGTGTCGTGTTCGCCTCCAGCGCTGCCATTTACGGCAACAACGGCGAAGGTACGGCCATCGACGAAGACACCCCCAAATCGCCGCTCACGCCGTATGCCAGCGACAAGTTGTCCAGTGAGCATTACCTGGATTTCTATCGCCGTGAGCACGGTCTGGAACCGGTGATCCTGCGATTCTTCAACATCTTTGGCCCACGCCAGGATCCGTCTTCGCCGTACTCCGGCGTGATCAGCATCTTTACCGAGCGGGCACTGAACGGGCAGCCGGTGTCGATTTTCGGCGACGGCGAGCAGACCCGCGACTTCGTCTATGTCCAGGACCTGGTGAGCATTCTGCTCCAGGCCGTGGAGGCGAAGGCGCCGCGCCCGGGTGCAGTGAACATCGGCCTCAGCCGCTCCACCAGCCTCAATGATCTGATCGCTGAACTGGGGACGGCCACCGGCAACCCTCTGAGGGTCAATCATCAGGCGCCACGGCAGGGCGACATTCGCCATTCGCGCGCCAACAACTCCCGTCTGCTCGAGCGCTTCAAACTGCCGGAACCGACTTCCATCGGCAACGGTCTAGCGCAACTCATCCGCAGTTTGTAACTCGGTCTGTTTTACTGTCCGACGCACAAGCAGTACTGATCAAGTCATTTCAAGAGTGAGTTATGGAAATCGTTTTTCGCAGGACGCGTGTCCGCTCGGTCGCCAAGCGACTGTTAGCCGCCCTGGCGCTGTGTGTGAGCGGGCCTGCTGTGCAAGCCGCCGCATTGACGTCTCCATCCAGCGTGACTTTCTGGTATGCCGATGAGCCGCCAATCTCTGAACTGGCCCAGTTCGACTGGGCGGTAGTAGAACCGGGGCATCTGACTGCGGGTGACGTCAAAACCCTGCGCAAGTTGGGCAGTCAACCGTTCGCGTACCTGTCGATTGGCGAGTTCAGCGGCAACAAGGCAGCCATTGCCAAAGCCGGTCTGGGCAAGGCCGTCAGCCCGGTGCGCAACGCCGCTTGGGACAGCCAGGTGATGGATCTCGCATCGCCGGCCTGGCGTGCGCATTTGCTTGGCGAAGCCAAGGCGCTCGAGGCCCAAGGGTATGCCGGGTTGTTCCTCGACACCCTCGACAGTTTCCAGTTGATGCCGCAAGGCGAGCGGGAAAAGCAGCGTCTGGCCCTCGCCAGTTTCCTGCGCGAACTGCACAAGACTCAGCCGAACCTGAAGCTGTTTTTCAACCGTGGATTTGAAGTACTGCCAGAGCTCGATGGCGTAGCCGCTGCAGTCGCCGTGGAATCCATCCACGCCGGTTGGGATGCGTCCGCCAAGCGTTATCGCCCGGTGCCGGAAGCCGATCGCCAGTGGCTGGAAACCCAGTTGCAACCGCTGCGCGCCAAAGGTATCCCGCTGGTGGCGATCGATTACTTGCCGCCCGAGCGTCGCGATGAAGCGCGCAAACTGGCCAAGCGTCTGCGCGAAGAAGGTTTCATTCCGTACATCGGTACCCCCGATCTGGACTCGATGGGCATCAGCAGCATCGAAGTCCAGCCACGTCGAATCGCGCTGGTTTACGACCCGCGTGAAGGCGATGTGATCCGCAACGCCGGGCATACATTGCTGGGTGGTTTGCTTGAATACCTGGGCTACCGGGTTGATTACCTGCCTGCCGATGAGACATTGCCCGATCACCGCTTCAGCGGTTTGTACGCTGGCATCATCACCTGGATGACCAGCGGCCCGCCGCAGGACGCGCCGGCGTTCAACCGTTGGTTGGGCAAGCGCCTGGACGAGCAGGTGCCGCTGGTGTTTTTCGCCGGTCTGCCGGTGGAAGACAAGCTGTTGCTCAAGCGCCTTGGCCTTAATCGCGGTGCGCCGCCGGCCACTCAAGCGTTGACCATCACCTATCAGGACAAGGCGCTGCTCGGGGCGTTCGAAGCACCGGTGCAGCCCCGATCCCGTGACCTGACCGCTGTTTCCGTCCTGCCGGGCGGCCCTAAGGCTGCGTTGCTGTTGACCGGTGAAGGTGGTCAAACGTTTGCTCCGGTGGCCGTCGCCAATTGGGGTGGTCTGGCCCTGGCGCCGTACATTCTCGAAACCAACAATGAGCGCAGCCGCTGGATTCTCGATCCGTTCGCGTTCCTCCAGGCCAGCCTGCGTCTGCCGGTGCAACCGCGTCCGGACACCACCACGGAAAACGGTCGGCGTATCGCTACGGTGCACATCGATGGCGACGGTTTCCCGTCCCGCGCCGAAGTGCGCGGCACGCCCTATGCGGGCAAACAGGTGCTCGATGATTTCATTCGGCCCAACCCGTTCCTGACGTCGGTATCGATCGTCGAAGGTGAAATTTCCCCGCGCGGAATGTTTCCGTTTCTGGCCCGCGAGCTTGAGCCGATCGCTCGTGAGCTGTTCGCCAACCCGAAAGTCGAAGTCGCCACGCACACCTTCAGCCACCCGTTTTTCATGCAGCCGGAAGTGGCGCAAAAGCGTGAAGGCTTCAACGCGGAATACGGTCTGAAAATGGCCATTCCCAACTACGACAAACTGGATTTCCGTCGTGAGATTTTCGGCTCGCGTGACTACATCAACTCGCAGCTGACCACCCCGGAAAAACCGGTGAAGCTGATCTTCTGGCCGGGCGATGCGTTGCCGTCGGCGGCGACGATCAAACTGGCCTACGACGCGGGTCTGAAAAACGTCAACGGCGCCGAGACCATGCTGACCAAGGCCAACCCGTCGCTGACCGGTTTGAACCCGTTGCTGCGGCCCACCGCCGGTGGCTTGCAGTACTACGCGCCGATCATCAACGAGAACCTCTACACCAACCTCTGGAAAGGTCCGTATTACGGTTTCCGCGACGTGATCGACACCTTCGAGCTGACCGACAGCCCGCGCCGTCTGCGTGGCCTGCATCTGTATTACCACTTCTATTCGAGCACCAAGCAGGCCTCGATCAAGGCGATGAACGAAATCTACGGCTACATGCGTGACCAGCAGCCGATGTCGTTGTGGATGAGCGACTACCTCGATCGTCTGCACGGTTTGTATCAGGCAAGCCTGGCGCGCACCGCTGACGGCGACTGGCAGATTCGCGGCATGGATGCGTTGCGCACCGTGCGCCTCGATCCGCAGATGGGTTGGCCGGACTTGCTGCGTTCGCAGGGCATTGCTGGCGTACGTGATTTGAAGCAAGGGCGTTACGTGCACTTGAGCAGTGACCGTGCCTTGCTGGTGTTGCGCCCGGATCGCGACCCGCGCCCGGCACTGGAGGAAGCCAATTTGCCGTTGCTGGACTGGCGTTACCTGGATGACCAACGCGTGAGTTTTTCGTTTGCAGGGCAAGTCGACCTGACCTTCTCGGTACGCTCGGCGAGCGCTTGCCGCGTAGAGGTGGATGGACAGCGTTTTGCAGGCAAGGCATCTGCCGGTCTGTGGATTTTTCAATTACCAATGAAGCAGGTGAGTAATGGTCAGCTCCTCTGCAACTAATTCTTCAGTCACTAAAAGCAGCCGCCTGCTCAACCCATGGGCATTGGCGGTGGTGGCGGTTGCCGTGGGAGGTTTGCTATGGGCGACCTTCCAGCGCGAAGAAGTATTCCAGCCTGATGGTCGTGAGCCGGATGCGGTGTCGGCCAACTATGCCGAACTGCTGCTGACCGCTCACCCGGAAGACGATCACCTGCGCCTGCAATTGGTCGACCTGTTGATTCGTCTCGGTGATTACACCAAGGCCCGTCAGCATCTGGAAAACTGGCCCGAGCCGAACGTGCAATTGCAGGCGTACTACCGCCTGGAACTGGATGCGCTGGAAGCGGCCAAGAACAGTGACCTGATCACCCAGCAGGCTTTGGTCGAGCGTCTGAAAAGCTTCGATCACCGGATGTTGCCACTGCCGCAATTGCAGAACCTGGCCAAGCTCGCGCTGACCTTGCAAGCGCCGGCATTTGCCGCCAGCGTTTATGAAGAAATTGCTGCCCGTGATCCGCAACAGCACACCGCAGCGCTCAAGTCTGCTGCGCAGTGGTACCTGGCGGGCGAGAACCCGGCGCGCGCTGCCGAGATTTATCTGGAGCTGAGAAAGGACACCGATCAGGCAGGCGAGCGTCGTGAATACGCGCAGCTCGCGTTCAATAGCCTGTTGGCGTCCGGGCAGGGTGACCAGGCTGCACAAGTGCTCGACGATGAAATCGACTCGCTGATCAATCCGCAAACCGACACGGCGTGGGTGCAGCAAGGCGTCGATGTGGCCATCGCGAGCAAGCGCTTCGATCTGGCACAACGTTTCCTGCAACAGTGGCGCGTCCTGCAACCGGACAACCCGCTAATCCTGCAGAAGGATTTCAGCATGCGCCTGGCCCTCGGCGATCTGCCGGGTGCCTGGGAAAGCGGCCAGCAATTGTTGGCCGAACATCCTGAAGATTTTCACCTGCTGGAGCAAATGGCGCAGCTGGGCGAATGGCGCGGTGAAACCGAAGCGGCACTCGGCTACTGGATTCGTCTTTTGAAGCTGCGCGAAACCGCCGAAACCCGCGAGCACGCCTGGCGCCTGGCCAGCCAGCAGTTCGACTTTGATCGTTCGATTCCATTGCTCGCCGAGATCATGGACCAGCGGGCGCTGACCGACATCGAACTCGATGCGCTGATCTACGGCCACGAATCACGGGGCACGCCACAGCAGGCCGAAGCGTGGCTGCACACCTATCTGCGCAAGTACCCCCAGCATCGCCTGGCCTGGACGCGCCTGCTGCAAAACCTGGAAAACACCGGGCAATACGCGGCCAAGGCCAAGGTCTACAAGGACTACTCGAAACGCTTTGCGCTGACCAGCACCGAGCGCGTCGATTGGGTCGACACCTACCTCAAGCTGTTCGACAACAAATCAGCGTGGCAGGTGTTGCAGGTCGATAACCGCAAGATCACCGATCCGAATTACTGGCGCTCCCGAGCCGCACTGGCCTGGGACCTTGAACTGGACGATGAACTGCAAGAGTCGCTGGAGAAAATGCTGGCGCTCAAGGGCTCGCTCAATAGCGGCGACGAGAGCCAGTTGATTACTCTTTATCGCACCAGCAATCCGCAGCGCTCTTTGCAGTTAATGGTCGGCAGTTGGCAACGTACCCATGATCGGCAGCGGTTGGTCGAGGCGTTGCAGCAAGCCCAGGAATTGCTGGACTGGCCGCAAGTGGAGGCGCTGCTCAAAGATGCCGAGCAATACCCGGATGCTTACGGGCAGGCTCAAGTGTTGGCGGTTCGCGGCGCTCTGGCAGTGCAGAAGGGCCAGACCGACGAAGCGCAGCGCTTGTACAAGGAAGGCCTGGAGCGGTTCCCTGACGACAACCTGTTCCGCGAGCGCCTGATGTGGCTCTACGTCGATGAAGGCAACACCGCAGAGCTCAAGCCGTTGCTGACCAAATGGAAAGCCCAGGCGCGTGAAGACCGGATCTTGTGGCTGCCGTTCGCCAGTGCCAGCCAGATGCTCGGCCGCGACAGCGAGGCATTGGCCTGGTATCGCATGTACCTCAAGTCCAGCCCTAATGACTGGTTGGTGCAAGCGGCCTACGCCGATGCGCTGGACAGCGCCGGTTATCAGGACGCGGCCCAGCGTCTGCGCTTGAAGCTGCTACGCAGTCCGGAAGGCGAAAATCTGCAACCGTCGTCCCAGCGTTACGGCATCTGGCTGCGCCTGATGGCCAGCAGTTACTCGCCGAAAAAAGCACAACAGGAAGTATTGAAGTGGAAGGACGGTTCGCCGGCAATGCTGCAACTGTGGTTTGAGCGTTTGCTGGCGCGTCTTGACGCGACCAATCAGGAATCGCAAAAGGACCAGTGGCTGGATTGGGCACGCAGTCAGGGTTTGAAGGTCGAGCGTTACGAGCAGATCCAGCAAGCCTTGCGCAGTCGTAACAAGGCGCAAGTCGAAACGCTGTTGGCCAGTAGCGACCTGAACCCGGCGCAACGCGCGCAGGCCCTCAGTCGTCTGGGTCGCCTGAATGAAGCCCTCGACACCAGCCTGACAGCGCTCGGTGACGAGCAGCCGGAAGCGGTGCGCGAACAGCTGCGTCGCCAGGCCGTGGAAATCCACGAGCGCACGCCGCAGGGCGCGCAGTTGTCGTGGCATGAGCAGGACTTCGGCGGCCTTGAGTTCAAAGCGCCGCGTCTGGAAATTGCGCACAACCTGGGTGATCAGTGGTACGCCGATCTTGAACTGGAGCAGGGCGATTACAGCGGCGACGACATCGAGTCATCGCGTATCGGTACGGAACGCAACGCGGCCCTGACCCTGCAACGTGCGGTGGAGGACGGCAGCTACAAACTGTTCGCCGACACCAGTCAGCGTGACGATGACGACCGCAATGGCCTGGGCCTGTCCCGGACCTGGCAATTGGGCGTGAGCGATGAGCTGGAAACCGGCGTCGACTGGCATCGCAAGAACGAAGACAGCGGCTTGATGCGTGCTTTCGGCCAGCAGGATCGCGTGTATCTGGGTGGTCGGCACAGCCTGACGGCCCGCGATCAGTTCAGTTGGGAAGTCGCGCAGCGGTCGTTTTCAACTCGTGCCGGTGACGATCTGGGCGATGGTCATGCGTTGAAAATGGAGCTCAACCACACGCTGGAATTCGCCGGTCCCAACTGGACCGTGCGCAGCGGTGTCGATTACCAGAAGAACCGGGTCAAGGACAAAAATCTGGATTATCTGTCCAGTAATTTTGGTGGTCCGGTCATCAGGGCGGCGCCTGTGCAGACGTTCGATCCTGAAACCGGTGTGCCCGATCCGATCAATCCACTGGACATCGAGACCGTCACCGCTGACGACTTGCTGCAAAGCCGCTATGGCCAACTGTATTTCGGCAGTTCCTGGCGCCGTGGTTTGCCCGGCGCGCTGGTGCGTACCAAACCGCAATACACCTGGCTGGTGGACTTGACGGCAGGCTGGCAATGGACCGATCAAACCTTCAACTACGGCATCAACACCGGCATCGGCGTTGAAGTGCTGGGTGACGACGAACTGGCCCTGACCTTCGGCTACCAATCCGCGCCACAAGGCGGGGACGGCAAGTCGGGCGGAACACTGGGCGTGAGCTACGGCGTGCGTTTCGGACGCTGATCATGGAATTTTCTACGGGAGAAAAACGTATGCAAGCAATTCGTAATCTGAGCCTGGCGCTGGCGGTCCTGTTCGTCGCCGGTTGTGCCAGCTTCACCGACGAAAGCAGCCCGAGCCTGCCGCGCACTGCGCAGTGGGGCATCGTGCCGATGGTCAACTATTCGCAGACGCCTCAGGCCGGTGAACGCAGCGAGCAGATCCTGCTCAGCGTTCTCAGCAGCCACGGTTTGCAGCCACGGGTTTACCCGGCCAGCACCCAGGGTGAACAAGCGCTGATGGACGACAACGAGCGTCTGGCCGGTGCCCTGGACTGGGCGCGTGAGCAGAAACTCGATTACGTCGTGGCCGGTAGCGTCGAAGAGTGGCAGTACAAGAATGGCCTGGACGGCGAGCCGGCAGTGGGCATCAGCCTGCGCGTGCTCGACGCCAGCAGTGGCCAGGTACTCTGGAGCAAGAGTGGCGCACGTGCCGGTTGGTCCCGTGAAAGCCTCGCGGGCACCGCGCAAAAGGTGCTCGACAAACTTGTTGGCGCCCTTCGGTTCGAGTGATCGCAATGAATTCTCCACACATGGATTACAGCCTGGCGCCTCGCGCCAGTGGCCCGGTGTCTTGGCTGGAAACGTTCCTGGTGACCGGCCTGGCCATCGGCCTCGGCCTCTGGCTGACCCCGGAAGACCCGATGCGAATGCACGGCGGTTTCCCCTGGCCGATTCTGGCGCCGCTGCTGTTGGGTGTGCGTTACGGTTTTGTCCGCGGCCTGCTCAGCGCCGCGTTGTTGGTAATGGCGGTATTCGCCCTGCGCTACAGCGGCCATGCCGCGTATGCGCAACTTGAACCGTCGTGGATTGTCGGCGTTCTGGTGTGCGGCATGCTGGTGGGCGAGGTTCGCGATCTGTGGGAGCGACGCCTGGAGCGTCTGCAGATGGCCAACGATTATCGCCAGTACCGTCTCGATGAATTCACCCGTGCGCATCAGATCCTGCGGGTCTCTCACGACCGACTGGAACAGCGCGTGGCGGGCAGTGACCAAAGCTTGCGCAGTTCCTTGCTGGGCTTGCGCGAAAGACTGCGGGTGATGCCGGAAGCGGGCGATGCACTGGCGGCATTGGCAGATCCGATCGTCGCTGTGTTTGGTCAGTACGGCGCACTGCGGGTGGCCGGTCTGTATCGGGTCGATGAGCGCGGTGAGCGGGTATTGCCTACACCGCTGTCGACCATCGGCGTCATGGGATCTCTGGATACCGAAGACGGCCTGGTCAAGCTGTGCCTGGAGCGCGGCGAGCTGGTAAGCGTGCGTCAGGAGTTGCTCGAAGCGGGCAGCTCGGCGCAGTTCTCGTCGTTGCAGGCGTGCATTCCGTTGATCGATGCCGAGGGGCGTTTGCTGGCGGTGCTGGCGGTACGGCAGATGCCGTTCTTTGCCTTCCAGGATCGTACCCTGAGCCTGCTGGCGCTGTTGGCGGGACACATCGCCGACCTGTTGCTGCGTGACGTGCAGGTGCTGCAACTGGTCGATGCCGATGCGCAGCATTTCACCCTGCAACTCAAGCGCTCGCTGGTCGACGTCGAGCAGCACAAGTTGTCGGCCGGTCTGTTCGCCTTTGAAATGACCCGCGCCAACGAAGAGCTGACGCGCTTGCTGGAACGCAGTCAGCGTGGTCTGGACTTGCACTTGCCGCTGCGCAACAACCGCGATCATCAGCTGTTGCTGGTGCTCCTGCCGTTGACCAGCCCGCAAGGCACCGAAGGCTACCTGGCGCGGATCAACCTGCTGATCCACGAACACTTCGGCATTGAAAGTGACATGGATAGCCTCGGCGTGCGGGTCATGCCGTTCAACCTGGAGCCTGGTGAACCCAACGGGCTGCGTAATTACCTGTTCAACGAGTGTGGTCTGAATGATCAGCAAGTGGCTGTTTAGCGGAGCCTTGTTGTTAGAGGCGGGCAGTTGGGCCAGTTTGTGGACCGACTTGCCCGAGGCGCATCAATTGCTGGTGTTCACCCTCAGCCATGGCCTGGCCTGCGTGATGTTGTGTGGCGCGGTCTGGCTGCTGTTGCCGGCGCGTTACCGCTCGCCGCTGCCGTGGAGCCCGCTGTTCATTTTCAGCCTGGCATTCTTTGTGCCGGTGCTGGGTGCGGTCGGCGTGGTCGCGGCGATCTTCCCGGCGCTGTACCTGCCGCGCAAACGCGACAAGCAAGAATGGCAAGCGGTGGGCATTCCGAGCCTGCCGTATCGGGCGCAGACAAATTTGCATTCGCCCATTTTCGCCGATGGCGGTTTGCAGGACGTGTTGCGTCATGCACCGGACCCGGATCAACGTCTGGCCGCCTTGCTGGCGACCAAACGCATGCCCGGCAAAGAAGCGGTGCCGATTCTCAAATTGGCACTGGGCGACCCGAGCGATGACGTACGGCTATTGGCCTACTCGATGCTCGACAAGCAGGAAAGCGACATCAACCTGCGCATCCAGATCGCTCTGGGCCAACTGCACGGCGCCACCGCCAAAGCCGCCGGTGTGTTGCACGGCACGCTGGCGCGCTGGTATTGGGAGCTGGCGTATCTGGGCCTGGCGCAAGGCAGCGTGCTTGAGCACGTACTCAATCAGGCCAACGAACATGCCGAACAAGGCCTGCAAGCGGGCGAGGGCGGTGAGCTGTTTTTGCTGGCCGGGCGCATTGCCCTGGAACGCGGTGACATCGAGCGTGCCGAAGTGTTGCTGACCCAGGCTCAGGAAAACGGCATGGGCGCGGCGCAGATTCTGCCGTTCCACGCCGAGCTGGCCTTCGAGGCCGGTCGTTACCACGAAATCCCAGGGTTGCTCGCCAGCCTTCCGGAGAAAACCCGTCAGCGCCCACCCTTCGCTGACCTGGTGAGGAGCTGGACATGAGTCACAAGGAAGAGGCGCCGCTGGCCGACATCTGCCTGCTGCTCGAAGGCACCTGGCCTTATGTGCGCGGTGGCGTGTCGAGCTGGATTCACCAGATGATCCTCGGTTTGCCCGAGGTGACATTCTCGGTGATGTTCATCGGCGGACAGCGCTCGGCGTATGGCGAGCGACGCTATCAAGTACCGTCCAATGTGTTGCACATTGAGGAAGTCTTCCTCGAAGACGCGACCCATCCGACCGACACCCGGGGCACGCCGCGCGAGGCCGACCTGCAGCAGTTGCAGGATTTGTATCGCTTCCTGCATCACCCGGATGCACCGGAACCAGCGCTGGGCGAAAGCCTGCTCGACAGCATTGCCCAAGGCCGTCTGACCCTCGACGACGTGCTGCGCAGCCGCGCCAGTTGGGAGGCGTTGAGCGAAGGTTATCGCCTGCATTGTGCCGACCCGTCGTTCATCAACTATTTCTGGACCCTGCGCTCGATGCAGTCGCCGTTGCTGATGCTCGCCGAGGCGTCGCGACGCATGCCGCGGGCGCGGGTGCTGCATTCGATTTCCACCGGTTACGCCGGGTTGCTGGGCTGCATTCTCAAGCAACGCTGGAACTGCACTTACCTGCTCAGCGAGCACGGGATCTACACCAAGGAGCGCAAGATCGATCTGGCCCAGGCCAGCTGGATCGCCGAGAGTTCAGGGCAGGCGCTCAACCGCAGCCTCGACGCTGGTTCGGGTTACATCCGTACCTTGTGGGTGCGCTTCTTCGAGCGCATCGGTCAGCTGACGTACAACAGCGCCGACAGCATCATCTCGCTGTATGACGGCAACCGTCAGCGGCAAATCAAGGACGGCGCCGACCCGGTCCGCACCCGGGTCATTCCCAACGGCATCGATTTGCCGCAGTGGACCGCCGCGCTCGAATCCCGCGCGCCAGGCATTGCGCCGGTGGTGGGGCTGATCGGGCGTGTGGTGCCGATCAAGGACGTGAAGACCTTTCTGCGGGCCATGCGCGGTGTGATCAGCGCCATGCCCGAGGCCGAGGGCTGGATCGTCGGGCCGGAAGAGGAAGACCCGGAATACGTCAGCGAATGCCGCAGCCTGATGGCCAGTCTGGGGTTGGAGGGCAAGGTGCATTTCCTCGGCTTCCAGCGCATTCAGGAGATTCTGCCGCAACTGGGCCTGATGGTGCTGACCTCGATCAGCGAGGCGCAACCGCTGGTGATTCTTGAAGCCTGGGCTGCCGGTACGCCGGTGGTCAGCAGCGACGTGGGTTCGTGTCGCGAGCTGATCGAAGGCGGCAGCGCCGAAGATCGTGACCTCGGTCTGGCCGGCAAAGTGGTCGCGATTGCCGACCCGCAAGCCACCAGCGTGGCGATCCTTGAACTGTTGCGCAGCCCGCAACGCTGGCAGGCCGCTCAGGCCAGCGGCTTGCTGCGGGTCAATCGTTATTACACCGAAGCCTTGATGCTGCAGCGTTATCGCGACTTGTATCAAGCCGCCATGGAGAACAGTTAAATGGCCGGTATTGGCTTCGAACTTCGCAAGATCCTGTCGCGCGATTCCTACACCGCGACCTTGCATGCCTACGTGTATGCCGGGCTGATCAGCTCCGGTCCCTGGGTGTTGTCGATCATCAGCGTGATGCTGGTGGGGATCATCAGCCTGAGCCGTGTCGTGCCCAATACGCTGGTGGGGCAGTTCCTGGTGACGGTGACGTACCTGATGGCCAGCTCGCTGATCCTCACGGGCGGCTTGCAGCTGTTTTTCACCCGGTTCGTTTCCGACCGTCTGTTCGAGCACAAGTACGATCAGATCCTGCCCAATCTGGTGGGTGTGCTGTTGCTGGTCACCATCGGTGCCGGGTTGCTGGGTATCGTTGTGCTGAGCGTGTTGTTCGATCAGCCGCTGATGTACCGGTTGCTGGTGCTGGCGAACTTCGTGGTGCTGTGCAACCTGTGGATGGTGATCATCTTCCTCTCGGGGATGAAAGCCTATAACCGCATCCTGCTGGTGATGCTGGTGGGCTACACGCTGATGGTCATCAGCGCATACCTGCTGAGCTTCCTCGGGATAGCGGGCCTGCTGCTGGCGTTGTTGATCGGGCACAGCACGCTGCTGTTCCTGTTTCTCTACGACATCCTGCGCGAATACCGTGCCGAGAAATTGGTGGCCTTCGATTTCCTTGAGCGCCGCCAAGTGTTTGTCAGTCTGTTGGTGACCGGCTTTTTCTATAACTTTGGCATCTGGATCGACAAGTTTCTGTTCTGGTTCAACCCCGGCACCTCGAACATCGTCGTCGGCCCGTTGCGCGCCTCGATCCTGTATGACTTGCCGATCTTCCTCGCGTACCTGGCGATCATTCCCGGGATGGCAGTGTTCCTGGTGCGCATCGAAACCGATTTCGCCGAATGGTATGACCGACTGTTCAGGGCCATTCGCGAGGGTGAAACCCTGCAGCACATCGGTTCGCTGAAAACCGAAATGACCCTGTCGATCCGTCAGGGCCTGCTGGAAATCTGCAAGGTGCAAGGGCTGACCGTGGTGCTGTTGTTCCTGTTCGCCCCGCGCTTGCTGGACTGGCTGGGCATCTCCAGTTACTACCTGCCGCTGTTCTACATCGACCTGATCGGCGTGAGTATTCAGGTGGTGTTCATGGCGTTGCTCAACGTGTTCTTCTACCTCGACAAACGCGCCGTGGTGCTGGAACTGTGCGTGATCTTCGCGGTGTTGAACGCCGGTTTGACCTTGCTCAGCATGCACCTTGGCCCGAGCTTCTTCGGCTATGGCTTTACCCTTTCGTTGCTGGTCTGTGTGTTGCTTGGGCTGCACCGGTTGTCCACGGCGCTGGAAGACCTTGAGTACGACACCTTCATGTTGTCGCGCTGATACATCCTTGCGGTAGAAAAAGGCACTGGCGATAAACCGTCAGTGCCTTTTTTTATTGGGCAAGCAGTTTGCCGTTGATGCCAAGGCGTATTCTCTGATGAATTCCAATTCTGTCGGAGCCCGTACCCATGAGCGATCTATTGCAAAAAATCCTCGACGCCCATGGCGGCCTGGAGCGCTGGGACCGATTCACCACGCTCAATGCCAACATCGTTTCGGGCGGCGAGTTGTGGGGGATCAAAGGTGTGGTGCAAGACACGATGCCCCGCGAGATGACCGTCAGCCTGCACCAGCAACAGGCCTCGGTTACCCCTTTCGGCAATCCTGATTGGCGCACGGCATTCCGGGCTGATTACATCGCAATCGAAACCTCTCAAGGCGAAATCGTGCGTGAACGTCCGAACCCGCGCGAGGCATTCGCCGGGCACGGCATGGACACGCCTTGGGACCCGTTGCATCGCGCGTATTTCAGCGGTTATGCGATGTGGACTTACCTGACGACCCCGTTTTTCATGGCGATGCCGGGCTTCAATGTGAGCGAGATCGAGCCTTGGCACGAAGGTCAGGAGATCTGGCGCGGGCTGCGGGTCGAGTTTCCAGAACACATCGCCAGCCACAGCCGCTTCCAGGATTTCTACTTCGGCGACGACTTTCTGCTGCGACGCCATGACTACCACGTCGATATCGCCGGCGGGTTTGCCGCTGCTCAATACGTGAGTGATTACGTCGAGGCTCAAGGCCTGCGTTTCCCGACGCGGCGTAGAGCTTATCTGCGGGACGAAAATCTGCAGCCACTGCGGGAGCGGTTGATGGTGTCGATTGACTTGAGCGACTTTCGTCTGAGCTAGGGACGCCTTTTACTCCGCGTCGTGGCGGTCTTTGGTCGTACGGATGAGGTTGTTGCGCAGCTTCACAATCGCCTGCTGCATTTGCACGAAATCCTCGGGGTCGAGACCGGTTTGCGGGAAGCCTTCTTCGGTCAGTTCTCCGCGCAGTTTTCGCCCTTCTTTTGTGAGACTGATCCGCACCTGGCGTTCGTCTTCCGGGTCGCGCTGGCGCAGCAGAAAACCCATTGCTTCGAGTTTTTTCAGGATCGGCGTGAGGGTGTTGGATTCGAGGAACAGCTTTTCACCGAGGCTGCCAACGGTCTGGTCGTCTTGCTCCCACAGCGCCACAAGGGTGATGTATTGCGTGTAGGTCAGGCCGAGCCGTTCGAGCATTGGCTTGTACGCCTTGCCGAAGGCGAGGTTGGAGGAATAGACCGCAAAGCACAGGAAGTCGGAGAGCTTCAGGTCGAGGGCGGATGTCTTTTCAGTGGGTTTCATACGCGTTCTCTCTGGGCAAAGACGGATGGGTTGCAAACTCGGACTATACATCGCATGCGATGGTGTCGGAAGTGCTCAGACCTTTGCCCTTCAATGTACACGTGTAACCGGCCGGTAAAGCCGACGACCGGTCCACCGGGAAACACCCTGGCGACCGGTCGTGGACTGCGTTACGCGGTCTGGACGTTGATGGCAACATCAATGTTGCCGCGTGTTGCCTTGGAGTACGGGCAAATGGCATCGGCGTTGTGGGCCAGTTCGGTGGCGATTTCGTGCGACAGGCCGGGCACGCGCAGGGTCAGTCGGGCCTGAAGAAAGTAGGCCGCGCCGGTCTGGCCCAGATCGACTTCGATGTCGACAGCGGTATCGGCCGGCAGTGTCACCTTCAGTTGTTGGGCCGCCAGACTCACCGCCGCGATGTAGCAGGCCGACCACGCTCCGGCGAACAGTTGCTCGGCTTTCGGGTGCGGCTGCACGCCGGTGAACACGTGTGCCGGTGTGGCGCTGCCCGGGGACGACAGTTCGATGTCGAGGTTGCCGTTATGACCGCGCGAGGTAGTGCCTGCGCTGCTCAGGGTGGTGTGGGTTTTGCCGCTGGCCAGTACTTTGTCGATTTTGCTCATGATGATTCCCTCAGATTTTCAATTATGTGCTACGTGTACGCTAACATCGCATGCGACGTATTAAGCCGTAATAACGTTCAGGGCTACGTCTATATTGCCGCGTGTCGCTTTCGAGTACGGGCAGATGGAATCGGCGATGTGTGCCAGTTCGGTCGCCACATCGTGTGCCAGCCCCGGTACGCGCAGGGTCAGTCGGGCCTGAAGGAAGTAGGCCGGACCCGTCTGGCCCAGGTCCACTTCGATGTCGACGGCCAGGTCTGCGGGCAGTGCGATGTTGCGCTCTGCGGCAACCAGGCCAACCGCTGCGGTATAGCAGGCCGACCATGCCCCGGCGAACAATTGCTCGGCTTTCGGGTGCGGCTGGGTAGCGGCGAACATGTGGGACGGTTGAGCGGAACCGAGGGACGACAGCTCGATGTCGAGGATGCCGTTGTGACCGCGTGAGGTTTTGCCGGCGCTGCTGAAGGTGGTGTGGGTTTTGCCGGTGGCCAGTACTTTTTCGATCTTGCTCATGGGGTGATTCCTTAAGGTTGGTAGTGTGTGCGATTACATCGCATACGATATGTTAGGTGTGGAAAACGGTTTATCAGTCGGCTGCTGCAATGATCCAGTTGTTACCGTTGTGACCTTGGGCAGCGCGAGCGGTGGTAATGAACAGGGTGTAGGTGCTTGCGGTGTTCATGGTTGAATCTCCAAACGGCAACGAAGGTTTATGTTGTTGGTCGCTTTCGATTAGATCGCATGCGATGGATGAATATTCTGCCAAAGCCCCAACGATGTCAAAGATTATTTTTCGCCTCGACGACGAACGGTCGAGACGGGTGGATTGGCCCACCCGCCAACCTGATCCTCAGCCAACAGGAATCAGTTCTTCGATGCTAGGAGCTGGCGCGCTTAGCGCAGGGTCTTGAACCCGGCCCGGACTTCCTGCGAGAAAAGCGCCGGCTGCTCCCATGCAGCAAAGTGCCCGCCTTTGGGAAGCCTGTTGTAATGCACGAGCTTGGGATATGCCTTCTCCGACCAACTTCTCGGCGCCGTATACAGTTCATCGGGAAACACGCTGACCGCCACCGGGATGTTGACGCCCTTGACGGCGAAAAAGGTCGACTTGTTTTCCCAATAGAGCCGAGCCGAAGACAGGGCAGTCTTGGTCAGCCAGAACAGCGTGATGTTGTCCAGGACGTCATCGGGTGTCAGTCCTTCTGGATGTCCGTCGATAGAGCGCGCAATCATCTCGTAGCTTTTAGGATCGTGATCAAGCATGAACGCTGCCAAACCTACGGGGGAGTCGGTGATGCCGGTGAGCGACTGAGGCCTGTCGCCCATCATGATTGCGTAGCCGATGTGCTTGTAGGTGTTGGCGAGTTGATCGGCCGCCAGTTTCTCTTCCCCGGAAAGACCACTCGGGACCGGGTCGCCACGGAACAATGCCGCATCCAGTTCAGGCGGGATCACGCCAGGCATGTTCGAGTGAATGCCGATCAGGCCAGGTGGCGCCTTTGCAGCCATCAGGTCGACGACGATAGCGCCCCAGTCGCCGCCCTGCGCCCCATACCGGGTGTAGCCGAGGCGCTTCATCAACTCGATGTAGGCATCGGCGATACGAACAGGATTCCAACCGGCCTCGGTCGGTTTCTCCGAGAAGCCGTACCCCGGCATCGATGGAATGACCAGGCTGAACGCGTCGGCGGCGCTGCCACCGTGCGCCTCAGGATCGGTCAGCGGGCCGATGACTTTCATCAACTCAATCACCGATCCAGGCCAGCCGTGCGCCATGAGCAGCGGTAGCGCATTTTCGTGTTTGGAGCGGATATGGATGAAATGTATATCCAGGCCATCAATCCGGGTGATGAAGTTTGGAAGGGCGTTTATTTTTGATTCGATTACTCGCCAGTCGTACTGTGTCGCCCAGTGTTTTGCCAGTTTTTGAATCGTCGCAAGTTGTACGCCTTGCGATGAGTCGTTCACTGTTTCCTTGTCCGGCCATCTTGTTGCTTGTATGCGTCTGCGCAACTCTGAAAGTTCTGACTCCGGGGCGCTGAAATGAAAGGGACGTATTTCGGTGGAAGCACTATTTGTTGTTTTTTGATTATTGGTCATAGCGTCAGTCTTGATTGAGAAGCCGAGTAGCCCTAGGGGTGCAGCCGCGCAGGTCACGGCAGCAGCGCCGCAAAATTTGCGTCTGCTAAGGGAAAGTTGTTTGTTGTTTTTGGGCATGCAGATTCCTCAGGCGCGAAGTCACACGTAGAGCCCCTTTAATGGAAACTGCTATTAGTTATAACTTTTCACGGGATTATCGAAATTCAAATAGTACAAACGAAAGTCACTATCTGACGGGCCTGATTTTATAGGCGAGTTCAGGTGCCGAATAGAACGGAAAAAGCGATCATCTTCGGTTTTTCCGCACATCCGGCTTGCGCCACCACTCGTCGCCAAGACTTAACACGAGCTTTGACATCATCAGGTCTTTGCTTGAATATTTATCTATCGCGTACGATTCAATCGTATGCATTTGATGGATTTCGAGAAAGCCCCATGAGCAAAACCGAAAAAGTCCCGGTCGTCTGCGACCGTGCCTATAGCCGTCCCAGAGGCCGTGCTTCATGAAGCTGATTCAGCTGCGGGCCTTCTGCTCGGTGGTCGACATGGGCAGTTTCCGTTCGGCAGCGCGAGAGCTGGACGCTGCGCAAAGCACGTTGACGGAGTCGATTCAAAGTCTGGAAAAAGAACTGGGGGTCACCTTGCTGGTGCGCTCCAATCAAGGCATCAGCGTGACCCTCGCCGGCAAGGTTTTTCTGCCCCGGGCGCGCTCGATCATTCTGGATTGCGATCGCGCGGTTCAAGACGTCCGACAGTGGAATGGCATGCCCGAAGGGCAGATCGCATTGGGTGTCACCGTGGAACCGTTGGCCGCGTGCCTGATGCCAGTCTTCAACAGTTTTACCCGCCGATTTCCAAAGGTGCAGCTGCATGTCGCCAGCGGCAAGACGAAGATGCTGATCGAGATGATTCGCGCTGGCCGGCTCGATTTCGTGATGTGCCCCTTGAGCCCCAACGTCTGCGATATCGACCTGCAGATCGAGCGGCTCTACAGCTCGAAGTCCAGCGTGATTGCGCGCAAGGGACATCCGCTTGCGGGTGCTCGCTCAGTTCATGATTTAGCCGATTGCGAGTGGATAAGTGTCCGCCCGGCCGGGGTCGTCGGCAGTGCGGAAAATCATCTGGTCGAGCTGTTCAGAGCTCAGGGCTTGCCGCCGCCAAAGATCGCGATCACCACCGAATCGCTGCTGGAAATCCTGCACATCATTTCCGAGACGGACTACTTGACCATTGAGCCCGGGATGCTGCCCGGCATGAAGCTGTTTTCCTCGTCGCTGATCAGCATTTCGATTCGCGAACCGTTGGAGTCGAATGAGGTGTGCCTGGTCAGCCGTCGAGTGTCACCCTTCACCCAGGTCACACAAGAGCTGACCAGCATGCTGATCTCTTACTCGCGCTTGCGTCATCGTGCGAGGGGGTGAGCCTGGGACAGGTCATAGGACCACTTTGACCCGATCTCTCACCACATCACTGCATGGCAGCAGCCTGTCTACGTCGTCGAGCTCCGTGGCGTGATGGATACCCCATTCGATCAGCGAATCCAGGATGGGCCGCAGGCTTTCGCCAAGCGGGGTGAGCAGGTATTCGATGCCCTGGCGATCCACGGCGATGGGTTGCCGGCTCACCATTCCATGTTCCTCAAGCGCGCGAAGTTGCTCGATCAACACCTTTTGGGAGATACCGGCGATGCGCTTTTCCAGATCACAGGTGCGTTGCGGGCCGTCCAGCAACACATGAAGGATGACCGCTTTCCAGCGCCCGGAAAGGACACCTAGCGCACGTTCGACTGGCAAGCCGGGGAGTCTATTGATCGTCTTCATTTGTGACCACTGACCAAACGGTGTGTAGAGGAGGCGAATATCGAAAAGTACATTTTCCTTCCGATCCGTTCCGACCCGAAGGAAAATCCATGATAGACCTGTTTGATTCCCAATTGGTTGGCGGCACCGTCGCGCTGAAAAACCGCATTGTCATGGCCCCCATGACTCGCACGCGGACCTCCGAGGGTGATATCCCGAATGAGTTGATGGCCACCTACTACGGTCAGCGGTCAAGCGCCGGCCTGATCGTGGCCGAGGCAACCGACGTTGCGCCGTCCAGCAACGGCTATGCGATGACACCTGGCATCTACACGCAGGACCAGCGGCAGGGCTGGCGTCTGGTGACCGATGAGGTTCACCGCAACGGCGGCACGATATTTCTGCAACTCTGGCACGTCGGCAGGATGGCCCATCCATCGCTCATGCCCAACGGCGAAGCGCCATGGGGCGTCACCGAGGAAAGGGCGGATTCGCAAGTGTTTGCCCATGACGCGGATGGCGCGTTGGGCTATATGCCCGCAGGCAAGCCAAGACGCCTGAGGACGGAAGAAGTGTTTGCCTTGGTCGGCACCGTTACTCAAGCCTGCGTCCAGGCGCGGGAGGCTGGATTTGACGGGGTCGAAATCCACGCAGCCAATGGTTATCTGTTCGAGCAGTTCATGAACTCGGTGCTCAACACGCGCACCGATTGCTTCGGCGGCGGCAGCGTGGAAAACCGTACACGATTCCTGATGGAAGTGGTTGAAGCGGCAGTGCGCGAGTTGGGGCCGGGGCGCGTGGGTGTCCGCCTGTCGCCGTTCGGCAAATTCAACGGTATTCCGGCGGACCCTCTGACTGAAGAAACCTTGCTGTACGTTGCCGATAAATTGGGTCGCCTCGGCGTCGCCTACCTGCATCTGGTCTACGAACTGATGCCGGAAGCGAACATGGAAGTTGCCGAGTTCAAATCGCGTCACCTCGATCACGCCCTGCTGGCCAAGGTTCGAGCGGCGTTTCCCGGCAAGATCATTTGGTGCGGCGGATTCACCGATCGCCAGAGCACGCAGGATGCGCTCGACACCGGATTGGTGGACCTGATCGCCTTCGGCAGACCCTACATCGCAAACCCGGACCTGGCCGAGCGCCTCAAGCATGGTTGGCCGTTGGCGGAAGCGGATCGCTCAGCGTATTACACCCGGCGTGGGGAAAGGGGGTACACGGATTTTGCTGCATATCCTGAGCGGTAGTGTTGCGGGCGGGATAGCGGCACATGAATGCTGAGGTTTTGCTGAATTTCAGGCATAAAAAAAGACGTCCGTGGACGTCTTTTTTTTATTTGGTGGAGCCGGGGGGATTTGAACCCCCGTCCGCCAGTACTCCGCTGTCGGTACTACATGCGTAGCCGTGTCTATTAAGTTAACCCTCAGCGACCCGACGGGCAGGGTGCTTTGGGCGAGTTGTGTAAGTTTTAGCCGATTCGTCCACAACGTACTGCACGGCGATTCTGTTCTATATGACAATCACTTTGGGTTTACAGACATCCCCTGGTGATTGCTGGACCCGAAGGTACCAGAAGCTCAGGGCTAAGGCTGCTTACGCAGCGAGAGCGAATTCCTGGCCGTAGTTTTCGTCATTGGCAACTATAAGTAGTTGCAACAGTGGATTTACGAGTTCTGTTACCAACTCGGCATGCACCTAAAGTTTCGCGACCGGCGTCGAATCCTAAACGGCCCCGAACTCATTGCTCGTGAATCAGATGAGCAACAAGCCTGTGTAGTCTACGTCAATGTGCCCCGGAAGGCCAACCCGAAGGTTGGCCTTGTCTGGCATCAGTTCCGGGTAGGGTTGCGAATCTGCATTTTGGTGATGATGCCGGAGGAGATTTCCACGCAATCCTTGTCGTTCCCGGCCGCCTGGGCTGTTTTCGCTTTTGTCAGGGCAGCTTTGACGGTGTCCATTGTGCCTTCCGGGAGGGACGGCGCGCTGTCCACGAAATCGCTTATTTGTTGAATGTTCCCGTCACACAGATCCTTATCCGCCGCAAACACCGGCGACGCCAACATTGCAGTAGCGATGAACAATCCAGCAATTGCAGAGTGCTTCATGGTTATCTCCTTGCGCATGAGGGCTCGGTGCTGCCGGTGAAGCGGGCTGCTGGCCGAGGTGGTTATAAGCCCTTTCACAGAGCCTAGCTAAATGACTATAGCCGCGCGCAGGAATTCGGTTTTTTTTTGCAGGTGGATGATGGCGATGCACAGCAAAAAGGGGCAAGAAAATGCCCCTTTTTCAGTCCATCACCCTTAAGCCGGACGTGCTTGTGTCACACGATCCACGAGATACACCAGCCCGTGATAATCGATCCCGCCGTGCTGGCTCAGGCCGATTTCGCAGGTGCGGCTGGTGGAAATGCCTTCGCTGCAATACTGCACCGCGTCCTTCAAGGTGCGCAGGGAATGCGCATTCAATTCCGGCGTGGTGAAGCCTTTGTCGCCGGCAAATCCGCAGCAATGAATGCCTTCGGGGATGACCACGTTTTTGCTGCACTTGCGCGCCAGATCGATCAGCGCCTGGCTTTCCCCAAGGTGTTGGGTGCTGCACGTGACATGCACCGCGATCGGCGTGTCCAGTGGAGTGAAGTCCAGTCGATCCATCAAATGCGTGCGGATGAATCGCACCGGATCGTAGAGGTCCAGGCGCACATCGCCCAGGTCCTGAGCCAGGCGCAAGGTGCAGGGGCTGGTGTCGCAGTAAATCGGATCGAGCCCTCCGCGGCTGGCGTGGAGCAGGGCGCCGATCAGTTCCTGACGCTTGTGTTCGGCCTGTTCGGCATAGCCTTTTGAGGCGAACGGCTGGCCGCAGCAGAGGTTGTCCAGATTGTCCGGGAAGACCACCTGATAACCGGCCTTTTCTAGCAGACCGCGGGTTTTGTCGTACAGCGACATTTGCTCTTTGTCGCCGGCCGCTGGTCCCATGGCACGTGAAACACACGCGGCCAGATACACCACGCGCGGACGCTCGTCCGTCACCGTCGGGCTGAAGCGAATGGCTTTTTCCGGTTGCGGCATGGCGTTGGTCCATTGCGGGACCTGACCTTTGGACAAACGCGTCAACGTCGCCGATAACTTCGCCAATCGTGGTGCGCCCAGCAACATCCGCGCACCATTCGCCACGTGCAGGGTGAAACGCGCGCCTTGCAGCGCCGTGGCGAAATTGCCTTCAAGCCAATTGGCGGTTTTCGTATGGGTGGCGTGCTGGCCGCGAAGCTTTTTCACCAGTTCGCCGGTATTGATTCCCACGGGGCAGCGTTGCGCACACAGACCGGTCGCAGCACAGGTGTCGATGCCCTGATATTCATACGCCGCTTCAAGTTCGCGGGTATCGACCCCGGCGCGTTTCTTCGCCTGGATGTCACGCCAGATCACGATGCGCTGGCGCGGGCTCAGGGTCAGGCCTTTCGATGGGCAGACCGGCTCGCAGAAACCGCATTCGATGCACTTATCCACAATCTCGTCGGCGGCCGGCAACGGCTTGAGATGCTTGAGATGGATTTGCGGATCGTCGCTCAACACCACGTCCGGGTTGAGAATGCCGTTGGGGTCGAGCAGTCGTTTGAGCTGCCACATCAACTGATAGGCATCGCTGCCCCATTCCAGTTCGACGAATGGCGCCATGTTGCGTCCGGTCCCGTGTTCAGCCTTGAGCGAGCCGCCGAATTCCACCGCGACCAATTGCGCCACATCGTCCATGAACGCCTGGTAGCGTGCGACTTCTTCCGGATTGTTGAAGCCTTGGGTGAAGACGAAGTGCAGATTGCCTTCCAGAGCGTGTCCGAAAAGGATTGCTTCGTCGTAGTGATGTTTGTCGAACAACTCGATCAGCCGGTTCACACCGATGGCCAGTTGTTCCACCGGGAAGGTCATGTCCTCGATGATCACCGTGGTTCCGGTTTTGCGCACTGCGCCGACAGCGGGGAAAGTGTCCTTGCGGATCGCCCAGAGTCGGGCGTTTTCCAGCGGGTCTTCAGTGAAGTCGACTTGCTTCTCCACCGGGAAAGACGCCAGTGACGCCATGATCTGCGCCAGTTGTTCGTGCAGCAGTGTGGACGACGCCGCGCGGGATTCGATCAGCAGGGCGCAGGCATTGTTCGACAGATGCTGTACGAAAGCGGGCATGCCGGGTTTGCTTTGCACCGAACGCAAACTGCGTCGGTCCAGCAGTTCCACCGCCGACACCGGTTGGCTTTTCAGTACGGTGACCGCGTTGCAGCAGGTTTCCACATCCGGGAATACGATTAGCGCCGAGGCCTTGTTCGGGTGATCGATCACGGTGTCGTAAGTCACCGCGCTGATGAAGCCGAGCGTACCTTCGGAACCCACCAGCAAGTGGCTCAAGATATCCACAGGCTCGTCGTAATCCACCAGGGCGTTGAGTGACAGGCCGGTGGTATTTTTCAGACGGTATTTGTGGCGAATTTTGGCGGCGAGTTCAGCGTTTGCCCGAGTCTCGCGCCCCAACGTCGCCAGACGTTCCAGCAGCTCACCATGGCTTTGGCGAAATGCCGCGACACTGGCAGCATCTTCGGTATCGAGTCGACTGCCGTCGGCCAAAACCAGACGAATGCCCGCGAGGGTGTGATAGGTATTTTGCGCCGTGCCGCAGCACATGCCGCTGGCATTGTTGGCGACGATGCCGCCAATTTTGCAGGCGTTGATCGACGCCGGGTCCGGGCCGATCTTGCGCCCGAACGGTGCCAGCCACGCGTTGGCCTGCGCGCCGATCACGCCCGGTTGCAGGCGAATTTGCGTGCCCTGGCCACGGATCTCGCGACCGTTCCAGTTATCCCCAAGCACGATCAGCACCGAATCGCTGATGGCCTGCCCGGACAGGCTGGTGCCGGCGGCGCGGAAGGTCACCGGCACCTGATCACGCTGGGCCAGTTTCAGCAGCTCAACCACTTCATCTTCGGACTCGACGCGGATCACCAGTTGCGGAATCAAGCGATAGAAACTGGCGTCGGTGCCAAAAGCCAGGGTCGACAACGGGTCGTCGAAGCGACGCTCCCGTGGAATCAGTTGCTGCGCATCACGCAGGAAAGCGGCCGGTAGACTCATTGGTCCTCCAGGATCAACACCACCAGATCTTTCGGACCGTGGGCGCCGTAGGCCAGCACTTGTTCAATGTCAGCGGTTTTCGATGGGCCGGAGACTAGCAGCGCATTGGTCGGCATGCCTTTGGCCCAGTCGAACTCCTGCTGCACCTGATAGAAGTTGTCGCGGACTTCGCTGGCCTTGAGCAGGGCGAAATGCACTGGTGGCGCGAGGCTCATCAGGCGCGGCTCTTCCCGTGTCGGCCAGAGAATCAGGCTGCCGGTGGCAGCGATGGCGCCAAGAGTGCCGGTCAGGCTCGCCGGGGTGTCGTTGAACAGTTCGGCTTTCCATTCTTCCATTGGGCGATCGTAGGCCTTGAGTGTCGGCAGGCCAGGATTTTTCTCCCAGTGATGTGCGACACGCTGACCGTGAGGTGTGGTCGGCGCGATCAACAGGCTCGGCAACCGACGCTCCTGCAGTAGCTGTGCAAGCAACTCAGGCCAGGCTTCATCTGACGTCAGGTGGATTTCCGTGTGCACGGCTTCCATCAGTTTGCGCAGTTGCGGGATGCGTTGTTCGGCGGTGTAGGTGTAAGGCTGCGTCACCAGATCGACATCGAAGTTGTCAGCCACCGGCGTGGTGCCTGTCAGACTTTTACGCAGTTTGGCGAGGATGTTGTGCTTGGCGCTCATCAACGATCTCCCTGTTTGGCCAGATGCTCGCGAGCCAGGTCATGCAATGAGCGGGCAGCGGGTTTCGGGGCGCTGTGGTTTTGCGTCCACGGGCCAACATTGCTGGGTGTAAGTGCACGCAGGCGCGTCGCGGCCAGACCGAACAGGCGATACAGCGTGGGCGAGCTATTGAGTTTCGCCCAGGCGTTCCAGATGAAACGTTCCTTGCGCGAGTACTTGCTGCCCTGGCCGCGCATCACTTGATTCGTGCTGTCCGGCGCCTTGACGTTTTCTTCGCGCAAGCGACGCAGCAACGAAGGGATCGGGATTTTTACCGGGCAGACTTCACCGCAGGCACCGCACAACGAAGAGGCGCTCGGGTGGTCGGGGACTTTCGCCAGGCCAACCATGTGCGGGGTGATGATTTTTCCGATAGGGCCGGGGTAAACCTCGCCATAGGCATGGCCGCCGATTCGGGTATAGACCGGGCAATGATTCATACAGGCGCCGCAGCGGATGCAGTTCAGGGTCTGACGCAACTCGCTATCGGCAAAGGCCTGGCTGCGACCGTTGTCGAGCAGCACCAGATGCACTTCCTGCGGGCCGTCGAGCTCATGTTCCTTGCGCGGGCCGGAGATCATGTTGACGTAGGTGGTGATCGGGATACCCAGCGCCGAACGGGTCAGCAGCGACAGCAGCGGCACCACGTCGCGCAGGTTTTCCACGACTTTTTCGATACCGGTCACGGCGATGTGCACCGGCGGAACCGTGGTGGTCATGCGCCCATTGCCTTCGTTTTCCACCAGCAGCAAGGTGCCGGTTTCGGCCACGGCGAAGTTGACACCGGAGACGCCGATGTCCGCTTCGAAGAATTTCTGCCGCAGGACCCTGCGACCGATCTGAATGAGTTGGTCTACGTCCTTGGTGTATTCCACGCCAAGTTTGTCGTGGAACAAGGACGCGACCTGACCGGCGTTCTTGTGGATCGCCGGCATGATTATGTGTGAAGGCTTCTCGTGGTCGAGCTGGACGATGTACTCGCCCATGTCCGATTCCAGGCATTCAATGCCCTGTTCAGCGAGGACATGGTTCATCTCCATCTCTTCGCTGACCATCGATTTGCCCTTGATCACTTGCCGCCCCTCGTGAGCGCGGATGATCGAGAGGACGATGCCATTGGCCTCGTCCACCGTTTCCGCCCAGTGCACTGTCACACCGTTGCGGGTCAGGTTCTGTTCAAGTTGCTCGAGCAGCTCGGGCAACTTGGATAACGCACGAGCGCGGACGGCATTGCCCAGCGCACGCAAATGTTCTCTTTCGTGGGCATCGCTGAAAGCGGCCGCACGTTTGCTCATCAGTGAATCCATCGCCTTGCGGAAGTTGCCTCGCAATTGCGCATCACCCAAGGCCTCGTGAGCCCGGGTGCGGAAATCCTCTTCTACGGTAACCGTAGGAATAATCTCGGCGGCGCTCATCGGGCACCTCCGGTACGTTGCCAGAGGAAGCTGGCCAGATGTTGGCCGCGCAACGCTTCCTGCTGTTTTTCCAGCGAGCCGTTGATGTTCATCAGACAACCGCAGTCGGCACTGAGTACCTTGTGTGCGCCGGATTCCTTCAACGAGCGGGTCTTGTCAGCCACCATCGCGCCGGAAATATCTGGCATACGGACGCTGAAAGTCCCACCGAAGCCACAGCATTCGCTTTCATGGCTGTGGTCGACTCGCTCCACGTTGCTCAACTGCGCCAACAACTCGCGGCCGTGCAGGTGGGTGTTCATTTCACGGCGTGCCGAACACGACGTGTGCAACGCGACTTTTACCGGCTCGCCACTGTCATTGAGCTGCACCTTGCAGACAAACAACAGGAACTCGGCCAGCTCAAAGGTTCTGGCGGCCAGGGCCTGAACCTGTTTCAGCGTGTCCGGCTCGTCCTTGAACAAGTCGGCATAGTGTTCACGCAACATGCCCGCGCAGGAGCCCGAAGGCACCACCACCGGATAATCCCCGGCGAACAGCGCCAGTTGCGAGCGCGCCACGGTCCGTGCCTGCTCGGTGTAACCCGAGGTGTAGGCCGGTTGACCGCAGCAGCTTTGCCCTTGCGGGTATTCGACACGGATGCCTTCGCGCTCCAGCAAGTGGATCGCGTCCATTCCGGCTTCCGGGTAGAACAAGTCCACTACGCAGGTCCCGAACAGGTACACCCGTTGCGGCTTCTCGCTGGGGTATTGCCGAGGCTCGGGCAGTGGCGGGGCGACACGGGTCGCATTCGGCACAGCATTGTAAAAAAGCTCGCTCATCAGGCGTGTCTCCGGGTGGGCCCGGTTATCCGTCCGCTGAGGCTGCTGAATATAGAGAGAGATTCTTTCAGCAGCCTTACAGACCGGGTTGTGAATAGCTGACGCCGGAATCGTGGTCCGGCGTCGGTTTTTTCCATGTCGCGTGTAGTACTTAGTGCACCAGCATGCCGGTGAACCAATAGGCTTGAGCCAGGGTGATCAAGCCGACAATCGTGGCGAAGAACAGGCTGTGCTTGAGGGTGAAGCGGAACAGGTCAGATTCCTTGCCCACCAGCCCGGTCGCGGCGCAGGCGACGGCGATCGATTGTGGCGAGATCATCTTGCCGGTCACGCCGCCGCTGGTGTTCGCCGCGACCAACAGGGTGTCGTTGACGCCGATCTGGTGTGCGGTAGTCGCTTGCAGCGAACTGAACAGCGCGTTGGACGAGGTATCGGAGCCAGTCAGGAATACGCCCAGCCAACCGAGGAACGGCGAGAAGAACGGGAACGCTGCGCCAGTGCCGGCCAATACCAGGGCCATGGTCGACGACATGCCCGAGTAGTTGGTGACGAAAGCGAAAGCCAGCACCATGCCGATGGACAGGATCGGCCAGCGCAGTTCGTAGAAGGTCTCTTTCAAAGTGGTAAGACCAATTCTGAAATTGATCTTCAGCACCAGCATCGAGATCAACGCCGAGAAGAAAATCGCCGTGCCGGTCGCGGAAATCGGGTCAAGTTTGAACACCGCTGGAATGGCGGTCGGGTTGGCCACGATCGGCGCGACCTTGATCACCATTTGATCAAGGTGCGGGATGGCAAAGTTGAACACGAAGCTGTACATCGAACCGCCGGTGGCAAACATCGCCTTGAACGGTTTCAGGGTCCAGATGGTGACCAGTACGGTCAGGATCAGGAATGGCGACCAGGCTTTGAAGATTTCACCCAGGCTGTAAGGCGACGCGACGGTGCTGCGTTTCTGACCAAAACCACCGACGCTTGCGGTGACCACGGAGGCCGAAACGGCGCCGGCGATGTGTTGGCCGGCGGCGCGTTTTGGCTGCCAGACTTTCAGGAACAGGGTCAGGGAGATCAGGCTGGCCAGGGCCGAGGTGATGTCCGGCAGCTCCGGGCCGATGAAGTTCGATGTGAAGTACTGGGTCACGGCGAAACTCAAGCCGGCGACCAATGCTGCCGGCCAGGTTTCCCGGACGCCGCGCAGGCCATCCATCATGAACACCAGCCAGAACGGCACGAACAGCGACAACAGCGGCAGTTGGCGACCCGTCATGGCGCCGATCTTGAACGCGTCGATGCCGGTCACTTGGCCGGCGACGATGATCGGAATCCCCAAGGCGCCGAAGGCTACCGGAGCGGTATTCGCGATCAGGCACAGGCCTGCGGCGTACAGCGGGTTGAAGCCCAGTCCTACCAACAGCGCGGCGGTAATCGCCACCGGCGCACCGAAACCGGCCGCACCTTCGAGGAAGGCACCGAAGCAGAAGCCGATCAGCAGCACTTGCAGGCGCTGGTCGTCGGTAATCGACAGCACCGAGCTGCGGATCACTTCGAACTGGCCACTCTTGACTGTCAGCTTGTAGAGGAACACGGCCGCCACGATGATCCAGGCAATCGGCCACAAGCCGTAGGCGAAGCCATATCCGGCGGCGGCGAACGCCATGTCGACGGGCATCTGGAAGGCGAAGATCGCCACCAGGATCGACAAGCCCAGCGTGATACTGCCGGCCACATGACCTTTGAGGCGGAACACGGCCAGGGCCAGGAAGAAAAACACGATGGGAATGACGGCTGCGAGCGCGGATAAACCGAGGCTGCCGAGAGGGCTGTAGAGCTGTTGCCAGGTTTGCATATGGGGTGGCCCCTAATTGTTGTTGGTCAGGCACTGATCAGCGTTCTTGGATAATTGGTAAGACCAATTTACAATCGCTGTTGGCTAGGGTAAAAGTCTTGTGTGCGGTGTGTCAATTTGCCGCCCTAAAACTTTTGTCGAATGCGTGGCCTGATCGGGCATCTGGTCCGCTCGGTTAAATGTTGTCTGGCAGGTGCTGGCGCGGCGCGAATCGGCCAGAATAGAGCCCCGGCGAGCCGTCGGGATCGTGGAGAAATCGAGTTATGGGGTTTGATCAGATTCGTCAGCGCCGTTTGTCTGACGATATTGTCGAGCAGCTGGAGGGCATGATCCTCGAAGGCACGCTGAAGGCGGGTGAGCGCTTGCCGGCCGAGCGCGCATTGGCCGAGCAATTCGGCGTATCGCGTCCTTCCTTGCGTGAGGCCATTCAAAAGTTGACGGCCAAGGGCTTGCTGGTCAGTCGTCAGGGCGGCGGCAATTATGTGGTGGAATCCCTGGGCACGACCTTCAGTGATCCATTGCTGCAACTGCTGGAAAGTAATCCCGAGGCTCAGCGAGACCTGCTGGAGTTTCGCCACACCCTGGAAGCGTCCTGTGCTTATTACGCGGCGTTACGCGCTACGGATGTCGATCGCGAGCGACTGACTGCGGCCTTCAATGAATTGCAGGACTGCTATTCGCGGCACGATGAAGTCAGTCGGGCGGAAGAGGGCGCGGCAGATGCCAAGTTCCATTTGGCGATTGCCGAGGCCAGTCACAACGCGGTTTTGTTGCACACCATTCGTGGCTTGTTCGATCTGCTCAAGCGCAACGTGGTGACCAACATCGGCGGCATGTACAAGCAGCGCACTGAAACCCGCGACATGCTGATCACGCAGCACCGGGAGTTGTACCTGGCGATTATCGAAGGCAGGGCGGAACAGGCGCGGGAGGTTTCCAGTCGGCACATTCTGTATGTACAGGAAGTGCTGGAAGAAGTGCGTCAGGAAGTGCAGCGCATGGCCCGGGCGGAGCGGCGCAAGGGGATGTGATCGTTTAATGCAAAAAAGATCGCAGCCTGCGGCAGCTCCTACAGGGAACGCATTCCAGGGTAGGAGCTGCCGCAGGCTGCGATCTTTTCGCTAGCGCCGCAAAACTCAGGCCGAAAGTTTAATCTTCCTTGCCTTTGTTGCGCACCGCACGCTGCAACTCGCGACCGGCGTCACGTTCGCGTTCGGTATCACGCTTGTCGTATTCCTTCTTGCCCTTGCCCAGAGCGATCTCGCACTTGACCATGTGCTTGCTCCAGTACCAGGACAGGCAGATGCAGGCGTAGCCCTTCTGCTGCACGGCAGCGGCGAGCTTTTCCAGCTCGCGCCGGTTGAGCAGGAGTTTACGGGTGCGGACCGGGTCAGCGATGACGTGGGTACTGGCAGTCGTCAGCGGCGTGATATGGCTGCCAAGCAGCCAGGCTTCGCCATCCTTGAGCAGTACGTAACTGTCAACCAGCTGCAGCTTGCTTGCCCGCAGACTTTTTACTTCCCAGCCGGCCAGGACCAGACCAGCCTCGAACTTATGTTCGATGAAGTAATCGTGTCGCGCCTTTTTATTTTGCGCGATGGTCCCTGTTGGGTGTTTCTTCTGTTTAGCCATAGGGGCGGCATTATAGGGAGTTGCAAGCGAGTCGGCTACGGTGTTGCTGCGTGCTTGAGCAGGTTGATTGAATCCCGGACAATGCGCGCTCTTTTTTCAACGCTTGGTCGTAATATCAATGTCGACAGACAAGGTTTCTGTCCACGGCAGTTGGGCTAGCCGCTGGGTTTTCATACTCGCCGCGACCGGCTCGGCCGTGGGGCTGGGCAGCATCTGGAAATTCCCGTACATGGTCGGCGTCTATGGCGGCGGCGCCTTCGTGCTGATGTTCCTGGCCTGTATCGCGCTGATCGGCATTCCGGTGATGCTGGCGGAAACCCTGATCGGCCGACGTGCGCGGCAGAGTCCGGCCAACGCCTTGAAGGTGCTGGCGCTGGAGGCGGGGCACTCGTCCAAATGGTCCTGGGGCGCCTTTGCCGGGATGATCACGGCGTTACTGATCCTGTCTTTCTATAGTGTGGTTGGCGGTTGGTCGCTCGATTACATCATCGATATGGGGCGCGGCGATTTCCAGGGGGCGACACCTGATCAGGTGGGTGCTTATTTTGGCGGCGTCATTGCCGACCCGTGGCGCCTGACACTTTGGCACACGATTTTCATCCTGCTGTCGGCGATCGTGATCGCCAAGGGCGTGGTTGCCGGGCTTGAACGCAGCTTGCGGATCATGATGCCGCTGCTGTTCGTGATGATCCTTGTGCTGTTGGGTTACAGCATGACCAGCGGGCATTTCATGGAGGGCGTGCATTTCATGTTCGACTTCCAGCCGGAAAAAGTTCTCGACGGCTTGTTGCCAGCCATGGGGCACGCGTTCTTTTCCCTTAGCGTGGGTGTCGGTTCGATCATGATCTACGGCGCCTACATGCCGAAGAATTCGTCGCTTTCCGGGACCGTGGTTGGCGTGGCATTGCTCGATACCTTTGTTTCGCTGGTGGCCGGCCTGGCGCTGTTTCCGATTGTGTTCGCCGCAGGGCTGAACCCGAGCGAAGGCCCTGGCCTGATGTTTGTCAGCCTGCCGTTTGCCTTCGGTAACGTAGCGTTCGGCCAAGTGATGGGCGTAGTGTTCTTCGTGCTGGTGGCGATTGCAGCCTGGAGTTCGGCGATCTCGCTGCTTGAGCCGATGGTGGCGTACCTGGTCGAACGGAGCAAAATCAGCCGCGCCTGGGTGACCTTCTGGCTGGCATTCAGCTGTTGGTTTGTTGGCCTGGGCACTGTGTTTTCCTTCAATATCTGGAAGGAAGCCAAGTTTTTCGTGAACGAAGACGGTTTGTTCCACCTCTATCAATGGGGCGCCGCGGGCGGACTGGACTTCTTTGGCGTGATCGATTTCTTCACCTCGCGAATCATGTTGCCACTCGGTGGTTTGTGTTTCGTGGTGTTTGCGGGCTGGGTGATGGGGCGGGAAGCGGTGCGCGACGAATTGTCGATCCGTAATCCTGCGTTATTCGCCTTGTCTTTGTTTTTGATGCGCTATGTGGCGCCCATCGGCATTCTCGTAGTATTTGCCGCCCAGCTGTGGAAGTGACGCTGACATGACGACACACATTTCACGTTCGGCCTTGCTGCCGTACCCGGCACAAGCCCTGTATGACCTGGTCAACGACGTGGCGCGGTACCCGGAGTTCCTGCCCTGGTGCTCAACAGCTGAAGTCCTCGAAAGCTCCCCAGAACACATGCGCGCCAGCGTCGGTGTGGCCAAGGGAGGGCTCAGCCAGCATTTTGTAACGCGTAATACGTTGGTTCCCGGTCAGTCGATCGAAATGAATCTGGAAGAAGGGCCGTTCACTCAATTGCACGGAGTCTGGGTATTCAAGCCGTTGGGCGAAAAGGCCTGCAAGATCAGCCTGGACCTGTCGTTCGATTACGCCGGTCCCATTATTCGCGCGACCCTCGGACCTTTGTTCAATCAGGCGGCCAACACGCTGGTGGATGCGTTCTGCCAGCGGGCCAAGCAAATACATGGTTGAGGCAGGGGGCGAGATCGAGGTGGCGTATGCCGCCGTGGATCGTCAGGTGCTTTTGTCGGTGGTCGTTCCGGCAGGGACAAACGTTCGGGCAGCGATGCTCAAATCCGGTATCGGCCAGGCGTTTCCGGAGCTGGATCTGGCTACATGTCCTGTGGGGATTTTCGGCAAAGTGATCGTCGATGCGGACAGTCGACCGGTTCAGTCGGGGGATCGCATCGAGATTTACCGGCCGTTGCTGGCGGATCCGAAGGAAGTTCGGCGGTTGCGTGCGGCCAAGGCGGCCGAGGCTAAAGCCCGGAATCAGTGAATCGGTAAACGTCAGGCAATAAAAAACCCGGACATGCCGGGTTTTTTATTGCGTCGCAAATTATTGCGGCGTGGTGTCCAGTGGTTCTGGAGTCGGGACTGGGACAGTCTCTACACCGTCTACTTCTTTCTGGATCTGATCGAGCAACGAGCCTGGCTTGGTCGGTTTTTCCGGTTTCGGCTTCTCGACGTTCTCTGCTGGGGCGGCCACTGTCGTGCCACTGTCCTTGCCGAGAATGGCTTCGTCGCGGCTCACGCCTGGCATGAAATCACCAGAGAGGCTGACAAGCTGATCATTTGGGTTGAAGATAACGCTAATGCGTTCCTGTTGGCGTTCACCGCCACCCGGTTGCAGGCTGTACAGATAATCCCAGCGATCGGCATGGAACGTGTCGGTCAGCAGAGGGTTACCCATGATAAACCGTACTTGCTTGCGGGTCATTCCCGGGCGTAACTGGTCTATCATGTCCTGCGTGACGACATTGCCCTGCTGGATGTCGATTTTGTAAACCCCGGGGAATGAACAACCGGCGAGTGCGAGCAGTCCCACAAAGGTGAAACTGGTTAGCAAGAGCTTGGTGTTTTGCATCGGTGGGCGACTTCCACTATCTTGGCTGGGACAACGTAAACGCCGATCATACCCGCATTAAGAGAAGCTGCGAAGCAGCATCGCGAGAAAGCTGACCATGGTTGAAAATAGCGAACTACGCAAAGCCGGCCTCAAAGTGACCCTGCCACGGGTCAAAATTCTGCAAATGCTCGATTCCGCCGAGCAACGCCACATGAGTGCTGAAGATGTTTACAAGGCACTGATGGAGGCTGGCGAGGACGTCGGTCTGGCCACGGTTTACCGTGTACTGACCCAGTTCGAGGCAGCTGGCCTTGTGGTGCGGCACAACTTCGACGGGGGCCATGCGGTCTTCGAGCTGGACGACGGCAAGCATCACGACCATATGGTCAACGTCGAAACCAGCGAAGTGATCGAATTCTTCGACGAAGAAATCGAGCGCCTGCAGAAAGCAATCGTCGACAAGTATGGCTTCGAGATGGTTGATCACAATCTGGTGCTGTACGTACGCAAGAAAAAGTAAGCAGTCGCGCGAACGCAAGGTTCGCGAAACGAACGAAGGCGACCCCAGGGTCGCCTTCGTGCTTTCTGCTTGCCTTAAACTTTTGCGGTCACCACCATTTTTTTGGCGTGGGCCAGGGATTCCTTGGTGAGATTGATGCCGCCCAGCATTCGAGCCACCTCTTCGACACGATCGTTCTTGCTCAACTTGGAGACGGCGGTGCGAGTGGCATCCTCGCCTCGTACCTTGTGCACAAACAAATGCTGGTGACCTTGTGCCGCCACTTGCGGCAAGTGGGTCACGGTCAGCACTTGTCCGCGTTCGCCAAGTCGACGCAGCAACTGGCCGACGATCTCGGCGGTCGGGCCGCCAATGCCCACGTCAACTTCGTCGAACACCAGCGTCGGCACGCGAGAGGTTTGTGCGGTGATCACCTGGATGGCCAGACTGATCCGCGACAGTTCACCGCCCGATGCGACCTTCGCCAAGGCTTTTAAAGGCTGCCCCGGGTTGGCGCTGACCAGCAGTTCTACCTGCTCAAGTCCGTTAGGCAGCAATTCATCGCCGCTGTTGGGACGCAGCTCAATGGTGAATCGGCCGCCAGGCATGCCCAGTCGCTGGATTTCCTGCTCCACGGCGCTGGCCAGGCTGCTGGATGCCTGGTGGCGCAAGTCGCTTAGCTCCCGGGCCTTTTCCTGGTAGTGGCGGGCATAGGACGACAGCTCGTCGCTCAGTCGCTCGATGGACTCATCGTTGGCATTCAGGGTTTCGATTTCATCCAGCAGGCGCTGTTGCATCTCCGCGACTTCGGTCGGTTGAATGCGATGTTTGCGCGCCATGGTGTAAATCGCGTCGAGACGTTCTTCCAGGTATTGAAGTCGCGCCGGATCAGCGTCGAAATTGTCCAGGAAGCGGTTGAGCTCGCCCACGGCTTCTTCGACTTGAATCTGTGCGCTGGTCAGCAAGCTGCTGGCTTCGCCCAATGCGCCAATTGAGTTGTTCACGCTCGACAAGCGGTTGAGGCTGGCGGTAAGTGCATTCAGGACATTGCCGGAATCACTTTCGCTGCACTGCTCGACCACTTGCCGGCAAATACCCAACAAGGTTTCGGCATTGGTCAGGTTCTTGTGTTCCTGTTCCAGCTGTTCCAGCTCATTGTCGCCAAGGCCGAGGTTTTCCAGCTCTTCAAGTTGATAACTGAGCAATTGGTGGCGAGCGCGCTGTTCATCGCCGGAATTGGAGAGTCGCTCCAGTTCCTGCCGAGTCTGGCGCCAGCGCTGGGCGGCAAGCTGCACCTGTCGGGCGAGATCGGTAGCGCCGGCGTACTCATCGAGCAGGCGGCGGTGGGTGTCGGTCTTGAGCAGGGATTGGTGTTCGTGCTGGCTGTGGATATCGATCAGCAGCTCGCCCAGTGCCTTGAGGTCCCCCAAAGGGCAGGGCGTGCCGTTGATGTAGCCGCGCGAGCGACCTTCGGCGGTGATCACTCGGCGCAGGATGCACGGGCCATCGTTTTCGAGGTCGCGTTCGGCCAGCCAGGCGCTGGCTTCCGGAATGTCGGCCAGGTCGAAGGTTGCCAGGATGTCGGCCTTGTCTGCACCGGGGCGGACCACGCCGCTGTCGGCGCGATCGCCGAGGGTCAGGCCCAGGGCGTCGAGCATGATCGACTTGCCGGCGCCGGTTTCCCCCGTGATCACGCTCATTCCGCGATCGAGTTCGAGATCGAGATGTTCAACGATGGCGTAGTTGTGTACGGACAGGTGCACCAGCATAAAGGCCGCTCCCAGGCTTTAGGTCTGGTTATTTATACAGTGTTTTGTTTCTGGCTGACAATGCCCTCGCTTAGCTCGTTTCGCTCGATCCGACGAAATCCTTAGCGCGCCTTGGAATGACAATACTGAGCTTTTTGTAGGGTTAATCACTTCCACCCCTTGAAGCCGGATTTTGCGGCCCCATATAGCTGGGCAGAAGCGCGAGTCGAGCTCGCGGACGATATTGAAAGGAGAATTTTATGGCTGACGAACAGACAGTGGATACGCAAAATCTAGACGCCGATCAGGCTCCCCAGTCCTCGGGTGATGACCTGGCGGCTCGTGTACAAGTGCTCGAAGAGCAGCTGGCAGGCGCGCAGGATCAGGCTTTGCGTGTAGCCGCCGATCTGCAGAACGTCCGCCGTCGTGCAGAGCAGGATGTAGAAAAGGCGCACAAATTCGCGCTGGAAAAATTCGCCGGCGATCTGCTGCCGATCATCGACAGCCTGGAGCGCGGCCTGGAATTGTCCAATCCGGATGACGAAAGCATCCGTCCAATGCGCGAAGGCATCGAGCTGACCCTGAAAATGTTCCAGGACACCCTGAAGCGTTATCAGCTGGAAGCGATCGACCCGCATGGCGAACCGTTCAACGCCGTTCTTCATCAGGCGATGGCCATGCAGGAAAGCGCTGACGTCGAGCCGAACAGTGTGCTCAAGGTGTTCCAGAAGGGCTACCAGCTCAATGGTCGTCTGCTGCGCCCGGCAATGGTCGTGGTCAGCAAAGCTCCGGCACCGGTTTCGCCGTCGATTGACGAGCAGGCTTGAAATTAGCCGCAAGGCCCCCATTTAGAAGTCAAGCGTTTAAGTGCTACCGCAGTTAGCCACCACTGCTGCGGCAACCAAATCCAAAGTTTCGGGAGAGTGAACATGGGCAAAATTATCGGTATCGACCTGGGGACTACCAACTCCTGCGTCTCCGTTCTTGAAAACGGCGTAGCCAAAGTTATTGAAAACGCCGAAGGCGCGCGTACCACGCCGTCGATCATCGCTTACGCCAACGATGGCGAAATCCTGGTGGGCCAGTCCGCCAAGCGTCAGGCAGTGACCAATCCGCACAACACCCTGTACGCGGTGAAGCGTCTGATCGGTCGTCGCTTCGAAGAAGAAGTCGTACAGAAAGACATCCAGATGGTGCCTTACAAGATCGCCAAGGCTGACAATGGCGACGCTTGGGTTGAAGTGAACGGCCAGAAAATGGCGCCGCCACAAATTTCGGCTGAAATTCTGAAGAAAATGAAGAAGACCGCCGAAGACTACCTCGGCGAGCCAGTGACCGAAGCGGTGATCACCGTTCCGGCCTACTTCAACGACAGCCAGCGTCAGGCGACCAAAGACGCCGGCCGCATCGCGGGCCTGGACGTAAAACGTATCATCAACGAACCAACCGCAGCCGCTCTGGCTTACGGTATGGACAAGGCCAAGGGCGATCACACCGTGATCGTTTACGACCTGGGTGGCGGTACTTTCGACGTTTCCGTGATCGAGATCGCTGAAGTCGATGGCGAGCACCAGTTCGAAGTGTTGGCCACCAACGGCGACACGTTCCTGGGTGGTGAAGACTTTGACATTCGTCTGATCGACTACCTCGTCGACGAATTCAAGAAAGAAAGCGGCATGAACCTCAAGGGTGATCCGCTGGCCATGCAGCGCCTGAAAGAAGCCGCTGAAAAAGCCAAGATCGAGCTGTCTTCCGCTCAGTCGACCGACGTGAACCTGCCGTATATCACTGCAGACGCCACCGGTCCTAAGCACCTGAACGTGAAGATCTCCCGCGCCAAGCTGGAAGCGCTGGTTGAAGACCTGGTTCAACGCACCATCGAACCTTGCCGCATCGCTCTGAAAGACTCCGGTATCGATGTTGGCGCGATCAACGACGTGATCCTGGTCGGCGGTCAGACCCGTATGCCACTGGTTCAGAAGCTGGTGACCGAGTTCTTCGGTAAAGAAGCTCGTAAAGACGTGAACCCGGACGAAGCTGTTGCCATGGGTGCTGCCATCCAGGGCGCCGTACTGGCCGGTGACGTTAAAGACGTTCTGCTGCTCGACGTTAGCCCGCTGACCCTGGGTATCGAAACCATGGGCGGCGTGATGACTGCGCTGATCGAGAAAAACACCACGATTCCTACCAAGAAATCGCAAGTGTTCTCGACTGCCGACGACAATCAGGGCGCCGTGACCATTCACGTGCTGCAAGGTGAGCGTAAGCAGGCTGCACAGAACAAGTCCCTGGGCAAGTTCGACCTGGCCGAGATTCCACCAGCACCACGCGGCGTGCCACAAATCGAAGTGACCTTCGACATCGACGCCAACGGCATCCTGCACGTAGGCGCGAAAGACAAGGCTACCGGCAAGACCCAGTCGATCGTGATCAAGGCCAACTCCGGTCTGTCCGACGAAGAAATCGAGCGCATGGTGCGTGATGCCGAGGCCAACGCCGAGGAAGACCGCAAGTTCGAAGAGCTGGCCGCTGCCCGTAACCAGGGTGATGCATTGGTTCACTCGACGCGCAAAATGGTCGCTGATGCTGGCGATAAAGTGAGCGCTGAAGAGAAGACTGCAATCGAAGCTGCTGTTGTAGCGTTGGAAGCCGCTGTCAAAGGCGACGACAAGGCTGCGATCGAAGCCAAGGTTGAGGAGCTGTCCAAGGTCTCCGCGCCAGTGGCTCAGAAAATGTACGCCGAACAGGCTCAGCCAGCTGAAGGCGCGGCACCGCAAGGTGAGTCGGCCGAGAAGGCTGACGACGTTGTCGATGCTGAGTTCGAAGAAGTAAAAGACCACAAGTAAGTTGTTGGTCGCCCGGTTGACTGCCTTCAGGCGGTGACTGGTAGGATGTCGCCGCGCGGGAGCTTGCTCCCGCGTTGGCGTGTCTGGAATACGCGAATTTTTACAGCATGCGACAGCGTTTGCGTGCTGGAGGCATGGCCGGGAATGCTCCTGCTTTCCGAGCTGAAAGTGCCACATCGAAACAAGACCAGGATCGTTGAATTGACGTGAGTTGGGTCCGGGCCTGTATTGGGGCTCAACGAGTTCGACGAGGCTCAGGAGAGGTTTGTCGAACGTCCTCAAGAGTGCAAATGACTTATGGCAAAGCGTGACTATTACGAAGTATTGGGTGTTGAGCGCGGCACAAGCGAAGCGGACCTGAAAAAGGCCTACCGTCGCCTGGCGATGAAGCACCACCCGGACCGTAATCCCGATGACAAAGCGTCGGAAGAGATGTTCAAGGAGGCCAACGAGGCCTACGAAGTGCTGTCCGATTCCAGCAAACGTGCGGCGTACGACCAGTACGGCCATGCCGGTGTCGACCCGAGTATGGGTGGCGGCGGTGCCGGTTTCGGCGGCCAGAACTTCTCCGACATCTTTGGCGATGTCTTCAGCGACTTCTTCGGTGGCGGTCGCGGCGGTTCCCGTGGCGGTGCTCAGCGCGGCAGCGATTTGCGCTACACCCTGGAGCTGGATCTGGAAGAAGCGGTGCGCGGCACTACGGTGAACATCCGCGTTCCGACATTGGTCAACTGCAAGCCATGCGATGGCTCGGGTGCCAAGAAAGGTTCTTCGCCAGTGACTTGCCCGACCTGTGGCGGCATTGGCCAGGTGCGTATGCAGCAAGGCTTCTTCTCGGTGCAGCAAACCTGCCCGCGCTGCCATGGCCAGGGCAAGATCATTTCCGATCCGTGCGATTCCTGTCACGGCGAAGGTCGTGTCGAAGAGTACAAGACCCTGTCGGTGAAAGTGCCGGCCGGTGTCGATACCGGTGACCGCATTCGCCTGTCCGGCGAAGGCGAGGCGGGCGCTCAAGGCGGACCGACCGGCGACCTGTACGTGGTGATCAACGTGCGCGAGCACTCGATCTTCCAGCGTGACGGCAAGCACCTGTTCTGCGAAGTGCCTATCAGCTTCGTCGATGCGGCGCTGGGTGGCGAGTTGGAGATTCCGACCCTTGATGGTCGAGTCAAACTGAAAATCCCTGAAGGGACTCAGACCGGCAAGCAGTTCCGCGTGCGTGGCAAAGGCGTCGCGCCTGTGCGTGGCGGCGGTGCCGGTGACTTGATGTGCCGTGTGGCGGTCGAGACGCCGGTCAACCTGAGTCGTCGTCAACGCGAAATGCTCGAAGAGTTCCGCAGTTCGCTGGCGGACGACAACAGCCATTCGCCGAAAACCACTGGCTGGTTCGAAGGCGTGAAGCGTTTCTTCGGCGATTTGTAAGGAGACAGGCATGCGACGTATTGCTGTGATGGGTGCCGCCGGGCGCATGGGTAAAATCCTGGTCGAGGCGGTGCAGCAGCGTGCGCCGTTGACCGGTTTGACGGCTGCCATCGTGCGACCTGGCAGCACGCTGATTGGTGTGGATGCTGGCGAACTCGCTTCGTTGGGGCGTATTGGCGTGCCGCTGTCCGGCAACCTGGATGCGGTCGCGGAAGAGTTCGATGTGTTGATCGACTTCACGCTGCCGGAAGTCATGCTGAAAAACCTGGCGTTCTGCCGCAAGGCGGGCAAGGCCATGGTCATCGGCACCACCGGGCTGGATGCTGCGCAGAAGCAGTTGCTGACCGAGGCGGGCAAGGATATTCCCATCGTGTTCGCCGCGAATTTCAGCGTGGGTGTAAACCTGTCGCTGAAACTGCTGGAAATGACGGCGCGGGTGCTCGGCGATGACGCGGATATCGAAATCATCGAGGCGCACCATCGGCACAAGATCGATGCGCCTTCAGGTACTGCCTTGCGTATGGGTGAGGTGATTGCCGGCGCGCTGGATCGTGACCTGTCGAAAGTCGCGGTTTATGGGCGTGAAGGCCATACCGGTGCGCGTGAGCGTGAAACCATCGGTTTCGCCACGGTTCGTGGTGGTGATGTGGTTGGTGATCACACGGTGCTGTTCGCTTGTGAAGGCGAGCGCCTGGAAATCACCCACAAGGCATCCAGTCGCATGACCTTCGCCAAGGGCGCGGTGCGTGCTGCATTGTGGCTGGACGGGCGCGAGCCGGGTCTTTACGACATGCAAGACGTGCTCGACCTGCGTTAAGATGCACCTGAAATCGGGCTCGCGCACAGCGTTTGAGCCCGGTTTTGTTCCGCCAAGCGACGACCTGTCGCATTCTCTGGCCTTTCGGGCTCATTGGCGGTAGACCAAAAATGCCTTTTTCTGTAAGCTACAGCTTTAGTGTGTCCACTAAAAGCGCGCAGAATAATTCAGTGAAGAAGCGGGGTGACGTGTCCATACGTCACTCCGCTTTTTTACAACCTGCGATCGCCCTTTCAGGCTTTATTTACGGGAGGTCTTCTTGACTAAGCCAGCCATACTCGCCCTTGCTGATGGCAGCATTTTTCGCGGCGAAGCCATTGGAGCCGACGGTCAAACCGTTGGTGAGGTGGTGTTCAACACCGCAATGACCGGCTATCAGGAAATCCTTACCGATCCTTCCTACGCCCAACAGATCGTTACCCTGACTTACCCGCACATTGGCAACACCGGCACCACGCCGGAAGACGCCGAATCGAACCGCGTCTGGTCCGCTGGCCTGGTCATCCGTGACCTGCCACTGGTAGCGAGCAACTGGCGTAACACGATGTCCCTGTCCGATTACCTGAAGGCCAACAACGTTGTCGCCATCGCCGGTATCGACACCCGCCGCCTGACGCGCATCCTGCGTGAAAAAGGCGCGCAGAACGGCTGCATCATGGCTGGTGACAACATTTCCGAAGAAGCCGCCATCGCCGCTGCCCAGGGTTTCCCTGGTCTGAAAGGCATGGACCTGGCGAAAGTCGTCAGCACCAAGGATTCCTACGAGTGGCGCTCGACTGTCTGGGATCTGAAAACCGACAGCCACGCGACGATCGAAGCCTCCGAGCTGCCGTACCACGTGGTTGCCTACGACTACGGCGTCAAGGTGAACATCCTGCGCATGCTGGTAGAGCGCGGTTGTCGTGTGACCGTGGTGCCGGCGCAAACGCCTGCTGCCGATGTATTGGCGCTGAAGCCGGACGGCGTGTTCCTGTCCAACGGCCCTGGTGATCCGGAGCCTTGCGACTACGCGATCCAGGCGATCAAGGACGTGCTGGAAACCGAAATCCCGGTCTTCGGTATCTGCCTCGGTCACCAACTGCTGGCCCTGGCCTCCGGCGCCAAGACCCTGAAAATGGGTCACGGTCACCACGGTGCCAACCACCCGGTCCAGGACCTGGACACTGGCGTGGTGATGATCACCAGCCAGAACCACGGTTTTGCGGTAGACGAAGCGACCCTGCCAGCCAACGTCCGTGCGATCCACAAATCGCTGTTCGACGGCACCCTGCAAGGGATCGAGCGTACCGACAAGAGCGCCTTCAGCTTCCAGGGTCACCCTGAAGCCAGCCCTGGCCCGAACGACGTAGCGCCTTTGTTTGATCGCTTCATCAACGAGATGGCCAAGCGACGCTGATCGCTCGCCCTGATGTAGCAACGCTTGAGGGCGGTCCCGACATCGGTGGCCCCCTCAAGTCAGAGATTGAACAAGACGGCTTGCCGACTGACCTGCGGATTTGAGTGACAAACCCATGCCAAAACGTACAGACATTAAAAGCATCCTGATTCTCGGCGCTGGCCCGATCGTGATCGGCCAGGCCTGCGAATTCGACTACTCCGGCGCCCAGGCCTGTAAAGCCCTGCGCGAAGAGGGTTACCGCGTCATCCTGGTGAACTCCAACCCGGCCACCATCATGACCGACCCGGCCATGGCCGACGCCACCTACATCGAGCCAATCAAGTGGCAGACCGTTGCCAAGATCATCGAGAAAGAGCGTCCGGACGCGCTGCTGCCGACCATGGGTGGCCAAACCGCTCTGAACTGCGCACTGGACCTGGAGCGCGAAGGCGTTCTGGAGAAGTTCGGCGTAGAAATGATCGGTGCCAACGCCGACACCATCGACAAGGCTGAAGACCGTTCGCGTTTCGACAAGGCGATGAAATCCATCGGCCTGGACTGCCCGCGTTCCGGCATCGCCCACAGCATGGAAGAGGCCAACGCGGTCCTCGAGAAGCTCGGCTTCCCGTGCATCATTCGTCCGTCCTTCACCATGGGCGGCACCGGTGGCGGTATCGCTTACAACCGTGAAGAGTTCGAAGAAATCTGCGCCCGTGGTCTGGATTTGTCGCCGACCAAAGAGCTGCTGATCGACGAGTCGCTGATCGGCTGGAAAGAGTACGAGATGGAGGTCGTCCGCGATAAGAAGGACAACTGCATCATCGTCTGCTCCATCGAAAACTTTGACCCGATGGGCGTGCACACCGGTGACTCGATCACCGTTGCTCCGGCGCAAACCCTGACGGACAAGGAATACCAAATCATGCGTAACGCCTCGTTGGCGGTACTGCGTGAGATCGGCGTGGAAACCGGCGGCTCCAACGTTCAGTTTGGCATCTGCCCGGACACTGGCCGTATGGTCGTGATCGAGATGAACCCGCGTGTATCCCGTTCCTCGGCACTGGCTTCGAAAGCCACCGGTTTCCCGATCGCCAAGGTCGCGGCCAAACTGGCCGTGGGTTACACCCTCGACGAGCTGTCGAACGACATCACCGGCGGCAAGACCCCGGCGTCCTTCGAGCCGTCTATCGACTACGTCGTCACCAAGCTGCCACGCTTTGCCTTCGAAAAATTCGCCAAGGCTGACGCGCGTCTGACCACTCAAATGAAGTCGGTTGGTGAAGTCATGGCCATCGGCCGTACCTTCCAGGAATCCCTGCAGAAAGCCCTGCGTGGCCTGGAAGTCGGTGTTTGCGGTCTGGACGAAAAGGTTGACCTGAGCAATCCGGAAAGCATGAGCGTGCTCAAGCGCGAGCTGACCGTGCCGGGCGCCGAGCGTATCTGGTACGTGGCGGACGCAATGCGCGCCGGCATGAGCGTTGAAGACATCTTCGGCATGACCATGATCGATCCTTGGTTCCTGGTGCAGATGGAAGATCTGATCAAGGACGAAGAGAAGGTCAAGACCCTGGGTCTGACCAGCATCGACCGCGACCTGATGTTCCGCCTCAAGCGCAAAGGCTTCTCCGACATGCGCCTGGCCAAGTTGCTGGGTGTGACCGAGAAGAGCCTGCGTGCTCACCGTCACAAGCTGGAAATCTTCCCGGTCTACAAGCGCGTCGACACCTGCGCTGCGGAATTCGCCACCGACACCGCTTACCTCTACTCGACGTACGAAGAAGAGTGCGAAGCCGCGCCGTCGGGCCGCGACAAGATCATGATCCTGGGCGGTGGTCCGAACCGTATCGGCCAGGGCATCGAGTTCGACTACTGCTGCGTACACGCGGCACTGGCCCTGCGCGAAGACGGTTACGAGACCATCATGGTCAACTGCAACCCGGAAACCGTTTCCACCGACTACGACACCTCCGATCGCTTGTACTTCGAACCAGTGACCCTGGAAGACGTACTGGAAATCGTCCGCGTCGAGAAGCCGAAAGGCGTGATCGTCCAGTACGGCGGCCAGACCCCGCTGAAACTGGCGCGTGCCCTGGAAGCCGCTGGCGTGCCGATCATCGGCACCAGCCCTGACGCCATCGACCGTGCCGAAGACCGTGAGCGTTTCCAGCAAATGGTTCAACGCCTGAACCTGCGTCAGCCGCCAAACGCCACCGTGCGCAGCGAAGACGAAGCGATTCGTGCCGCCAGCAAGATCGGTTACCCGCTGGTGGTGCGCCCGTCCTATGTACTGGGCGGTCGTGCGATGGAAATCGTTTACGAAGAAGAAGAACTCAAACGCTACCTGCGTGAAGCGGTTCAAGTGTCCAACGACAGCCCGGTGCTGCTGGACCACTTCCTCAACTGCGCGATCGAAATGGACGTGGACGCGGTTTGCGACGGCAAAGACGTCGTGATCGGCGCTATCATGCAGCACATCGAGCAGGCTGGTGTTCACTCCGGTGACTCCGCATGCTCGCTGCCGCCATACTCGCTGCCGGCGCACATCCAGGACGAGATGCGTGAGCAGGTCAAGAAAATGGCCCTGGAACTGGGTGTGATCGGTCTGATGAACGTTCAGTTGGCGCTGCAAGGCGACGACATCTACGTCATCGAAGTCAACCCGCGCGCTTCGCGTACCGTACCGTTCGTGTCCAAGTGCATCGGTGTTTCCCTGGCAATGATCGCGGCTCGCGTGATGGCCGGTAAGACTCTGAAAGAAATCGGCTTCACCAAGGAAATCATTCCGAACTTCTACAGCGTGAAAGAGGCGGTCTTCCCGTTCGCCAAATTCCCTGGCGTTGACCCGATCCTCGGCCCAGAAATGAAGTCGACCGGTGAAGTGATGGGCGTGGGTGACACCTTCGGTGAAGCGTTCGCCAAGGCCCAGATGGGCGCCAGCGAAGTGCTGCCGACCGGCGGTACTGCGTTCATCAGCGTGCGTGACGACGACAAGCCGCTGGTTGCGGGCGTGGCCCGTGATCTGATCAACTTGGGCTTTGAAGTGGTTGCCACTGCCGGTACTGCCAAGCTGATCGAAGCCGCAGGCCTGAAAGTGCGCCGCGTGAACAAGGTGACCGAGGGTCGTCCACACGTGGTCGACATGATCAAGAATGACGAAGTCACCCTGATCATCAACACCACCGAAGGTCGTCAGTCGATCGCTGATTCTTATTCCATTCGTCGCAACGCTCTGCAGCACAAGATTTACTGCACCACCACCATTGCTGCCGGCGAAGCTATCTGCGAAGCGCTGAAGTTCGGTCCCGAGAAGACCGTACGCCGCTTGCAGGATCTACACGCAGGATTGAAGGCATGATCAAATACCCAATGACCGTCCAGGGCGCCAAAGCCCTGGAAGAGGAGCACGCTCACCTGACCAAGGTCGTTCGTCCGAAGCTCAGCCAGGACATCGGTACGGCCCGCGAGTTGGGTGACTTGAAGGAAAACGCCGAATACCACGCTGCTCGCGAGCAGCAGGGTATGGTCGAGGCGCGGATCCGTGACATCGAAGGCCGGATTCAGAATCAGGTCATCATCGATGTCACGACCATTCCGCACACCGGCAAAGTGATTTTCGGCACCACCGTCGAAATCGCCAACGTCGAGACGGATGAGCGCGTCACTTACCACATCGTGGGTGAGGATGAGGCTGACTTCAAACTCGGCAAGATTTCGGTCGGCTCGCCACTGGCCCGCGCCTTGATTGCCAAGGAAGAGGGTGATGTGGTCGCCGTGAAAACGCCTGGTGGCGTTATCGAGTACGAGATTGTCGAAGTTCGCCACATCTAAAGGCATGCGCCCGCTCCGTGCGGGCGCCATGCTCTGGCAGCTGGCCCAGATGTTTTGGGTTGGCGGCCTGTGGTTGTTGCACATCGGTCTGCCGCCGGTGCTGGGTCAAATCGGCCTGGCACCGCTGCTGGTTGATGAAGTCGCAGGTACGCTCAATGCGCTGATGGTCGGATTCTCAGCCGCGTGTGTGATTTTTCAGGCTTTGGTGCTGATACAGGCCGAGGGCCTTGCCAGTCTATGGCGCGATATTCGTGGGCAACTGCTGTTGATGGCGCTGTATGCGTGCGGGATGTACATCGTCGTGCGCATCGGCTGGCCGGATGCGGTGCGTTGGCAGGTTTTCAGCTTTTTGATTCTGGGCTTCTCCGGGCTGGTGCTGGTACTGCAACCGGTGCCGGAATGGAGTGGCAGGGTGCGCGAAGCACACCCGTAACCCTTGTCATCACTTGAAGCGATGAACGTTCGACAGCTGCTTGTTGACGCTGAAGTTCTTGCGGTAGATCAGCGCCATCTTGCCGATGACCTGAACCAGGTCCGCTTTGCCGACCTTGCACAGTTCTGCAATGGACGCCAGGCGCGACTCGCGATCGAGGATGTTGAGCTTGATCTTGATCAGCTCGTGATCCGCCAAAGCGCGTTCAAGTTCGGCTAGGACACCTTCAGTCAAACCGTTGTCTGCCACAATCAGAACTGGTTTCAGATGGTGGCCAATGGATTTGTACTGTTTCTTCTGCTCTTGAGTGAGCGGCATAATCTGACCCTTTCGTCTGGATTCTGTAAAATGGCGGCCATTTTACCCGAGGGTTCGTGACTCCGCCCAACTAATCACGACCCTTATCATCGAGGTGCCCAATGGCGCGTTCCAAGACAAGCCTTGAGTGGCTGAAAAGACATGTCAATGATCCCTACGTGAAGCAGGCGCAGAAGGACGGCTACCGCTCGCGTGCGAGTTACAAGCTTCTGGAGGTCCAGGAGAAATACAAGCTGATCCGTCCGGGTATGACCGTTGTCGACCTAGGTGCGGCGCCCGGTGGCTGGTCGCAGGTCACTAGCCGGCTGATCGGTGGGCAGGGGCGTCTGATCGCCTCGGACATCCTCGAAATGGACAGCATTCCGGACGTGACTTTCATCCAGGGTGACTTCACTCAGGACGAAGTGCTCGCCCAGATCCTGGAAGCCGTGGGTAATTCGCAGGTGGACCTTGTGATTTCCGATATGGCCCCCAATATGAGTGGTACGCCTGAAGTGGACATGCCCAAAGCCATGTTCCTGTGTGAGCTGGCGCTTGATCTGGCGGAGCGGATACTCAAGCCTGGTGGTAATTTCGTGATCAAGATTTTTCAGGGTGAAGGTTTCGATGTTTACCTGAAGGACGCCCGTAAGAAATTCGACAAGATCCAGATGATCAAGCCGGACTCTTCTCGTGGCAGCTCTCGCGAGCAATACATGCTGGCTTGGGGCTATCGCGGTCGCAGTGAATAAAACGAGCTTTTTTGGCCGGGCGATAGGTTTTTCGTATTTCGCCTCGCGTGCATAAGCGAATATTGTGTAGAAAGTGTTTCACAAAGGGTTACAGACGGCGCCTGCCAGAGTTGTAGGTAATGTAGTAAGTTAGGCCGGTGAATATCATGCGAAGCGCGCGCCACCAGCGGCGCTTGCTTCAGAGGGTAGTTAATTGAACGATATGGCAAAGAATCTGATCCTGTGGTTGATCATCGCGGCAGTCCTGGTGACGGTGATGAACAACTTCTCCAGCCCTAACGAGCCGCAGACCCTCAACTATTCCGACTTCATCCAGCAGGTCAAGGATGGCAAGGTCGAGCGCGTAGCGGTTGATGGCTACGTGATTACCGGCAAGCGCAACGATGGCGACAGCTTCAAGACCATTCGTCCGGCAATCCAGGACAACGGTTTGATCGGCGACCTGGTGGATAACCATGTCGTGGTCGAAGGCAAGCAGCCTGAACAGCAAAGCATCTGGACCCAGCTCCTGGTTGCCAGCTTCCCGATCCTCGTGATCATCGCTGTGTTCATGTTCTTCATGCGACAGATGCAGGGCGGTGCCGGTGGCAAGGGCGGGCCGATGAGCTTCGGCAAGAGCAAGGCGCGCCTGCTCTCCGAAGATCAGGTCAAAACCACTCTGGCTGACGTCGCTGGTTGCGATGAAGCCAAAGAGGAAGTCGGCGAGTTGGTCGAGTTTCTGCGGGATCCGGGCAAGTTCCAGCGTCTGGGCGGTCGCATTCCACGCGGCGTGCTGATGGTGGGTCCACCGGGTACCGGTAAAACCTTGCTGGCCAAGGCGATTGCCGGCGAAGCCAAAGTGCCGTTCTTTACCATTTCCGGTTCCGATTTCGTCGAAATGTTCGTCGGTGTCGGTGCCAGCCGTGTTCGCGATATGTTCGAACAGGCCAAGAAACACGCTCCATGCATCATCTTCATCGACGAAATCGACGCCGTCGGTCGTCACCGTGGTGCCGGTATGGGCGGCGGTCACGACGAGCGCGAGCAGACTCTCAACCAGTTGCTGGTGGAGATGGACGGCTTTGAAATGAACGACGGTATCATCGTGATTGCCGCGACCAACCGTCCCGACGTGCTCGACCCTGCGCTGCTGCGTCCGGGCCGTTTCGACCGTCAGGTTGTAGTCGGTCTGCCGGATATCCGTGGTCGCGAACAGATTCTCAAGGTCCACATGCGCAAAGTGCCAATGGGTGACGACGTCGCTCCGGCCGTGATCGCTCGTGGTACTCCGGGCTTCTCCGGTGCTGACCTTGCCAACCTGGTCAACGAAGCGTCGCTGTTCGCTGCCCGTGCCGGCAAGCGCATCGTCGAGATGAAAGAATTCGAACTGGCCAAAGACAAGATCATGATGGGCGCCGAGCGCAAATCCATGGTCATGTCCGAGAAAGAAAAGCAGAACACCGCTTATCACGAAGCCGGCCACGCCATTGTTGGTCGCGTCGTGCCTGAGCATGATCCGGTGTACAAAGTGTCGATCATTCCGCGCGGTCGTGCGCTGGGTGTGACCATGTTCCTGCCGGAAGAAGATCGCTACAGCCTGTCCAAGCGTGCGCTGATCAGCCAGATCTGCTCGCTGTACGGTGGTCGCATCGCTGAAGAGATGACCTTGGGCTTCGATGGTGTCACCACGGGTGCATCCAACGACATCATGCGTGCCAGCCAGATTGCGCGGAACATGGTGACCAAGTGGGGTCTGTCCGAGAAACTCGGTCCGTTGATGTACGCCGAAGAAGAGGGCGAAGTGTTCCTCGGTCGTGGCGGTGGCGGTCAGAGTGCAAGCTTCTCGGGCGAGACGGCGAAGCTGATCGACTCTGAGGTGCGCAGTATCATTGATCAGTGCTACGGCACGGCGAAGCAGATCCTCACGGACAACCGTGACAAGCTCGACGCCATGGCTGATGCCCTGATGAAGTACGAAACGATCGACGCCGAGCAGATCGACGACATCATGGCGGGGCGCACCCCACGCGAACCGCGTGATTGGTCAGGTGGTACCGGTACATCCGGAACACCTCCGGCGGTGCAGGATGAGCGTCCGCAAACACCTATCGGCGGTCCGGCTGCTGACGTTTAAGGTTTGAAATGACTTCTGTTCAGTCCTCGACCCGGTTGCCTTGCGGCAACCGGGTTCTTGATTTGGCCCAGACGCATGTCATGGGCATTCTCAATGTCACTCCCGATTCTTTCTCCGACGGTGGCCAATACAGCCAGCTCGATGCGGCTTTGCGCCATGCTGAAGCCATGGTTGCGGCCGGAGCGACGCTCATTGATGTCGGTGGTGAATCGACACGACCAGGCGCAAGGGCGGTTTCACCGCTGGAAGAGCTGGAGCGCGTTGCACCGATCGTCGAACGGATACATCGCGAGTTGGATGTGATTATTTCCGTCGATACCTCCACGCCAGCCGTCATGCGCGAGACCGCACGGCTGGGGGCTGGATTGATCAATGACGTACGTTCATTGCGCCGCGATGGCGCACTGGATGCGGCGGCGGCAACGGGTTTGCCGGTCTGTCTGATGCATATGCTCGGTGAGCCGGGCGACATGCAGGACAACCCCCAGTACCGAGACGTTACGAAAGAGGTCGGCGAGTTTCTTGCCGAACGCATGGTTCAGTGTGCGGCGGTGGGTATTCCGGCTGGGCGGATCATTCTCGATCCGGGCTTCGGTTTCGCCAAAACCTTGCAGCACAATCTAAGCTTATTCAAAAATATGGAAGCTTTGCATGCCTTGGGGCGGCCCCTGTTGGTCGGGGTTTCGCGCAAGAGCATGATCGGTCAGGCGTTGAATCGCCCGGTGGATGAGCGCTTGTACGGTGGTCTAGCCCTCGTGGCGCTGGCTTCGCACAAGGGTGCGCGTATATTGCGCGTCCATGATGTAGCCGAAACAGTCGATGTGGTGAGGATGATCACCGCAGTGGAATCAGCCGAATAAGAATGATGGAGCGCTTATGACTAAGAAATATTTTGGCACCGACGGCATACGTGGTCGGGTCGGTGAGTACCCGATCACTCCTGACTTCATGCTCAAGCTGGGCTGGGCAGCGGGCATGGCATTTCGCAAGATGGGTGCCTGCAAGGTGCTGGTCGGCAAGGACACGCGGATTTCCGGGTACATGTTTGAATCGGCGCTTGAGGCCGGGCTGACTTCGGCGGGTGCCGATGTGATGCTCTTGGGCCCGATGCCGACTCCGGCCATCGCTTACCTGACGCGTACCTTCCACGCTGAAGCCGGTATTGTGATCAGTGCTTCGCACAATCCGCATGACGACAACGGCATCAAGTTTTTCTCCGGCAAGGGCACCAAGCTCCCGGATGAAGTCGAGCACATGATCGAAGAGTTGCTCGATACCCCGATGACAGTGGTTGAGTCGAGCAAAATCGGCAAGGTCTCGCGAATTAACGACGCTTCCGGCCGTTACATTGAATTCTGCAAAAGCAGTGTGCCAACCGGTACCAGTTTCGCGGGTCTGAAAATCGTTATCGACTGCGCCCATGGAGCGACCTACAAGGTTGCGCCTAGCGTTTTCCGGGAGCTGGGCGCCGAGGTCGTGGTGCTGTCCGCGCAACCCAACGGTTTGAACATCAACGACAACTGTGGTTCGACGCACATGGGGCAGTTGCAGGCTGCTGTCCTGGCTGAGCACGCGGATCTGGGCATCGCCTTCGATGGTGATGGTGATCGCGTTCTGATGGTCGATCACACCGGCACTATCGTCGACGGTGACGAGCTGTTGTTTATCATTGCTCGTGATTTGCATGAGCGGGGCAAGCTGCAAGGCGGCGTGGTCGGTACGCTGATGAGTAACCTGGGCCTTGAGTTGGCCTTGGCGGACCTGGCGATTCCATTTGTGCGGGCCAATGTCGGTGACCGTTATGTCATCGCTGATCTGCTTGAGCGCAACTGGCTGGTGGGTGGTGAAAACTCGGGTCATATCGTGTGCTTCAACCACACCACTACGGGTGATGCGATCATTGCCGCGCTGCAAGTGCTGATGGCGCTGAAAACTCGTTCCGAAGGCTTGGGTCAGGCTCGTCAGGCGCTGCGCAAGTGTCCTCAGGTGCTGATCAACGTGCGTTTTGGCGGTGGTGCGAGCCCTCTCGATCATCCATCGGTGAAAGAGGCGAGCGAACGTGTGACCAAGGCCATGGCGGGGCGCGGGCGGGTACTGTTGCGCAAGTCCGGAACGGAGCCGCTGGTACGCGTCATGGTTGAAGGCGAAGACGAAACGCAGGTTCGTGGCTACGCCGAAGAGCTGGCAAAACTGGTTACTGAAGTTTCTGCCTGAATTCGGCTTGCCAGCCATGATTGTGTTGGGTAACATCTGCGCCCACTTTGACCGACGAGGTACAGCATGCGTCGCCCTATGGTAGCTGGTAACTGGAAGATGCACGGTACCCGCGCCAGCGTCGCTGAGCTGATCAACGGCCTTCGTGACTTGGCCTTGCCGAGCGGTGTTGATGTCGCGGTATTCCCGTCCTGCCTGCATATCAATCAAGTGATTGACGGCTTGCAAGAAAAGTCGATTTCGGTCGGCGCGCAGAATGCTGCGGTGGAATCCGGACAAGGTGCGTTGACTGGTGAAGTTGCGCCGAGTCAGTTGGTGGATGCAGGTTGTTCCCTGGTGCTTGTCGGGCACTCCGAGCGCCGCCAGATTTTGGGCGAGCAGGACGCAGTGCTGATCCGCAAGTTCGCAGCGGCACAGGCAAGTGGCTTGATCCCGGTGTTGTGTGTAGGGGAGACCCTCGAGCAGCGCGAGGCGGGGAAGACTGTTGAAGTCGTCTCGCGTCAGCTGGGCAGCATCATCGACGAGCTGGGTGTCGGTGTATTTGCAAATGCAGTAATCGCTTACGAGCCGGTCTGGGCCATTGGCACCGGGCTGACTGCTTCGCCGCAGCAGGCGCAGGATGTGCACGCAGCCATCCGTGCCCAGTTGGCGGCAGAGAATTCTGAAGTCGCACAAGGTGTGCGGCTTCTATACGGCGGCAGCGTGAAGGCGGCCAATGCGGTCGAACTGTTCGGCATGCCGGATATCGATGGGGGCCTCATTGGTGGGGCTTCCCTGAATGCAGATGAGTTCGGTGCGATCTGTCGCGCCGCGGGAAACTGAAAAAATGCTGGAAACAGTCGTAGTCGTTTTTCATCTGCTGGGTGCATTGGGCGTAGTTGCTCTCGTATTGCTGCAGCAGGGTAAAGGTGCGGATGCTGGCGCGTCTTTCGGAGCAGGTGCTTCAAATACTGTGTTCGGAAGCCAAGGTTCCTCTACCTTTCTTAGTAAGTTTACTGCTATACTTGCCGCAGGTTTTTTCATAACCAGCTTGGGGTTAGGTTACTTTGCTAAAGAGAAGGCTCATCAGCTGACTCAAGTAGGTCTCCCAAATCCAGCGGTACTGGAAGTTCCAAAGCAACAACCGGCTTCTGATGATGTCCCGGTGCTTCAAGAGCAAAAGTCGGCTACTCCAGCGACTGACGTGCCTCCAGCTCAAGAGCAGAAGTAAGAAGGTTTCAAACGTAGTATTGCCGAGGTGGTGGAATTGGTAGACACGCAACCTTGAGGTGGTTGTGCCCATAGGGTGTAGGGGTTCGAGTCCCCTTCTCGGTACCAATTAGTCAGGAGAGCCCGCTGTTGCGGGCTTTCTTGCAGGTGGAAGGTTACATTGACCCTGTAGGGGATCGGTCGTATACTTCCGCCCCAGCTTTGTCGCGGGGTGGAGCAGTCTGGTAGCTCGTCGGGCTCATAACCCGAAGGTCGTCGGTTCAAATCCGGCCCCCGCAACCAGTTTAAGGAGCCCCTTTTAAGGGGCTTTTTGTTAGCTGGACACTTTCAACGCCGCTGTTCGACGGCGTTTCAAGGATGGGCGTTTCGCCCATTTTTTTATTTTGCATAGCATGCACATACATGCACTAGGGGGTTCAGGTGTCGAGCAAGCTAGAAGAGTTGCAGGCCTTGCTGGCCCCGGTGGTCGTGGCCCTAGGCTATGAATGCTGGGGTATTGAGTTTTCGGCCCAGGGTCGTCACTCGATGTTGCGCGTTTATATCGATAAAGAGGGCGGCGTGCTGGTGGACGATTGCGCCATTGTCAGCCGTCAGATCAGCGGTGTGCTGGATGTTGAAGATCCGATCTCCGTTGAATACACCCTTGAAGTTTCCTCGCCTGGCATGGAACGCCCTCTGTTCACTATTGAGCAGTTTGCAAAATTTGCCGGTGAACAAGTGAAGATCAAGCTGCGCTCGCCTTTTGAAGGTCGACGCAACTTTCAGGGCCTTCTGCGCGGCGTAGAAGAGCAGGATGTAGTGGTGCAGGTAGAAGACCATGAGTTCCTGTTGCCGATCGATATGATCGACAAGGCCAACATTATTCCCAGTTTTGACTGAGACGCGGATCCCGCGGATCCAATGGCTTGCGAAAGGCGAGGCGTACGATGAGCAAAGAAGTACTGCTGGTTGTTGAGTCGGTATCCAACGAAAAGGGTGTACCGGCAAACGTAATTTTTGAAGCGCTGGAGCTGGCTCTGGCCACTGCTACCAAAAAGCGTTTCGAGGACGAAGTCGATCTGCGTGTGGAAATCAATCGCCACACCGGTGCTTACGAGACTTTCCGTCGCTGGACGGTCGTCGAAGAAGCAGACCTGGACGATCCGGCCATCGAAACCTGGCCGAGCAAGGTTGCCGAAACGCATCCTGGCGCCAAGGTCGGTGACGTTGTCGAAGAGAAAATCGAGTCCATCGAGTTCGGCCGCATCGCTGCACAGACTGCCAAGCAAGTCATCGTGCAGAAAGTTCGCGAAGCCGAGCGCGCTCAGGTTGTTGACGCTTACCGCGAACGCCTGGGTGAAATCATCTCCGGCACCGTGAAAAAAGTGACCCGCGACAACGTGATCGTCGATCTGGGCAACAACGCTGAAGCGTTGCTGGCTCGTGAAGACATCATTTCTCGCGAAACATTCCGGGTTGGCGTGCGTCTGCGTGCGCTGCTCAAGGAAATCCGCACCGAGAACCGCGGCCCGCAGTTGATCCTGTCGCGTACTGCGCCGGAAATGCTGATCGAGTTGTTCCGCATCGAAGTGCCGGAAATTGCAGAAGGCTTGATCGAAGTAATGGCCGCCTCCCGTGACCCGGGTTCGCGCGCCAAGATCGCGGTCCGCTCCAAGGACAAACGCATCGACCCGCAGGGCGCTTGCATCGGTATGCGCGGTTCGCGCGTCCAGGCAGTGTCGGGCGAGTTGGGCGGTGAGCGTGTGGACATCGTCCTGTGGGACGACAACCCGGCTCAGTTCGTAATCAACGCCATGTCCCCGGCTGAGGTTGCGGCAATTATCGTTGACGAAGATGCCCATGCAATGGACATCGCCGTTGGCGCAGACAATCTGGCTCAAGCCATCGGTCGCGGTGGTCAGAACGTGCGTCTGGCTAGCCAGTTGACTGGCTGGACCCTGAACGTGATGACCGAATCGGACATCCAGGCTAAGCAGCAAGCAGAAACCGGTGACATCCTGCGCAACTTCATCGACGAGCTGGAAGTCGACGAAGACCTGGCACAGGTGCTGGTAGATGAAGGCTTCACCAGCCTGGAAGAGATTGCCTACGTACCGTTGGAAGAAATGCTCAACATCGACGGCTTTGACGAAGACACCGTCAACGAGCTTCGCGCTCGTGCCAAGGATCGTTTGTTGACCAAAGCCATCGCTACTGAGGAAAAGCTGGCAGACGCCCATCCGGCCGAAGACCTGCTCTCGCTTGAGGGTATGGACAAGGATTTGGCGATGGAACTGGCGGTGCGCGGCGTAATTACCCGCGAAGACCTGGCCGAGCAGTCTATTGACGACCTGCTCGACATCGACGGCATTGACGATGATCGTGCCGGCAAGTTGATCATGGCCGCCCGAGCCCACTGGTTCGAGTAATTAGGCGCGGCCTGAGGAGAGAAGTGCATGACGCAAGTCACGGTGAAACAACTGGCCGATGAGGTCAAAACACCGGTAGAGCGCCTGTTGCAGCAGATGCGTGAGGCAGGTCTGCCGCACACCGCCGCCGAAGAAAGTGTGACTGACAGTGAGAAGCAATCGTTGCTGACTCACTTGAAAAGCAGCCACAAGGCGAAAGTGGAAGAACCACGCAAGATTACGCTGCAGCGTAAAACCACCAGCACCCTGCGTGTTGCTGGCAGCAAAAGCATCAGCGTTGAAGTCCGCAAGAAGAAAGTCTTCGTACAGCGCAGCCCGGAAGAAATCGAAGCCGAGCGCAAGCGTGAAATGGATGAACGTCGCGCAGTAGAAAATGCTGCACGTCAGAAGGCTGAAGAAGAAGCCAAGCGTCGCGCCGAAGAAGAAGCGCGTCGCCAGCCTGCTGCTGCGCCGACTGCTCCAGCCGAACCTGTTGCCGCACCTGTTGCAGTGGCAGAGCCTGTGCGTGAAAGCGCACCGGTCGTGGCTGCTGCGCCAGCTGCCGACGCTCGCAAGCGTGACGAACCACGCCGTCCGGACAAACCACGTGCCGACGATAACAATCGTCGCGGTAGTGGCGATGGCGAGCGCAAAAACGCTCCGCATCGTGCTTCGGTTAAAGAGAAAGCGCCTGCACCACGCGTTGCCCCACGTACTACCGACGAAGAAAGCGATGGCTTCCGTCGTGGTGGTCGCGGCAAGGCCAAGCTGAAGAAACGCAACGCCCACGGTTTCCAGAGCCCAACCGGCCCTGTCGTGCGCGAAGTGAAGATCGGCGAGACCATTACTGTGGGCGATCTGGCCCAGCAGATGTCGGTCAAGGCTGCTGAAATCATCAAGTTCATGTTCAAACTGGGTACTCCAGCGACCATCAACCAGGTACTGGATCAGGAAACTGCTCAACTGGTAGCTGAAGAGCTGGGCCACAAAGTGACCCTGGTCAGCGACACCGCCCTGGAAGATTCCCTGGCCGAGTCACTGAAGTTTGAAGGTGAGGCGGTTTCCCGTGCTCCGGTCGTGACCGTAATGGGCCACGTTGACCACGGTAAAACTTCCCTGCTCGACTACATCCGTCGTGCCAAGGTTGCTGCTGGCGAAGCCGGTGGTATCACCCAGCACATCGGCGCATACCACGTTGAAACCGACCGTGGCATGGTGACGTTCCTCGATACCCCTGGTCACGCCGCGTTTACCGCAATGCGTGCCCGTGGTGCCAAGGCGACCGACATCGTGATCCTCGTGGTTGCAGCTGACGACGGCGTGATGCCGCAGACCATCGAAGCTGTTCAGCATGCCAAGGCCGCCGGTGTTCCGCTGGTCGTGGCAGTGAACAAGATCGACAAGCCGGGCGCCGATCTCGATCGCATCCGTAGCGAACTGTCGGTACACGGCGTGACGTCGGAAGAGTGGGGTGGTGACACTCCATTCGTACCGGTCTCGGCGAAGATGGGTACTGGCGTCGACGAACTGCTCGAAGCCGTATTGCTGCAAGCCGAAGTTCTGGAACTGACTGCAACTCCATCGGCTCCTGGCCGTGGTGTCGTGGTTGAATCGCGTCTGGACAAGGGCCGTGGCCCGGTGGCTACCGTTCTGGTTCAAGACGGTACCCTGCGTCAAGGCGATATGGTCCTGGTCGGTTCGAACTATGGCCGTGTACGTGCCATGCTCGACGAGAACGGCAAGCCAATCAAGGAAGCCGGTCCAGCCATCCCTGTCGAGATTCTCGGCCTGGACGGTACCCCGGACGCTGGCGACGAGATGAGCGTGGTTGCCGACGAGAAGAAAGCCCGTGAAGTGGCTCTGTTCCGTCAAGGCAAGTTCCGCGAAGTCAAACTGGCTCGCGCTCACGCCGGCAAGCTGGAAAACATCTTCGAAAACATGGGTCAGGAAGAGAAGAAGACGCTCAACATCGTCCTCAAATCCGACGTCCGTGGTTCGTTGGAAGCGTTGAACGGTGCCTTGAATGGCCTGGGCAACGACGAAGTGCAAGTGCGCGTAGTGGGTGGCGGTGTCGGTGGTATCACCGAATCCGACGCCAACCTCGCACTGGCCTCCAACGCTGTACTGTTCGGCTTCAACGTGCGTGCCGATGCCGGCGCTCGCAAGATCGTCGAGCAGGAAGGTCTGGATATGCGTTACTACAACGTGATCTACGACATCATCGAAGACGTCAAGAAAGCCCTGACCGGTATGCTCGGCAGCGATGTTCGCGAGAACATCCTGGGTATCGCCGAAGTGCGTGACGTGTTCCGTTCGCCGAAGTTTGGCGCGATCGCCGGTTGCATGGTTATCGAAGGTGTTGTTCACCGTAACCGTCCAATCCGTGTACTTCGTGAAGACATCGTTATCTTCGAAGGCGAGCTGGAATCCCTGCGCCGCTTCAAGGATGACGCTTCCGAAGTGCGTGCCGGCATGGAATGCGGTATCGGCGTGAAGAGCTACAACGACGTTAAAGTCGGTGACAAGATCGAAGTCTTCGAGAAGGTTCAGGTTGCTCGCAGCCTCTAACTCGCGCACTTCAAGAGCCGTGATGGCCAGCCGCATGCAACTGTGCGGCGCATCGCCCGGACTCTAAACGCAACGCCCGGTCTGGCTTCTGTCAGGCCGGGCGTTTGCCGCTTTCAGACCTTACGGGTTTCACCGTGGGGCAGTTACAGGTAACAAGACATGGCAAAAGAATATAGCCGTACCCAACGTATCGGCGATCAGATGCAGCGCGAGCTGGCCCAACTGATCCGTCGCGAAGTGAAAGACCCGCGCGTCGGCCTGGTCACCATTACCGCTGTGGAAGTCAGCCGTGACGTCGGTCACGCGAAGATTTTCATTACCGTGATGGGCCAGGACAGCGCCGAAGACATCGCACAAAGCATCAAGGTGCTGAACTCCGCCGCCGGTTTCCTGCGGATGCAGTTGGCTCGTGAGATGAAGCTGCGCAGCGTTCCACAGTTGCACTTCCACTACGACGAAAGCGTCGTACGCGGTGCGCATCTGTCGGCATTGATCGAGCGCGCAGTGGCTGAAGACAATCAGCATCCGGTTGCGGCAGAAGCCGAAGACACCAAGGAGTAATCGGTGGCTCAGGTCAAACGTATCCGTCGTAACGTCAGCGGCATCATCCTGCTCGACAAGCCGCTGGGGTTCACTTCCAACGCTGCCTTGCAGAAGGTTCGCTGGTTGCTCAACGCCGAGAAGGCCGGACACACCGGCAGTCTCGATCCCTTGGCCACCGGTGTGCTGCCGTTGTGCTTCGGCGAGGCTACCAAGTTCTCGCAATACCTGCTCGATTCCGACAAGGGTTACGAAACCCTGGCGCAATTGGGCAAAACCACCACCACGGCGGATGCCGAGGGTGAGGTTTTGCAGGAGCGCCCGGTGACCGTTGGTCGCGCCGATGTCGAAGCTGCTTTGCCGGGTTTTCGCGGTCAAATCAGTCAGATACCGCCGATGTACTCGGCACTCAAGCGTGATGGGCAACCGCTGTACAAGCTGGCCCGTGCTGGCGAAGTAGTGGAGCGTGAACCGCGTTCTGTTACTATTACGCGCTTGGAATTGCTGGCCTTCGAAGGTGATACTGCGCGACTGGCAGTGGATTGCAGCAAAGGCACCTACATCCGTACCCTGGTGGAGGATATTGGTGAACAACTCGGTTGTGGCGCTTACGTGGCAGAACTGCGACGTACCCAGGCCGGGCCTTTCACGCTAGCCCAGACGGTCACCCTGGAAGAGCTGGAAGCGGTACATGCCGAATGCGGCAACGAAGCGGTTGATCGCTTCCTGATGCCATCGGACAGCGGCCTGCTGGATTGGCCACTGCTGCAGTTTTCGGAAGCGAGCGCGTTCTACTGGCTCAACGGCCAGCCGGTACGTGCCCCGGATGCTCCGAAGTTCGGCATGGTGCGGGTACAGGATCACAATGGTCGCTTCATCGGTATCGGTGAAGTGAGCGAAGACGGGCGCATCGCGCCACGTCGACTGATTCGGTCAGAATGACCGAACGAGGGTGGCTGTTAACAGGCACGGTCACTACTCATTTTTAGATACAGGGATTTGTCCCTGGCCTGTTGAAACTGTTTTTCTGAAACAGTTTCCTGATAAAAGGATTGCCTCATGGCTCTCGACGTTCAAGAAAAAGCTCAAATCGTAGCTGACTACCAGCAAGCTGTTGGTGACACTGGTTCGCCAGAAGTGCAAGTTGCACTGCTGACCGCCAACATCAACAAACTGCAAGGTCACTTCAAGGCCAACGGTAAAGATCACCACTCCCGTCGTGGTCTGATCCGCATGGTTAACCAGCGTCGTAAGCTGCTGGACTACCTGAAAGGCAAAGACGTGAGCCGTTACAGCGCTCTGATCGGTCGCCTGGGTCTGCGTCGCTAATAAGCGATTGCGCTAGAGGTTGGTTGTCTGTCGTGCGTCAGCGGTTATCCGCCGGCGCATGGCAGGCTCCCAGCCTCAAGTTTTATCTGGATGTCTGCTTTACTGCTTTACCTGTGTGAGTACACCCGGACAACCGGTCGGGCCGATTCCCGACATTGCCCAAGAATTTCGCAAGAAACCCGTTTCCCCAAGAGCCACAAAAGAAGGTAGGACACCGTGAACCCGGTAATCAAAAAATTCCAGTTCGGTCAGTCGACCGTTACCCTCGAGACTGGCCGTATCGCCCGTCAGGCCTCCGGCGCAGTATTGGTCACCGTTGACGACGACGTCAGCGTATTGGTGACCGTAGTCGGTGCCAAACAAGCCGATCCAGGCAAGGGCTTCTTCCCTCTGTCTGTTCACTACCAGGAAAAGACTTACGCTGCCGGTAAGATCCCTGGCGGTTTCTTCAAGCGTGAAGGCCGTCCTTCCGAGAAAGAAACCCTGACTTCCCGACTGATCGACCGTCCGATCCGTCCGCTGTTTCCTGAAGGCTTCATGAACGAAGTGCAGGTTGTCTGCACCGTCGTTTCCACCAGCAAGAAGACTGATCCGGACATCGCTGCGATGATCGGTACCTCGGCTGCGCTGGCAATCTCCGGCATTCCTTTCGATGGCCCGATCGGCGCAGCCCGCGTTGCTTTCCACGAAAGCACCGGCTACCTGCTGAACCCGACTTACGAGCAACAAGCTGCTTCGAGCCTGGACATGGTCGTTGCCGGTACTTCGGACGCTGTGCTGATGGTTGAATCGGAAGCCAAAGAGCTGACCGAAGACCAAATGCTGGGCGCGGTACTGTTTGCTCACGACGAGTTCCAGGTTGTGATCAACGCTGTTAAAGAACTGGCTGCCGAAGCTGCCAAGCCAACCTGGACCTGGGCCCCTGCGCCAGAAGCCACCGAACTGCTGGGCGCTATCCGTGCCGAGTTCGGCGACGCGATCTCCCAGGCTTACACCATCACCGTCAAGGCTGACCGTTACGCTCGCCTGGGCGAGTTGAAGGACCAGGTTGTTGCCAAGCTGTCCGGTGAAGAAGGCCAGCCTTCTTCCAGCGAAGTCAAAGCGGCTTTCGGCGAAATCGAATACCGCACCGTTCGCGAAAACATCGTAAACGGCAAGCCACGTATCGACGGTCGCGACACCAAGACCGTACGTCCGCTGAACATCGAAGTCGGCGTTCTGCCAAAGACCCACGGCTCTGCTCTGTTCACCCGTGGTGAAACCCAGGCTCTGGTTGTTGCAACGCTGGGCACCGCCCGTGACGCACAGCTGCTGGACACCCTGGAAGGCGAGAAAAAAGACCCGTTCATGCTGCACTACAACTTCCCTCCGTTCTCGGTGGGCGAGTGCGGTCGCATGGGTGGTGCTGGTCGTCGTGAAATCGGTCACGGCCGTCTGGCCCGTCGTTCGGTTTCGGCCATGCTGCCTGCCGCTGACGTGTTCCCGTACACCATCCGCGTTGTGTCGGAAATCACCGAATCCAACGGTTCCAGCTCCATGGCTTCCGTTTGCGGTGCTTCCCTGGCTCTGATGGACGCCGGTGTACCGATGAAGGCGCCGGTTGCCGGTATCGCCATGGGTCTGGTTAAAGAAGGCGAGAAATTCGCAGTCCTGACCGACATCCTGGGCGACGAAGACCACCTCGGCGACATGGACTTCAAAGTAGCCGGTACCGCTAAAGGCGTTACTGCGCTGCAGATGGACATCAAGATCAAGGGCATCACCGAAGAGATCATGGAGATCGCTCTGGGCCAAGCCCTGGAAGCGCGCCTGAACATCCTCGGCCAGATGAACCAGATCATCGGCCAGTCGCGTACCGAACTGTCGGCCAACGCACCGACCATGATCGCGATGAAAATCGACACCGACAAAATCCGTGATGTCATCGGTAAAGGCGGCGCGACCATTCGTGCGATCTGCGAAGAGACCAAGGCTTCGATCGATATCGAAGACGACGGCTCGATCAAGATCTTCGGTGAAACCAAGGAAGCTGCTGAAGCTGCACGTCAGCGCGTTCTGGGCATCACCGCTGAGGCTGAAATCGGCAAGATCTACGTCGGTAAGGTTGAGCGCATCGTCGACTTCGGCGCATTCGTCAACATCCTGCCGGGCAAGGACGGTCTGGTTCACATCTCCATGCTGAGCGACGCTCGCGTAGAGAAAGTGACCGACATCCTGAAAGAAGGCCAGGAAGTGGAAGTACTGGTACTGGACGTGGACAACCGCGGCCGTATCAAGCTGTCCATCAAAGACGTAGCAGCAGCCAAGGCTTCGGGCGTTTAATCACCCGCCAGGCTTGACCGCTTCAACGTTGTAAAAAAGGCCCCGCAGTGAAAACTGCGGGGCCTTTTTTTATCGGGTGAAAAACCGGGAAACGGGTCGAAGTTGCCGGTATTGCTTCGCGATGCTAGGTTTAGCCCACTGCCCGTGTAGCTCAGTCGGTAGAGCAGCGCACTCGTAACGCGAAGGTCGCAGGTTCGATTCCTGTCTCGGGCACCATCTCCTCTTACTTCATCTTGCTTCTCAAATCGTCGACAGTGCGTTTGAGCTGATCCATTTCGCGATCCTGATCGCTGACTTCCCGTTTGAGATTCGATATCTCGCTGTTGCTGGAGCTCGAGCTGGATCCGCTGTTGCGCTTCAACTCTTCGACCTGCTTGCTCAGATTTTCCAGGTCGCGCTCCTGCTCGTTGACGGTGCGCTTGAGCTCGTCGATCTCTTTGCCGCTTGAACTTGAGCTGGAACCGCTACTGCGCTTGAGTTCTTCGATCTGGCGCGCTTGATCGTTGAGGGTGGTTTGCATCGCCTTCAGGTCGCTGACGTCGAAATCTGTCTTGACCATGACGTCTTTGCCATACTCACTTTGAATCGCGGTGATTTTGCCGCTGGAAGACGAGTAGCCATTACTCAATTCAATGCCGGCCAGTGCCGTTCCCGGTAGCGCCAGAATCCCCAGCAGTGCCGTGATTGTGGTGGCTGACAGTGCAGACGAAAGCTTCGAAAAACTACGCATCACTTGAGTTCCATGTGAAGTGCCATATGGCACATCGCTATGACTTGGGGGCTGGTCTAATGTTCCCGAGTGTCACCGGCGGTGAATGCTTTTTTTTGTGGATGGATGTAAAGAGTCGTGTAAATCGTCCGACAAACGTCCTATATTCGGTGCCTGCATGAGCTTCGCCCAGCAGTTTTCAGATGATCCCGAATGGTTCTGAAGGCCAGACAAACCGGGCTGCAATCGGTTTTTTGCGTCAGAGAGATCCTTGATGATCCAGATCCATCTTCCATTCCCATGATCAGCGAGAACGCCATGACCGTGAAAGAATTGACTCAAGAGCAACGACACGAAGAAGCCCTGAAGAAGTACGTGCTGGATGCGCCCCAACTGATAGAAGAGATCAAGGACCTGCCGGCCGACGATCAAAAAGACCAGATTCAGTGGGCTTTCGAGGATGAGGCCGAAGCCCAGGGCTTGCAGCCGTGGGAACTGACGCTCAAGTACACATCAAGTCCCGAAGAATTCGAGGCTGCCCGCCTGGCGTTGCACAAAGAGGCCGCCGAGGTCTTGGGTGTCGAGTGGGAAGAGTATTGCGAGATGAACAATCTGGTGGTTTGACGAAAACTCTAACTGACCCGCTTTTGTAGGCGCGAGGCTTGCCTGCGATAGCGTCCTTGAGATCGCTATCGCCGGCAAGCCGTGCTCCTACAGGTTTGCTGTGCGGGTCAGAGACTCAGTCGCATCGACAAATCAACGGCCTTTACGTCCTTGGTCATTGCACCAATCGAGATGTAGTCCACGCCGGTTTCTGCGATCGGCAGCAGGGTGCTTTCGTTGATCCCGCCACTCGCTTCCAGTTTGGCCTTGCCGCTGTTCAGGCGTACGGCTTCGCGCATGTCATCCAGGCTCAGTTCGTCGAGCATGATGATATCGGCGCCGGCCGCCAGGGCCTCTTTGAGCTCTATCAGGCTTTCCACTTCAATCTCCACCGGTTTGCCCGGGGCGATCTTGTGCGCGGCTGCGATGGCCTGCGCGATGCCACCGCACGCGGCGATATGGTTTTCCTTGATCAGGAAGGCGTCATACAGGCCGATGCGATGGTTGTGGCAACCGCCGCAGGTCACGGCGTACTTTTGCGCCAGGCGCAGTCCCGGCAAGGTCTTGCGGGTGTCCAGCAGTTTCACCTGAGTCTGGGCCACGAAGTCGGCCAGGTACTGCGCGCGGGTGGCTACGCCGGACAACAGTTGCAGGAAATTCAGCGCGCTGCGTTCACCGGTCAGCAGCGAACGAGCCGGGCCTTCGAGGTGGAACAACACTTGATTGGGCTTGACCCGCTCGCCATCGGCGACCTGCCAGTGCACCGCAACTCGCGGGTCCAGTTGCCGAAACACGTTATCCACCCAGGCAGTACCGCAGATGACGGCGGCGTCGCGGGTGATGATGGTGGCTTTGGCCAGGCGTTCGGCGGGGATCAATTGCGCGGTGATATCGCCGCTGCCGACGTCTTCGAGCAACGCACGGCGCACGTTGGCTTCGATTTCGGCGGTCAAATCGGCGAGACGTAGATTCGGCATAACGGGCTCCACAAACAAAGTGGCCCGATTATAGGGCCATGGCGCGGAGCAACCCAAGGCATCCGAGACGTTGCCATCGCTCTGAAGCCTGCATTTGGTCGATTCCCTCCGGCAACCGGGCTCTTGAAGCGGTGATCGGCAATCTGCGAAGACTCAATCGCGGCAAGTGATCGCGTCCTGAGGGGCTATCGCGGCATACTGGGCACCAACACAGTCGTCGTTGAAGGAAACGGTATGCAGTTGGACCCCGCGAGCGGTTGGTGTCAGGACGTGCGTTTGTGCCCCTCACCCAACTTCAATGCGCGCCCCACGGGCGAAATTTCCCTGCTGGTGATCCACAACATCAGCCTGCCGCCGGCGCAATTCGCCACGGGCAAGGTGCAGGAGTTTTTCCAGAATCGTCTGGATGTCACGGAGCACCCTTACTTTGAGGGGATTGCCGATCTGCGGGTGTCTGCGCACTTTTTGATCGAGCGTGATGGCGCGGTCACTCAGTTTGTATCCTGCCTTGAGCGCGCCTGGCACGCTGGCGTTTCGAGTTTCGAGGGGCGGGAAACCTGTAACGATTTTTCCCTGGGCATTGAGCTGGAGGGCACGGATGATCTGCCGTTCACCGATGCTCAGTACGACGCATTGATTGCCCTGACCCGGCAACTGCAAAACGTCTTCACGGCCATTACTCCACAGCGTATTTGCGGGCATAGCGACATCGCGCCCGGGCGCAAGACCGATCCGGGACCGGCGTTCGACTGGGCACGCTATCGCGCGGCGCTGGCTAAAGCCGCAGTGGAAAAAGAGGAGCAACAATGAGTTTTCTGGTGTTGCTGTTGGCGGTATGGATCGAGAAGTTCTCGGCCTTGCGCCACCAGATTCAGCGAGATGGCGGTTGGGTGCGCGAGCTGCATAAACTCGAATCCAGCCCGCGCCTGGCGAAAAAGCCATGGCTGGTTTTGCTCGTGCTGGTGTTGTTGCCTGTCGCGCTGTTGGGGTTGCTGTTGCTGGTGCTGGACCCGGTGGCTTATGGGCTGCTGGCGTTGCCGGTGCATCTGCTGGTGGTGATTTACAGTCTGGGGCGCGGCGATCTGCTGGCCGGTCTCGGGCCGTTTCGCGACGCCTGGCGCCGTGAAGACCTGCAAGCTGCGGCCCATGTCGCCAAACGTGACCTGGATATTTGCGCCGACAGTGGCGAGCAACTGCTGGAGCGGGTCGAAGGGCATTTGTTGTGGGAGGCGTACCAGAGCTTTTTCGCGGTGATTTTCTGGTACTTCCTGTTGGGACCGGTCGCTGCCCTGAGTTACCGGTTGCTCGCCTTGGCTGAGGAGCATGGCCAGAACCCTGCGGTGGTCGAGCGTGCTGCTCAGTTGCGCCATGCGTTTGATTGGGTGCCGGTGCGGTTGCTGGCGGCGAGTTTTGCCTTGGTCGGCAATTTTGTTGCGGTGAGTCGGGTGATGTTGCATGAGTTGCTGAACTGGAACATCAGTGCCGCGCAGTTGATCGAGAAGGCCGGGTTGGTGGCGGCTGAAATTCCGGCGCCGGTGGTTGGGCCTGAGGGCATCAATAATCTTGATCGGATCTGGGAGTTGCTGCTGCGGGCGGCGGTGCTTTGGTATGCGGGGTTTGCGCTTTGGACGGTGTTGCCTTAGGTCGATTTTGCTTGTTGCGTACATATCCATTCCTGCGGTAACGGCGGCTTATGGTTTCGCCCTTACGGCGACTCCCTTTGGCAAACGCCGGAGTGCCGGCCCAGCCCAAAGGAAGCAAAGGTTTCGCCCCTTACGTACGGCCCCTCGCTAGAGCTCGGGGTTCCTTCGCTCCGGTATCCATCCGGGGACACTGCCCTCCGGTCTGCTGCGCGACGACCTACATGCAGCGTGTTCGACTGCGTCGAACGGCGCTGCGCGCCACTCCCCGGATGAACACCTCTACTCAGCCTCCCGATGGGCGGGTGGATCAAGATCAACCGAGGCGGCCTGCCGGCCGGCCTATTTATTTGGTTCGTACGCATTTCAGCTGTAGGAGCCAGCCTGCTGGCGATGGCGGCCTGACAGCCGACCTGATTTCGCGGTTGCATCAGGAACAAACCAAAACGTCCCCTCCGTTAACCTTAAGTTACAAAACGACTCCCTGATTTGAGCTATACAGGAATAGCGTCCAATGGTGGCTATCTGCTGCCTGGCTGCGCCTGCCAATAAAAATAAGAAATCAAAGGGAGACTTCCAGTGAAGAGCTTGCTCTATCCCGCCGTCGCACTGATGAACCGCTTGAGCTTCGGCATGAAGTTCAGCCTGATCAGCGTCTTGTTCCTGGTGCCAATGCTGGTGACCAATTTCTATCTGGTGCGCGACTCCTATCGCGAATTCCAGGGTACCCGCATCGAACTGCAAAGCCTCGACTTGTTGGGCAGCAGTCTGTCGCTACGGCGTGATCTGGAAACCCTCAACAATCTGGTGCAGATAAACGTCACCCTCGGCCAGTCCGGCAAGGCCGGCAATGTTGAGCCGCAGATCACCACACTCGAACAAAGCATTCTGGCGCGCCTGCAAGGGCTGACCGCGATGACCACCGATCCGGAGCAGATCGCGGTGTTCGACGGCAAGCGTGACGAAATGATCGCCGCGTTCAAGGCTCAGCAAACTGAAAACTCCCTGCAAAGCAAAAGTGCGCTGATCGGCAAAATGGTCGGCAGCGCGCAGATTTTCAGCCAGATCATCACCAGTCAGGCCGGTCTGAGCCGGGACAATCAGAGCGACATGCGCCAGTTGAGCGAGCTCGTGACCGTCGTCACGCCGCGTGTCACCCAGATTTTGGGTGAAGGCCGGGCGATGGGCTCCTACTCGTTGGGGCAGGGTTTTCTAAACTCGGCATCGAGCACCCGTTTTGATGAATTGCTGTCGCAGATTGAAAAGCTTCAAGGCGAATATGGCTTGAAGTTGCAGGACGCGCTTAGCTCCAGCAAAGCCGCGCGGGAAACCCTGGCTGCCCAGGCTGACAGCAGCAAGGCGTCGTTGAAAAAGGCCAGCGAGTTGTTCGAAGAACAGGTGGTGATGGCCGACACGCTGGATGCGCCGTGGCAGGCTTTTTACGATCAGGTCACGGGCTTGATGGATCAGACTTACCAACTCAACGAAGCCACCCTGAAGTTTCTCGACACCCAGTTGCAGCAGCGCCTTGAGCAAAATCGCACGCACATGATCCTGCAGGCCGTGGCGCTGTCGGTGGTGTTTGTACTGATTTTTTACCTGTATGGCGGCTTCTATTTCTCGACCCGCACCACGCTCAAACGCCTTGGCGGGGTGATGGACAAAGTGGCGGCTGGCGACATGACGGTCACGTTCAGTGCCCACAGCCGCGATGAGCTGGGCGAGTTGGGCGAGGTGTTCAATGGCACCGTGAAAAAAATCCATGACCTGATCGAGCGCGTCGGGCAAACCGTCAGCGAAGTCGAGCGCCAAGCTGGGCAAGTGGAAAACGTGTCTGCGCAAAGCAACCAGGCTGTCGCCGGTCAGCGTACGCAGATTGAGCAGGTCGCTACGGCGATGAATCAGATGTCGGCTACATCGCTGGAGGTTGCGCGCAGTGCTGCTGCGGCGGTCAGCAGTGCCCACAGCGTCAACGATGAAACCATCAGTGGTCGTGGATTGGTGCAGTCGCAGCAGGGCAGCATCGCCGCGCTGGCCAGCGAGATCGATCAATCGGTGCTGGTGATCAATCAATTGGCCAGCGACAGTCAGTCCATCAGCCGTGTGCTGGAAGTGATCAAGAGCATTGCCGAGCAGACCAACCTGTTGGCGCTGAACGCCGCGATCGAAGCGGCGCGGGCCGGAGAGCAGGGGCGTGGTTTTGCGGTGGTGGCGGACGAGGTGCGGACCCTGGCCAAGCGCACCCAGCAATCGACCGAGGAAATCGAGCAGATGATCGCCAGGCTCCACGGTGGTGTCGGCGCCGCGGTGAAGGCGATGGGGGTCAGCCATGAGATGGCGAACGGCACCGTGGGCCAGTCGGAAAAGGTCCAACAGGCGCTGGAAAACATCCTCGGGGCGGTGGGCATGATCGTCGACCAGAACCAGCAAATCGCCGCCGCCGTAGAGCAGCAAACCGCCGTGGCCCATGACATCGACCAGAACATCGTCGAGATCAACCGCGCCGGCGAGCGTACCGCCGAAGGTGCGCACCAGACTGAGGATGCCAGCCGCGCGTTGTCGGCGCAGGTGGTGGAGCTGAAACAGTTGATTAGCGCGTTCCGGGTCTGAAGGAACACTTGGATTCCTGTGGGAGCGGGCTTGCCCGCGAAAGCGGTTTGTCAGTCACTTTGATGTTGAGTGTGCCGGCGTCTTCGCGGGCAAGCCCGCTCCCCCAGGTTTAGTGTCCCGTCTGAAGGCGTCGTAGTGTTTTTCCGCAATCCAAGTAGGATTTCTCCTGTTTTTCTCCGCCCTCTGGTTTCTAGTCTTCAATGAAGGAAGATGCACGTCACCGACACAGAGGAGGCCCAGTCATGTCTGCAGCAACGCTTGGAATCCAGGGGCGCTGTGCCCATTGCCAGCGCACGCTGTTACTCAAACCCTGGCAGCTCAATGCCATTGCAATCAATGAACCCTTCACCTGTTCCCACTGCCAGAAAGCCTTGCAGTTGAATGATCCGAAACAGATCAAGCGCTTCAAATCCCTGGACTCGGTGGCCATGTTGAAGGCGAGCCTGTTGGTCACGGTGTGCACTGCGTTGATGGTGGCGCTGGTGTTGGAGTGGGTCGGACTGCTCAGCGTCGTGGAGCAGTTGAATGCTTCGTTGCTGGCGATTTTTGTCTACTTCATCGCCGTACGGTTTGCCCGCCAGCGTCAGCACATGACCTTGATTCTCGAGGCCGCCAAGGCGCACACCGACTGATTACCAGTCGAACAATTCACAGGCATTGGCAGTACTGGCGGCGGCTAATTGCTCTGGGCTGATGAGCATGATTTCAGCCAACGCCGCGCAGATCGCCGGCAGGTGCGCCGGGCTGTTGCGTTGGCCGGGGAACATGGCGGGCGGCATGTCCGGGGAGTCGGTTTCCAGCACCACCGATTCCAGCGGCAACTCGGCGAGCACGCGGTGCATGCGCAGTGCCTGCGGCCAGGTCGCCGCACCACCCAGGCCCAGTTTGAAGCCGAGCTTGATGTACTCCCGGGCTTCTTCACGGCTACCGGCAAAGGCGTGGATGATCCCGGCACGTTTCAACTTGAAGCGCTTGAGCGTGGCGATCACCGCGGCGTGACTGCGTCGTACATGAATCAGCGCGGGAAGATTGAAGTCCACCGCCAGTTGCAGTTGCGCATCGAACAGCGCTTGCTGGCGCTCGCGGTCGAGGGTTTCGATGAAGTAGTCCAGGCCGATTTCACCCACTGCGCACAGTTGCCGATGACCGGCCAGCCGCGTCAGCCAGTCGCTGAGCTCCGTCAAATGCTCGGGGCGATGATCGTCCAGATAAACCGGGTGCAAGCCGAACGCGGCATGCAGGTCGGGATCGCTTTGCACCAGCTCCCACACGCGCTGCCAATTACCTTGATAAACCCCCAGCACCACCATCTGCCGCACGCCGAGCGCGCGGCTTTCGGTCATCAGGGCCTGACGATCCGTGTCGAAGTCCGGAAAGTCCAGGTGGGTGTGAGTGTCGATCAGGTCCATGGCTCAGTCCTGACGAATCCGCTGCTTGAACGTACGCGCGATGGCCTGTACGCCGGGTTGGTAATCGGATTGCTCGATGGCCGCCAGAGCCAGCTCCAGCGCTTTGTCGGCGATCAATTGATGCTGCTGGGCCATGGCGTTGACCGGCAATGGCAGGAAGTCCAGCAATTGCGTATCACCGAATGTGCCGAGGCGCAGTGGGCGAGTCTTGAGCGGGAAGTCATGCAAGGCATCGAACACGCCTTGCAGCAACACGTAGGAAGTTGTCACGAGCGCTTCGGGCAAATGCCCTACGCGTTGCAGTAACTCTTCCATCAACTGTTTGCCGCATTCACGGCTGAAGGATTCGCCGTGTTCGATCAGCACTTCGCCATTGAACCCGGTCAGCGCCTCTTTGAAACCGGCGGCCCGTTCCTGACTGATGCTCAGTTCAGGACGCGCGCCGATCAAGGCGATCTGCTTGGGCAAAGGATCGAGCAGACTGCGAGTCAGTTGAAGGCTGGCTTCGCGATCGTCGCTGATCACCGAGCAGAAATGTTCCGGTTCCATGACCCGGTCGATGGCGATGATCGGAATGCCTTTGGCCTGCAATTGCCGATAGCTGTCGTCGCCCGTCGGCAGGCAACTGGCGACGATCAGCGCATCACAACGCCGGGCGCGGAACAGTTTGAGCAATTGCCGTTCGCTGTCCGGCGCATCGTCGGAACTGGCGATCAGCAACTGATAGCCGCGCGCCCGAGCGCCTTGCTCCAGCAACTTGGCGATTCGCGCGTAACTGGGGTTTTCCAGGTCCGGCAAAATGAAACCCAGGGTGCGGGTGTGGCGACTGCGCAGCCCGGCGGCCTGGGGGTTCGGCGTGAAGCCGTGTTGTTCGACCACCGCGCGCACGCGCTCGACGGTCGCGCTGCTGATGCGTTGTTGTTCGGCCTTGCCGTTGATGACGTAGCTGGCGGTGGTAACGGACACACCGGCCAACTGGGCGATATCACTGAGTTTCAACCCGCGAGTTCCTTGTTTTTTCGAGCATGCCCGACATTTTCGTCAATCCTACCCGATTCAGGCAGTCGACCATCGTCGCCACGCATCCGACAATTGGGCTTCAAGACTGAGAGATTATCGAGTAACGTGCCAATCATTCTAGATTAAACGTTTCAGCAAGCGTATTTTCTACGTTATCAGCGCTTTTGGCCGGTTCTGCCGTGAAACCGCCAAATATTGTCCTGCGACAAGCGCGTAAGCTGAATCATTCAAAACAATACCTGGCGCCCACAGGCGCCAAAAAGGAGTAAGGCATGCTCGAGCTCACTGTAGAGCAGATATCCATGGGCCAGTCGGCTATGGATAAGTCCGCAGCGTTGCAATTGCTGGCCCGGCATCTGGTTGTCGACGGCCTGGTCGCCGAGGGCTACCTCGCCGGCTTGCAGGCGCGCGAAGCCCAGGGCTCGACCTTTCTCGGTCAAGGTATTGCCATTCCCCACGGTACGCCAGAAACCCGCGACCAGGTGTTTTCCACCGGCGTGCGCCTGATGCAGTTTCCAGAAGGCGTGGATTGGGGCGACGGGCAGATCGTCTACCTGGCGATTGGTATCGCGGCCAAATCCGATGAACACCTGCGCTTGCTGCAACTGCTGACTCGCGCCCTCGGCGAAACCGATCTGGGCCAGGCGTTGCGTCGCGCCAGCACGGCCGAAGCCTTGCTCAAACTGTTGCAAGGCGCGCCGCAAGAGTTGGCGCTGGATGCGCAGATGATCGGTTTGGGCGTGGCCGCCGAAGATTTCGAAGAACTGGTCTGGCGTGGCGCGCGATTGCTGCGTCACGCCGACTGCGTGAGCAACGGTTTCTCCGCCGTGTTGCAGCAGGTCGAAGCGTTGCCGCTGGGCGATGGCCTGTGGTGGCTGCACAGCGAGCAAACGGTCAAGCGCCCGGGGCTGGCCTTCGTCACTCCGGACAGACCATTGCGCTATCTCGGTCAGCCGCTGAACGGACTGTTCTGTCTGGCCAGCCTCGGCGAGGCCCATCAAGCCTTGCTCGAACGCTTGTGCGCGCTGCTGATCGAAGGTCGCGGTCATGAATTGGGTCGCGCCACCAGTTGTCGCGCAGTGCTGGAAGTGCTCGGCGGTGAGTTGCCAACCGATTGGCCAAGCGCACGCATTGCACTGGCCAACGCCCACGGTTTGCATGCGCGCCCGGCGAAAATCCTCGCGCAACTGGCAAAAAGTTTTGAAGGCGAGATCCGCATTCGCATCGTCGATGGCCAGGACAGCGCCGTATCGGTGAAGAGCTTGAGCAAACTGCTCAGCCTCGGTGCCCGTCGCGGTCAGGTGCTGGAAATCATCGCCGAGCCAAGCATCGCCGCCGACGCCTTGCCGGTGCTGTTGGCCGCTATCGAAGAAGGCCTGGGCGAAGAAGTCGAGCCGCTGCCACCGGTGAGTCTGCCGCGTGAAGAAGTCGTCGAGATAGCTGAAGTGCTGTTGGCGCCGGCGTCCGGCAGTCTTGTACAAGCGATCGCTGCCGCACCGGGAATCGCCATCGGCCCGGCGCACATTCAAGTCCTGCAAACCATCGAATACCCGCTGCGCGGTGAGTCCGCTGCGATTGAACGCGAGCGCCTCAAGCAAGCGCTGGCATCGGTGCGCAACGACATACAAGGCTTGATAGAGCGCAGCAAGGCCAGGGCCATTCGCGAGATTTTCATCACCCATCAGGAAATGCTCGACGACCCGGAATTGACCGATGAAGTCGACACTCGGCTCAAGCAGGGTGAAAGCGCCGAAGCGGCGTGGATGTCGGTGATCGAAGCGGCGGCCAAGCAGCAGGAATCATTGCAGGACGCGTTGCTCGCCGAACGCGCCGCCGATTTACGTGATATCGGCCGACGGGTGCTGGCGCAACTCTGTGGAATCGAAACCCCGAGCGAACCGGATCAGCCGTACATTCTGGTGATGGATGAAGTCGGCCCGTCGGATGTGGCGCGTCTTGACCCGACTCGCGTGGCCGGCATTCTCACCGCCCGTGGCGGCGCCACGGCCCACAGCGCCATCGTCGCCCGTGCCCTCGGCATTCCGGCGTTGGTCGGCGCTGGGCCTGCGGTGTTGCTGTTGGCGCCGGGCACGCCGTTGTTGATTGATGGTCAGCGCGGTCGCTTGCATGTGGACGCCGACACGGCGACCTTGCAGCGCGCCACCGAAGAGCGCGATACCCGCGAACAACGTTTGAAGGCTGCCGCCGAACAGCGCCATCAACCGGCGCTGACCACCGATGGTCATGCGGTTGAAGTGTTCGCCAACATCGGTGAGAGCGCCGGTGTTCACGCAGCGGTGGAGCAGGGCGCCGAAGGCATTGGCCTGTTGCGCACTGAACTGATTTTCATGGCCCACCCGCAAGCGCCGGACGAGGCGACTCAGGAAGCCGAGTATCGCCGCGTCCTCGATGGCCTCGCCGGGCGACCGCTGGTGGTGCGCACCCTCGATGTCGGCGGCGATAAACCACTGCCGTATTGGCCGATTGCCAAGGAAGAAAACCCGTTCCTCGGCGTGCGCGGTATTCGCCTGACCCTGCAACGGCCGCAGATCATGGAAGCGCAGTTGCGCGCCTTGTTGCGCGCTGCCGAGAACCGTCCGCTGCGGATCATGTTTCCCATGGTTGGCAGCGTCGATGAGTGGCGACAGGCGCGAGACATGACCGAACGCTTGCGTCTGGAAATCCCGGTCGCGGATCTGCAACTGGGGATCATGATCGAAGTGCCGTCGGCGGCATTGCTGGCGCCGGTGCTGGCCAAGGAAGTCGACTTTTTCAGCGTCGGCACCAACGACCTGACGCAATACACGCTGGCCATCGACCGTGGTCATCCAACGCTTTCTGCTCAGGCCGATGGCTTGCACCCGGCGGTGCTGCAACTGATCGACATCACCGTGCGCGCGGCCCATGCCAACGGCAAATGGGTTGGCGTCTGCGGTGAACTGGCGGCCGATCCGCTGGCGGTTCCGGTGCTGGTTGGGTTAGGTGTGGATGAGCTCAGTGTCGGTGGTCGCAGCATCGCCGAGGTCAAGGCGCGGATTCGCGAACTCAGCCTCGCCCAGTCTCAAATTCTTGCCCAACAGGCGCTGGCCGTGGGCAGCGCCAACGAAGTGCGCGCATTAGTGGAGGCGCTGTAATGGCCCGGATTCTTACCCTGACCCTCAACCCGGCGCTCGACCTCACTGTCGAGTTGTCGCGCCTGGAGCCCGGTCAGGTCAACCGTAGCGACACCATGCACACCCATGCCGCCGGCAAAGGCGTGAATGTGGCGCAGGTATTGGCGGACCTCGGGCATCAGCTGACGGTCAGCGGTTTCCTCGGCGAAGACAACCTGCAAGCGTTCGAAACCCTGTTCGCCAAACGTGGTTTTGTCGATGCGTTCATCCGTGTTCCCGGCGAGACCCGCAGCAATATCAAGCTGGCGGAAAGCGACGGGCGCATCACCGACCTCAACGGTCCGGGGCCGCAGGTCAGCGCAGCGGCGCAGCAGGCATTGCTGGATCGGCTCGACCAGATAGCGCCGTCGCATGACGCTGTTGTCGTCGCCGGCAGCTTGCCGCAAGGCGTCAGTCCGCAGTGGTTGCAGGCGCTGATTCTGCGATTGAAAAATCTCGGTTTGAAGGTCGCTCTCGACACCAGCGGCGAAGCGTTGGCAGCTGCGCTCAAGGCCGGTCCGTGGTTGATCAAACCCAACACCGAAGAGCTGGCGGAAGTGCTGGGCTGCGAGGTGGTTTCGGTGCTGGCGCAAGCTGAAGCGGCGAGCCGTTTGCACGCTCAGGGAATCGAGCATGTGGTGATCTCCCACGGTGCCGAGGGTGTGAACTGGTTCAGCGTTGGTTCTGCGCTGCATGCCACGCCGCCCAAGGTCAGTGTCGCCAGTACGGTGGGCGCGGGCGACTCGTTGCTGGCGGGCATGCTCCACGGATTGCTCAGCGCCGATACGCCTGAGCAGACGCTGCGCACCGCCACGGCGATTGCCGCGCTGGCGGTTACCCAGATCGGTTTCGGCATTGGCGATGCGGCGCAGCTGGCGTCGCTCGAACAGGGTGTGCGCGTGCGTCCCCTGACAGAACAATAAGAGGGTTGGTCATGAAGTTAGCCATTGTTACTGCCTGCCCGAACGGCATGGTCACCAGTGTGCTGTGCGCCCGTTTGCTTGACGCAGCGGCTCAGCGTCAGGGCTGGAGCACCAGTGTCGAAGTCACCGATGTCGTGCATCCGGAAAAACAATTGTCGGCGGCCACCCTTTCAGCGGCCGAGTGGGTGTTGCTGGTGACCAGCGCGCCGGTGGACATGTCCCGATTCGTCGGCAAACGCGTGTTCCAGAGCACGCCGGCCCAGGCCCTGCAAGATGTCGAAGCAGTGCTGCGCCGTGGCGCCGAAGAGGCTCAGGTTTATCTCGCGCCTGAAGCTATCGTAGAACCTGTTGCCGTCACCAAAAACGCCCCGCGCCTGGTGGCTGTCACCGCTTGCCCGACCGGCGTGGCGCACACCTTCATGGCCGCCGAAGCCTTGCAGCAAGCAGCCAAGCGTTTGGGCTATGACTTGCAGGTGGAAACCCAAGGCTCGGTGGGCGCGCGAAATCCTTTGAGCGCAGAGGCGATCGCCGATGCCGATGTGGTGTTGCTGGCAGCGGACATCGAAGTCGCCACCGAGCGCTTCGCCGGCAAGAAAATATACCGTTGCGGCACCGGCATTGCGCTCAAGCAAGCCGAAGCGACGCTGAACAAAGCCCTCGCCGAAGGCACGCAGGAAAGCGCATCGACCGGCGCCAAGGGCCCGGCGAAACAAGAGAAAACCGGCGTCTATAAACACTTGCTGACCGGCGTGTCGTTCATGTTGCCGATGGTGGTGGCGGGCGGTTTGATGATCGCCCTGTCGTTCGTGTTCGGCATCACCGCGTTCAAGGAAGAAGGCACGCTGGCGGCCGCACTGATGCAGATCGGCGGCGACACCGCGTTCAAACTGATGGTGCCGTTGCTGGCAGGCTACATCGCCTACTCGATTGCCGATCGCCCGGGCCTGGCGCCGGGGATGATCGGTGGTCTGTTGGCGAGCACCCTGGGTGCCGGTTTCATCGGCGGGATCATTGCCGGTTTCATTGCCGGTTACGCGGCGCAGGCGATCAATCGTTATGCGCGGTTGCCGCAAAGCCTCGAAGCGCTGAAGCCGATTCTGATCATCCCGTTGCTGGCGAGTTTGTTCACTGGGCTGGTGATGATTTACGTGGTCGGCAAACCGGTGGCCGGGATGCTCGCCGGGCTCACGCATTTCCTCGACAGCATGGGCACCACCAACGCGATTCTGCTCGGCGTATTGCTGGGCGGCATGATGTGCGTCGACCTCGGCGGACCGATCAACAAAGCCGCTTATGCATTCTCGGTGGGGCTGCTGGCGTCGCAGAGTTACGCGCCGATGGCCGCGACCATGGCGGCCGGTATGGTGCCGCCGATTGGCCTCGGCATCGCCACGTTCATTGCCCGGCGCAAATTCGCCCAGACTGAGCGCGAGGCAGGTAAAGCGGCGCTGGTGCTGGGCTTGTGCTTCATCTCTGAAGGGGCTATTCCGTTCGCGGCGAAAGACCCGTTGCGGGTGATTCCGGCGAGCATTGCCGGTGGTGCGCTGACTGGCGCGTTGTCGATGTATTTCGGCTGCAAATTGATGGCGCCGCATGGTGGGTTGTTTGTGCTGATGATCCCGAATGCGATCAACCATGCGTTGCTGTATTTACTGGCGATTGTTGCCGGGAGTTTGCTGACGGCGGTGGTGTATGCGTTGGTGAAGCGGCCGGAAACCGTTGAGTTGGCGCTGGAGCCGGCCAAGGCATAGATCAAAAGATCGCAGCCTGCGGCAGCTCCTACAGGATTGGGTTCACAGAAGGCCGATGTAGGAGCTGCCGGAGGCTGCGATCTTTTCTGTCACAACCGATTCATCCAGGCGTGCTTAAGTTTTTCCTTTTTCAGGGAGAACACCATGAGCGATTTCAATCTCGGTCGCCGCCGTCTCATGCAAGCCGTCGGCGCCGGGCTGTTGTTGCCGGGGCTGGCGCCGGCGGTGATCGCTTCGGTCAAGGATCGGCCACAGCTCACCGACGGCGTGCAGTCCGGCGACCTGCTCGGTGACCGGGCGATCATCTGGAGCCGCAGCGACCGCCCGGCGCGGATGGTGGTGGAGTGGGACACCCGCAGCCTGTTTCCCAACCCTCGACGTTTTGTCTCGCCGCTGGCCGATGCCCGTACCGACTTCACCGCTCGGGTCGAGCTGACCGGGCTGCCCGCCGATCAGGCGATTTTCTACCGTGTGCAATTTGAAGACGCCCAAAGCGGCGTCGCCAGCGAACCGTGGTTCGGCCACTTGCAAAGCGTGCCGCAAACCCGCCGCGACATTCGTTTCGTCTGGAGCGGCGACACGGTCGGCCAAGGCTTCGGCATCAACCCGGACATCGGCGGCATGCGCATCTACGAAGCGATGCGCCTGCGCCTGCCGGACTTCTTTATCCACAGCGGCGACACCATCTACGCCGACGGCCCGGTGCCTGCGCAGCTCACCACCGAAAGCGGCCGCGTGTGGCGCAACATCACCACCGAAGCCAAGAGCAAAGTCGCGGAAACCCTCGACGATTACCGGGGCAATTACCGCTACAACCTCATGGACGAAAACATCCGCCGCTTCAACGCCGAAGTGCCGCAGATTTGGCAGTGGGACGACCACGAAGTGGTGAACAACTGGTCGCCGGGCAAGCAACTGGACGAGCGCTACAAGAGCAAAGATATCCACAGCCTGGTGGACCGCGCGCGTCAGGCCTGGCTCGAATATGCGCCGATGCGATTGCAGATCGCTGACGGTGGTGGGCGGATTTATCGCCAGCTCAGCTACGGGCCGTTGCTCGATGTGTTCGTGCTCGATATGCGCAGCTATCGCGAAGCGAATGATGACAACCTCGGCGGCGCGAAACCTTTCCTCGGACGTGAACAGCTGGATTGGCTGAAGGCGTCATTGAAAGCGTCCAGCGCACAATGGAAAGTCATCGCCGCCGACATGCCGATCGGCCTCGGCGTGCCCGATGGCGAGGTCAGCCCCGGTGTGGCGCGCTGGGAGACGGTGGCCAATGGTGATCCGGGACCGGCCCAGGGGCGCGAGTTGGAAATCGCCGAATTGCTGGGTTTCCTGCGGGCGCAACAGGTGCGCAATTTTGTCTGGCTGACGGCGGATGTGCATTACTGCGCGGCCCATCATTACCACCCGGACCGCGCTGCCTTTCAGGACTTCGAACCGTTTTGGGAGTTCGTCGCCGGACCGTTGAATGCCGGCAGCTATGGACCGAATCCGCTGGATAAAACCTTCGGCCCTGAAGTGGTGTTCCAGAAAGCACCGCCCGCGCAGAACATGTCACCGTTTGCCGGATTTCAGTTTTTTGGTGAAGTGAATATCGAGGGGCAGAGCGGGGAATTGAGCGTGGTGTTGCGGGATCTGGATGGGGTGGCGGTGTTTGAGCAAAAACTGCAGCCGGTGTGACGGCCCCTGTAGGAGCTGCCGAAGGCTGCGATCTTTTGATTTTTTTAGATCAAGATCAAAAGATCGCAGCCTTCGGCAGCTCCTACAGGGGAGGTGCGGTGTTATCAGTAAACGTCGCGGCGATAGCGGCCCTGTTCAATCAGGCGCTGCACTTCGGCGGTGCCCAATACATCGTTGAGCACTTGATCAACTCCGGACGCCATACCCTGCAAACTGCCGCAGATATAGATCACCGCACCGTCCGCCAGCCATTTTTTCAGTTCGCCGGCCGATTCACGCAGGCGATCCTGCACGTAGATCTTCTCAGCCTGATCCCGCGAGAAGGCCAGGTCCAGACGCTGCAAGTCACCGGAAATCAACCACTCTTCCAGCTCGTCGCGGCACAGGTAATCGTGTTCGCGATTACGCTCGCCGAACAGCAGCCATTGATGTGTTTGACCATCGGCAATCCGCGCCTTGAGCAAACTGCGCAACCCCGCCAGCCCGGTGCCGTTGCCGAGCAGGATCATCGGCACCGGTTCGTTCGGCAGATGGAAACCACTGTTACGACGCACCCGCAGGCTGATGTTGCCGCCCACTGGCGCATGTTCAGTGAGCCAGCCGGAACCAACCCCCAAGCTGCCGTCGTGGTGCAGCTCCTGGCGCACGATCAATTCCAGAATGCCGTCGGCGGCAATCGAGGCGATGGAGTATTCGCGCATGGCCAACGGCACGAGGGCGTCCAGCAGGGCTTGTGCGTGCAGGCCGACCAGATGACTGCGGTTCTGCGGCAGTTGGCGGCCGGCGAGGGCTTGCTCCAGCGGTTGCGTCAGACCGTCGTGCTCAATCGTGGCCCGACCGTCGATCCCGAGGCCATCGAGGAAATGTTCGATCGCCCACGGACAGTTGCGCGGCAGCACTTCCACCAGGTCACCGGCCAGCCAACTGCTGGTGGTTGGCGCTGTAAGGCCTAGCAGATAAACCGGCGAACCGCTGCTGTCAGGGTTGAGCAATTCGCGGCGGGTCAGGGTCCAGTTGTCGTAGCTCGGCGCTTGCCATGTATCGGCAGGCGCCTGGCCTGTCAACAGGCCGAGTTGCTGTTGCCAGTGACGCAGGGCGTAAGGATCGCCGCTGTCGACTTCCACCGGCGCGAACAAGGTCTTGCCGCCGTGTTCGCCGAGCCAGTTGTGCAGGCGTCGGGCAAAACCGCAGAAGTGTTGGTACTGGCGGTCACCGAGGCCGAGTACTGCATAGTTCAGGCTTTCCAGGCTCAAGCTGCGGCCCAGTACCTTGCGTTCAAAACCACGGGCGCTGTCCGGCGCTTCGCCATCGCCGAAGGTGCTGACTACGAACAATGCGTTGTCTGAATCACGCAGGTCCTGCTCACTGACATTCGCCAGCGGCTGCACTTTCACCGGCAGGCCGGCAGCCTGCAATTGGCCGGCGGTCTGCCACGCCAGTTGCTCGGCAAAGCCGCTCTGACTGGCGAAGCCGATCAGCCATGCAGGGGCGTCGCTGCCCGGTTGAACCAGGCCTTTGCGCGCGTCCTTGATCTGGCGTTTTTTGCGTCGGCGATCCAGGTACAGCATCCATCCGGTGATGAAGAACAGCGGCATGGTCAACGCGGTGATGGTCAGGATGATCCGCCCGCCGATGCCAAAATAACTGCCGGTGTGCAACGCGTAGATGCTGGTCAGCAATTGCGCCTTGAAGCTCTTGTCGCTGTAGCGGTCATGCCGCTTGATCACGCCGGTGACCGGGTCGAGGGTGATCTGGTTCAGCGCGCGGTCGTGGGGCGAATTTTTGAGCAGGTAAAAAACGGTCGCCGGTTGCCCAGCCACCGGTGGCATGCGGGTGTTGTAGAAACTCAGGCCAGGACCTGCCGCGCTGTAGATGCTGCTCCACATCGTTGAATAATCGGCGATCGGCGCCGGGCCACTGGGTGCAGGGCCGCGAGCGCGAACGCGTTCGTTCTGTGGCGAGTCGGAGAGCAATTGGGTCAGGCCCTTGCTGTACCACTCGTAGGACCAGTACAACCCGGTCAACGCCGACAAGAGGTAAAACACCAGGCACCAGGTGCCCGCAACCGAGTGCAGGTCCCAGTTGAAGCTGCGACCTTTTTTCTTCCAGTCGAGGGTCAGCCAGGCGCGCCAGTTTTTCCACTGGCGCGGCCAGCGCAGGTAGAGGCCGGACAGGCAGAAAAACACCAGGATCAAGGTGCAGGCGCCGGTGATTTGTCGACCGGTATCGCCCATGGCGAGGAAGCGATGCAGTTGCAGCATCAGGCCGAAGAATTGCTGGCCGCTGGCGTCGCCCAGCAGCTCGCCGGTGTACGGGTCGAAAAAGCGCATCGGGCCGCGACGCTCACCCGCAGGCGGAGTGAAGAAGGCGCGTGCGGCGATGTCGCTGTCGATGTCCACCGAGAGCATCGAGACTTTCAGGCTCGTGGCAGCTTCGATTTTTTCCACCAGTTCGGCGGGCGGCAGTACACCGGCGACCTGTTTTTGCACCTGCAACACGGAAGGATTCAACGTGTACAGGATCTCATCCTGAAACGACACCATCGCCCCGGTGATGCCCATCAGGGCCAGGACCAGTCCGGCGCTGATGCCAAAAAACCAGTGCAACTGGAACAGGGTTTTCTTCAACACGTCGCTCGCCTTGTTCGTTCAAAAATAATCATCACGGCGCGCATTATGATGCCGTGGGTTGTCGAGAAACATTCTTTTTTACACACAAAAGCCCCGCTCACCTGGATGAACGGGGCTTAGCCAGAACTAATGTAGGAGCTGCCGCAGGCTGCGATCTTTTGATCTTGATTTTTGATGGCATTTGAATCGCCGAAGATCAAAAGATCGCAGCCTGCGGCAGCTCCTACAGGGCCTGGCCTTCACACTTCCATTAGAAGTGGAAGTTGGTGCTCAGCAAAGCAGTTCGGCCCGCCGCCTGGTTGGCGAAGTGAGTCGAGAACGCCTTGTCGTAGTAGGTTTCGTCGGTCAGGTTCTGCACGTTCAGTTGCAGGTCGATGTTCTTGGTCAGCTTGTAGGCGGCCATTGCATCGTAGCGAACGTAGGAATCAACCATGGTGGTGTTGGCTGCGCTACCGAACACGTCGTCGACATAGAACGCGCCGCCGCCGATGGTCAGCTTCGGCGTGACCTGGTAAGTCGTCCACAGGCTGGCGCTGTTCTTCGGTGTGTTCGGCAGTTCGTTGCCATTGTTGGCCTTGTTTGCCGGCAAGTCGCCGCCATCCACTTGCTCGCTGTCCATGTAGGCGTAACCCGCGAACACCTGCCATTTGTCGGTGAGCTTGCCGGTGGCCGACAGTTCGAAACCTTGAACGCGGGTTTTACCGACGTTTTCATAGGTGGTGGTGTTGGTTTGCACACGAGCGTTTTCTTTCTCGGTGCGGAAGATATCGGCGGTCAGCGACAGGCGATTGTTCAGAAGATCCCACTTGGTGCCGATTTCGTAGTTCTTGGTGGTTTCCGGCTCCATGTCGCTGCTCAGCAAGTTGCCGTTGCGATCTGGGGTGCCGCCCAGCGGGTTGCCGTCCTGGCCTTCGCCGAGGGTAGCGCCCGGTGGTGTGGCGGACGTGGCGTAGGACGCATAGATGCTGCCGTTTTCCGCCGGCTTGTAGACCACGCCGAACTGACCGGTCACGAACTCGCTGACATCATCGCCCTTGGAGGTAGTGGTGCCGGCAGCGTTGTAGGTTTTGTAGTCGGTGTCGAAATGGTCGTAACGCAGGCCCATGTTCACCAGCCACTGCTCGGACAACGTCAGGGTGTCGAACACGTAGAGCGCGTAGGTTTTGCCGGTGGTGTCGGTGCCGGCGTAGTTACGCGAGATGGCACCGTTCCACGGATCGCTCGGGGTCGGGTTGGACAACGACGTGCAGTTGTAGCCGCTTGGTGCGCCGATCAATGCCGGGCTGCAGTTGGTGCTGGCGTTGCCTGGCGAGCCCGGGGTGGTGTCGGTGTTGACGTTGTACGAAGATTTTTGGCTTTCTTCGCGGCTCAACTCGACACCGGTGGCGAAGCTGTTCTTGAAGCCGGCGATGTAGACATCACCGAACAGGTCGGTCTGGTTAGTCGTGGTCTCGGTGTTGCTGACGCGGGTGTTGGCCCGGCGCCAGACGCTGCCGTTATTGACGTTGCCCTTGCTGTCATCCGGCTGGGTCAGGATGTAGTCCTGCATGCTGTTGCCGTGGCGCAGGGTGTTCTTGACGGTCAGCGCATCGCTCAGATCGTGCTCGATGGCGATGGTCGCGGTATCGGTGCGGCCCTTGCGGAAGTCGCGGCCATCGAGACCATAGAAGTTGCTGCTGTCGCCGCCGTCCTGAGGCTTGTCCGGGTTGGACTTTGTACGGGCAGCGGAGCCAGCGGTCGGGATCGAGTAAGGAATGCCCGAGTCCGGGGTGTCGTTGCTTTCCAGATGGTAGTAGTCGAGGTTGACGCGGGTGTCGGTGCCCAGGCCAAAGGCCAGCGACGGTGCGACGCCCCAACGGTCGTAATCGACGCTGTCGCGGCCGGCGACGTTGCTTTCGTGGCTCATCAGGTTCAGACGGCCGGCGACGGTGTCGGAGAACTGGTAGTTGCCGTCCATGGTGTAACGCTGGGTCTGGTCGGAGCCCCAGGTGTAGCCACCGTCGAACGAGTTGCCCAGGTGGGCTTTCTTGCTCACCAGGTTGATGCTGCCGCCGGCCGCACCACGGCCGCCGATGGCCGAGTTCGGGCCTTTGCTGACTTCGATCGATTCAACGGCGAAGATCTCGCGGCTCTGCGAACCGGTGTCGCGCACGCCATCGAGGTAGGTGTCGCCCTGAGCATCGAAGCCGCGAATGAACGGGCGGTCGCCCTGCGGGTTGCCGCCTTCACCGGCACCGAAGGTGATGCCTGGAACAGTGCGCAGCGCATCCTGCATGTTCAGGGCGCCGGTGTCTTTGAGGACTTGTTGCGGGATGACCGTGATCGAACGCGGGGTGTCGACCAGCGGTGCGGTGTACTTGGGCGAGGAGGCTTTCTCGACGTTGTAGGAGGTCTCGTCCTGGGCTTCGCCGGTGATGGCGGTGGCACCCAGCGAAATGGTATTGCTCGGCGCTTTTTCGTCGGTTTTTTCCGTCGCGAATACCATGTGGCCCGCAGAGCCGGCAGTGATTGCAACGCCGATTGCAGAAGCGAGCAAACGTGGTGAACTGACCGGTAGTTGTGGTTGCTGACGTGACATTTCGGATTCCCCTCCCCAAGGATTTGAGGCCGCGGAATATAGGGTAAACACGTATTCGTATCAATTGCGAAACATTACTATTCGCACTTAATTTACATTCTTTACAATTTAGCCTTACGGTTTTTGCTGTTTCGTTCGTCTAGCGGATTTTACATGGGCAATAAGAATCAATACCATTGGCACCCCTTGGTTCTCAGGCGTCCTTCCCATGCTGCTGCACATTCCCGGCTTGTTCGACAAAGAAGAAGTGCGGCGCATTCGCGAGGCTCTGGAGCAAGCTGATTGGGCCGATGGCAAGATCACGGCCGGTTATCAGTCGGCCAAGGCCAAGCACAATTTGCAGTTGCCGGAAGGTCATCCGCTGGCCAAGGAAATCGGCGCGGCCATGCTGGAGCGGTTGTGGAAAAATCCGCAGTTCATGTCAGCGGCGTTACCGCACAAAGTCTTCCCTCCGTTACTGAACTGTTACACGGCCGGCGGCAGTTTCGACTTCCACATCGACAACGCCGTGCGTCAGCCCAAGGGCAGCGTCGAACGGGTGCGCACCGACCTGTCGGCCACGCTGTTCTTCAGCGAGCCCGAGGACTACGACGGCGGCGAACTGGAAATCCAGGACACCTTTGGCACCCAGCGCGTGAAATTGCCTGCCGGCGATATGGTGCTGTATCCCGGCACCAGCTTGCACAAGGTCAACGCGGTGACCCGTGGCACGCGTTACGCCTCCTTCTTCTGGACGCAAAGCCTGGTGCGCGAAGACAGCCAGCGTGCCCTGCTGTTTGAAATGGACGGCGCGATCCGCCAACTCACGCAGGATGTCCCCGATCACCCGTCGCTGATCCGCCTGACCGGCACCTATCACAACCTGTTGCGCCGTTGGGTCGAGGTGTAAGTGGCGGACTTTCGCTTGCGCCGCGAGGAAGTGCTCGACGGCGAACGCCTGCGCTCGATGCTCGACGAAAGTCCGGCCCGCGCAGCACAGGCCATCCTGATCGCCGCCCGTGAAGGTGAAACAGAGGCGCAGGCGTTGCTTGGGCAGATTCTGCTGGACGGGCTTGGGATCGCGCAGGATCAAACGCTGGCGCTGCGCTGGTTCGACATTGCTGCCCGGCAAGGCCACCTGATGGCGCGCAACATGCTCGGCCGTTGTCATGAGCATGGCTGGGGTTGTATTGCCGATGCGACAGTTGCAGCGCGGCACTATCGGACCGCCGCCGAAGCCGGGCTGGATTGGGCGATGTACAACTACGCCAACCTGCTGGCGACCAGGCGCGGGGTGGTTGAGGATCTGTTGCAGGCGTTGAGTTTGTATCGCCGAGCTGCGGAACTCGGCCATGCGAAATCAATGAATCTGTTGGGTCGATATCTGGAAGAAGGGCGAGTCTGTCCGGCTGATCGGGCGGCGGCCCGTGACTGGTATCGGCGTTCGGCCGAGGGCGGGGATTTTCGTGGGCAGTTCAGCTATGCGGCAGTGCTGACTGACGAAGGTAATATTGATGATGCATTGGGCTGGCTGCATAAGGCGCTGGCCGGTGGCAATCTGAATTTCTTGCGGGTGGCGAGTCAGGCTCTTATGGGCGCAACTGATCCACGTATTCAGGCGATGGCAGGCGACTACGCCAAACGATGCGCTGAACTGTAGGAGCTGCCGCAGGCTGCGATCTTTTGATCTTGCTTCTGAAATCAAAATCAAAAGATCGCAGCCTGCGGCAGCTCCTACAAGGACGAATAAGCAGGCACAAAAAAGCCCATGACAAGTCATGGGCTTTTTGCATTCAGCGAATAACGCTTACACGTAGAACGACTTCAGCGGCGGGAAGCCATTGAATTCTACAGCGCTGTAGCTGGTGGTGTATGCGCCGGTCGACAGCCAGTACAGGCGATCACCGATGGCCAGGTTCAGCGGCAGGCCGTACTTGTAGTTTTCGTACATGATGTCGGCGCTGTCGCAGGTTGGGCCGGCGATCACGACTTCTTCCATCTCGCCTTTTTTCTCGGTCCAGATCGGGAACTTGATGGCTTCGTCCATGGTTTCGATCAGGCCGGAGAACTTGCCCACATCCGTGTACACCCAACGCTCAACGGCGGTGCGGGATTTACGCGCGACCAGTACCACTTCGCTAACCAGAATACCGGCGTTGGCGATCAGCGAACGGCCCGGTTCCAGGATGATTTCCGGCAGGTCGTCACCGAAGTCTTCCTTGAGGAAACGGATGATTTCTTCAGCATAGGTTTCCAGGCTGTTGGTGCGGGTGATGTAGTTGGCCGGGAAGCCACCACCCATGTTGATCAGCTTCAGGTGGATGCCGTCTTCTTCTTTCAGGCGTTCGAAGATCACTTTGACCTTGGCGATTGCCGCGTCCCAGACGCTGATGTCGCGCTGCTGCGAGCCAACGTGGAACGAGATGCCGTAAGGCACCAGGCCCAGGTCACGGGCGAGGATCAGCAGGTCCATGGCCATGTCGGTCTGGCAGCCGAATTTGCGCGACAAAGGCCAGTCGGCAGTGGTCGAGCCTTCGGTCAGGATGCGCACGTAGACTTTCGAGCCCGGAGCGGCCTTGGCGATGTTGCGCAGGTCGGCTTCGGAGTCGGTGGAGAACAGGCGCACGCCCTTCTCGTAGAAGTAACGGATGTCCTTGGATTTCTTGATAGTGTTGCCGTAACTGATTCGGTCGGCGCTGACGCCGCGGTCCATGACCTTGTCCAGCTCGTAGATCGAGGCGATGTCGAAGCTCGAACCCTTGTCTTTCAACAGGTCGATGATCTCGACGGCAGGGTTGGCCTTGACCGCGTAATAAACCTTGGCGAATTCGAAACCGGCGCGCAGGTCATCGTAGGCCTGGCTGATCATCGCGGTGTCGATCACCACGAACGGGGTTTCTTGCTTGTCGGCGAACGCCTTCATTTTGTCAAAAGTGGCGCGCGCGAAATAGTCTTCGACGTTGATCGACATGCTGGGAACTCCTACTGGCAAACTAAAATTATCAATGGGTGCAAATGAACGTCCTCCGTATCCCCACTTTGGTTCGCCTACTTCCCAAGGCATGTCGCCGAAAGCAAAAAGGCCATGGGAAGTGCAGCTTTCCCTTGGCCTTGCTGTCTCGTCGTCAGTACTTGAGCCGGATGGATCGTTTCCAGCATGGACGTTCGGCGCGAACTTTAGGGCGTGAGGGGCTTGAGATCAACAAAAAATGTCGCGTTTTTGCACGCTTCTGACGTGCGTTATGTTCATCACTCGTTGTAACCGACTCAGATGACAGTCGGATGTTCCCGACGAATTGCGAAGTGTTAAAAATACCTGCACGTTCGCGGCTTTTGTGCGTCAAGTCGCTAGTAAGTATGATGGCGTCAACTTCGGCGACGTTGAGTGCGAGAAGACGATCTGAGAGGAGATTTGGCTAATTCAGGGAGTGATTTTGGAGAGCTTTTGTCGGCGGCACTGTTGATATTTTTTTCCGGCCTGCCGAACACTCAAAAAACGTACGGTTCCTGTAGGAGTGAGCCTGCTCGCGATGACAATTTCACAGCCAATATCCTCTTCGACTGACATTGCGCTATCGCGAGCAGGCTCACTCCTACAGGTTTTGCAATTTTACCGGGTGATTTGAGGTGTCAGGCGACCACCGCCTCGGCTGGCGACACGATGTTGGTCTTCATCCCTCGCGAACGGCCTGAGCTCAAGTAAGCCGCAATCGACTCCTGCGTCACCTCACCCAGAAATACTCGCTCGGCATCCAACACCGGCAGCCACGCGCGATTGAACTCGTACATCCGCGACAGCAGGATGCGCAAATGCTCGTCATACGCTGCGGTGGCATTGAACTCGCGCAGGTACTGGCCGCAGGTGCCGGTCTGACGGTGCAGGTCGCGACGTCTTACGTAGCCCAGGGCTTTGTTCTCGGTGCAGGTCACCACCACGTAGCGGCGGTCATGCTCGTCCATCAATTCCAGCGCTTCGGCCACCGGTGTTTCCGGGCTGACGGACGGTGCGTTATCCGCTGCGTCTTCGGCTTTCACCAGCAGCAGGCGCTTGAGGGTGCTGTCCTGACCGACGAAGTTGCTGACAAAGTCATCCGCTGGGTGGGCGAGCAATGTGTCCGGATGATCAATCTGCAATAGTTTGCCGGCGCGGAAGATCGCAATCTTGTCGCCGAGCTTGATTGCCTCGTCGATGTCGTGGCTGACCATGATCACGGTCTTGTTCAGCGCCCGCTGCATTTCGAAGAACTCGTTCTGGATCATCTCGCGGTTGATCGGGTCGACCGCGCCGAACGGCTCGTCCATCAACAACAGCGGCGCATCGGCGGCCAGTGCGCGGATCACGCCGATCCGCTGTTGCTGTCCACCGGACAGTTCTCGCGGATATCGATGCAAATATTGTTTGGGCTCAAGCTTGATCATGCTCATCAATTCGCGTGCGCGGTCGTGGCATTTCTGTTTGTCCCAGCCGAGCAGTTTCGGCACGACAACGATGTTCTCTTCGATGGTCATGTTGGGGAACAAACCAATCTGCTGGATCACGTAGCCGATGTTGCGGCGCAGGGTCACTTCGTCGAGGCCAGTGGTGTCTTCGCCATTGATCAGGATCTTGCCTGACGTCGGTTTGATCAGGCGGTTGATCATTTTCAGCGTGGTGCTTTTGCCGCAACCCGATGGCCCGAGGAACACGCAGATTTCGCCTTCGTTGACGGTCAGGCTCACCGAGTCCACGGCTTTCACGTCTTTGCCGTTGCTTTGGAAGGTCTTGCTGAGGTTTTGAAGTTCGATCATTTCAGGAGTCCTTTTGGAGTCAGCGAACGTTGCAGCCATTGCAGAAGCAGGTCGGCGAAGATGGCCAGGAGGCTGACCAGTACGGCGCCGACGATCAGCATCGACATGTCGCTGCGGCTGATGGAAGCGAGGATGAGTACGCCCAGGCCTCCGGCGCCGATGGTGGCGGCGATGGTCATCACGCCGATGTTCATCACCACGGCGGTGCGCACGCCGGCGAGGATCACCGGCACGGCGATGGGCAGTTCGACCATGCGCAGGCGCTGGCCGAAGGTCATGCCGATGCCGCGCGCGGCCTCGCGGATGCCCGGTTCGACGCTGGTCAGGGCCAGGTAGGTGTTGCGCATGATTGGCAGCAGTGAATAGAGGAACACGGCGGTGATCGCCGGCATCGGGCCGAGGCCCTGACCGAATTTCGAATAGAACGGCAGCAGCAGGCCGAACAGGGCAATCGACGGTACGGTCAGCAGCACCGTGGCGCTAGCCTGCAAAGGCCCGGCGAGAGTCGGGAAGCGCGTCATCAAAATGCCCAGCGGCACACCGACCAGAATCGCCAGGGTCACGGCGATGCCGACCAGGGTGATGTGTTGCCACGTCAGGTGTAAGACCAATGGCCAGTCGAGATGGGAAAAGGCGTTCAAAAATTCCATGACTTTTCCTCCTTAATTGATCGGGTGCTGGCGCAGGAAATCGGCGGCAACGGCTGAGGGGCTTTGGTGCTCGACGTCGACCCGCGCATTCAGCTCGCGCATGGTGTTGTCATCGAACAGTTCGGCCAGCGGCTTGAGTTGTTCGGCCAGTTGCGGATGCGCGTCGAGGTAGGCCTGACGCACCACCGGTGCGGCGGTGTAGTCGGGGAAGTAGTGCTTGTCGTCTTCCAGCAGTTTCAGCTTGAAGGCGTTGAGGCGACCGTCGGTGGTGTAGACCAGACCGGCAAACACCTGGCCGTTGCGCAACGCGGTGTAGACCAGACCTGCGTCCATCTGGCGGATGTTTTTGCGGCTCAGGTTCATGTCGTAGAGCTGCACCATGCCGTCGAGGCCGTCCGAGCGGTTGGCGAATTCGGTGTCCAGCGCCACCAGATTGTTGGTCTTGGCTTCCTTGCGCAGCACTGTGTTCAGCTCGCTGATGGTGTTGATTTGCGGGTACTCATCTGCGACGTTTTTCGGCAGGGCGAGGGCGTAGGTGTTGCTGAATTTCGATGGCGTCAGCCAGACCAGTCCTTTTTTGCCGTCGAGTTCTTTCACTCGGGCGTAGGACTGTTCGCTGTCGAGTTTTTCAGTGACATGGTTGTAGGCCACCAGCGACACGCCGGTGTATTCCCAGAGCATGTCCAACTGGCCACTTTCATGGGCGCTGCGGGCCAGGTTACTGCCCAGTCCGCCGGTTACTTGCACCTCGTAACCCTTGGTTCGCAGGTACTGCGAGGTGATTTCCGCCAGCAGGGTTTGCTCGGTGAACACGCGGGCGCCGATGCGGATGACGGGTTTTTCCGCAGCTTGGGCAAATCCTGCGAACAGCAGAACGCAGCCTAGTAAAAAGCTTGATGTTTTCATGACGATTCCTTTGCCGAGGCTTAAGACGGGCGCAAGCCGCGTTCGAGCCAGAGACGGCTGGCGAGTGTCACCAGGCCATCGAGCAACAAGGCCAGCAGCGCGGTGCACGCGGCGCCGAGCAGCAGTTGCGGCTGATTGTTCAGGGCAATGCCGGGGAAGATCAGGCTGCCAAGACTATTGGCGCCGATCAGGAACGCCAGCGGCGCCGTCCCGACGTTGATCGCCAACGCCACGCGTACGCCACCGATGATGATCGGCACGGCGTTGGGCAGCTCGACTTTCCACAGCACCTGGCGCGGAGTCATGCCGATGCCGACGGCGGCTTCCTTGAGTGAGCCCTGAACGTTTTTCAGGCCTTCGTAGGTGTTGCGCACGATGGGCAGCAACGAGGCGAGGAACAGGGCGAAGATGGCCGGGCCACTGCCGATGCCGAGGATGCCGAGGGCGATGGCCAGAACGGCGAGCGGCGGAACGGTGTTGCCGATATTGAAGAACTGCATGAAGCGTTCGGCGCGGCCGAGCATGTTCGGGCGGCTGAGGAGGATGCCGGCAGGAATGCCCACGACAAGGGCGGCCAGCATGGAAGCGAGGACGAGAATCAGATGAGCTTGCAGGTAAAACAACAAATCGTCGCGGTAGTGTTCGATCGTGTTGATGCCGATCCAGTGGATCAGCAGGGCCAGAAGGGCGAATACCAGCGCGCCTCCTATCAGCCCTTTGCCATAGTGGATAGCCACAGGCGGACTCCTTTTTTCAGTCGGCGAACACTTTCTCGTGTGGCAACGCCATTCCTGGCTGCCGAAAAAATGATCGCGATAAGCAGCTCATGCCGAGCGCGTTCCACTGTAGGAGCGAGCCTGCTCGCGAAAAGCCTCCAGACAACGCGTACCTTCAGATACCCAGCGTTATCGTTGGCGTCCATCGCGAGCAGGCTCGCTCCTACAGGGGTCGGCGCACGGCTTTTCGAGCCATGAGCACAGCCTCGTCAGGCCGAATTGCAGGTGTTTCAGGCCCCCGGCGAGTGGTCGTTACGGGGGAGTGGACGTCTCCGTGCTTTAAAAGGTTCCCATCTGAAGCAGCATTTGGCCACCCCTAATGTGCTCAACGGTTCGGTTATTGACTCAAGTTGGGCTATAATCTGCGCCCTTTTTTTGAATCACCTGCCAGGCGATTTCCCATGACCAAACAGGCCGCCGAAGTCGCGAAACGCCGCACTTTCGCCATTATTTCCCACCCCGATGCCGGTAAGACCACCATCACCGAGAAGCTCTTGCTGATGGGCAAGGCGATTGCGGTTGCCGGTACGGTGAAATCTCGTAAGTCCGACCGCCATGCCACCTCCGACTGGATGGAAATGGAAAAGCAGCGTGGTATTTCCATTACCACGTCGGTCATGCAGTTCCCGTATCGCGAGCACATGATCAACCTGCTCGACACCCCGGGCCACGAAGACTTCTCCGAAGATACCTACCGCACCCTGACGGCGGTGGACTCGGCGTTGATGGTGCTAGACGGCGGTAAAGGTGTAGAGCCACGGACCATTGCCCTGATGGACGTCTGCCGTCTGCGTGACACGCCGATCGTCAGCTTCATCAACAAACTCGACCGTGACATTCGCGACCCGATCGAACTGCTCGACGAAATCGAAGCGGTCCTGAAGATCAAGGCTGCGCCGATCACCTGGCCGATCGGTTGCTACCGCGACTTCAAGGGTGTTTATCACCTCGCCGACGACTACATCATTGTCTACACCGCCGGTCACGGTCACGAACGTACCGAAACCAAAATCATCGAGAAGCTCGACTCCGATGAAGCCCGTGCGCATCTGGGTGACGAGTACGAGCGTTTCATCGAGCAGCTGGAGCTGGTGCAGGGCGCTTGCCACGAGTTCAACCAGCAGGAATTCCTCGACGGCCAACTGACCCCGGTATTCTTCGGTACTGCACTGGGCAACTTCGGTGTCGACCACGTCCTCGACGCTGTTGTCGACTGGGCGCCGCGTCCTCTGGCACGCGTGGCCAACGAGCGCACCGTCGAGCCGGTGGAAGAGAAGTTCTCGGGCTTCATCTTCAAGATCCAGGCGAACATGGACCCGAAACACCGCGACCGGATCGCCTTCATGCGTATCTGCTCCGGCAAGTACGAAAAAGGCATGAAGATGCGCCACGTGCGCACCGGCAAGGACGTACGGATCGGCGACGCGCTGACGTTCTTCTCCTCAGAGCGTGAGCAACTGGAAGAGGCGTTTGCCGGCGACATCATCGGCCTGCACAACCACGGCACCATTCAGATCGGCGACACCTTTACCGAAGGCGAAGTCCTGGGCTTCACCGGCATCCCGCACTTCGCCCCGGAACTGTTCCGTCGCGTGCGTCTGCGTGATCCGCTGAAATCCAAGCAACTGCGCCAAGGCCTGCAGCAATTGGCCGAAGAAGGCGCGACCCAGGTGTTCTTCCCGGAGCGCAGCAACGACATCATCCTCGGCGCCGTCGGTGTGCTGCAGTTCGATGTGGTCGCCAGCCGTTTGAAAGAGGAATACAAGGTCGAGTGCTCCTACGAGCCGATCACTGTTTACTCGGCCCGCTGGATCGAATGCAGCGACAAGAAGAAGCTCGAGGAATTCTCCAACAAGGCTGTGGAAAACCTGGCACTGGACGGCGGCGGTCACCTGACCTACCTCGCGCCTACGCGGGTCAACCTGGCACTGATGGAAGAACGCTGGCCGGACGTGAAATTCCGTGCGACGCGTGAGCATCATTAAGCGCTGAGTGGCTACACCGAAAACCCCGATGCGAAAGCCTCGGGGTTTTTTGTTGGAGATCAAAAGATCGCAGCCTTCGGCAGCTCCTACAGGTCGTCCATTTCAATGCAGGAGCTGCCGAAGGCTGCGATCTTTTGATCTTTTCGGCATAACTGTTATTCAAAACCAATCTCTACATCGACGGCATTTCCGTCCGTTCATTAGCGTCCTATCTGGAGATCCGGGCTGATCGGAACTAGATTTCAATCAGCGCCAGACAGGCACTTTTCGAAAGGATGGATTCGGCCATGAACAGATTGCTCCGCATTTTATTGATGATGAAGGTGTTGGTGATGTTGACCCTCGGTAGCTCGGCGGTCTGGGCCGAGTGTGAGGATCATGAGACTCAGGCTTCGAGCGGGCAGGGCGCGCATGGCGAACTGATGATCGCCAAGTCTGAATCTGAGCCGGGCGATAAAGGGCAAGGTGGGGCTGAGGGCGACGATGACTCGACTACCGACGAACCGGACTCCGATGACTCCGACGAAGGCGATAGCCAGACGTAAATCGCAGACAAAATAAAACCCCTTCCACCTGAAATGGAAGGGGTTCTGTCAACCCGGTTTTTACGCCGCGCCGTGTACGAACTGCTCGGCGTAGTGGCAAGCCACCTGACGACTGTCGAGCAGGCGCAGGGCCGGCTCTTCAGTGCTGCAACGCTCGGTGGCGTACGGGCAGCGCTTGTGGAACGCGCAGCCGGGTGGCGGGTTCAGCGGGTTGGGCAACTCCCCGACGATCTTGATTTTCGGTTTGTTCGGGTCCGGGTGAATCGTCGGTGTGGCCGACAACAGTGCCTGGGTGTAAGGGTGCAGAGGGCGCTCGTAGATGTCGTTCTTCGGCCCCATTTCCACCGGGCGACCGAGGTACATCACCATCACGTCATCGGCAACGTGTTGCACCACCGCCAGGTTGTGGGAGATGAACACGTAGGCGGTGTTGAACTCTTGCTGCAGATCCATGAACAGGTTCAGCACCTGTGCCTGGATCGATACGTCCAGCGCCGAGGTCGGCTCATCCGCGACCAGCACTTTAGGCTGGAGCATCATCGCTCGGGCCAGGGCAATCCGCTGGCGCTGACCGCCGGAGAACATGTGCGGATAACGCTGGTAGTGCTCAGGACGCAAGCCCACTTGCTTCATCATCGCCTGAACTTTCTCGCGACGGTCGGAGGCCGACAGGTTGGTGTTGATCAGCAGCGGCTCAGCCAGCTGGTCGCCGACTTTCTGCCGTGGGTTCAACGAAGCGTAAGGGCTCTGGAACACCATCTGCACGTCTTTGCGCAATTGCTTGCGCTGGGCCTTGTCGGCGCCGGCGACTTCCTGGCCGGCGATTTTCAAGGAGCCCGAAGACGGCTCTTCGATCAGGGTCAGGGCGCGGGCCAGGGTGGACTTGCCACAACCCGACTCGCCTACGACAGCGAGGGTCTTGCCGGCTTCCAGTTCAAACGACACACCGTTGAGGGCGCGTACGGTGGCGTGACCCTTGAACATGCCACGGGACACTTCGTAGTGACGGGTCAGGTCGCGGGCGGTAAGTACGACGGCCATTACGCCACCTCCTGGTTCAGCGGGTAGAAGCAGCGGGCGAGGCTGTTGCTTTTCGGGTCGAGGGCCGGACGCTGCGAGCGGCAGTTGTCCTGCACGTACGGGCAGCGCGGCGACAGCAGGCAACCCTGCGGACGGTCGTAGCGACCGGGCACGATACCCGGCAGGGTCGACAGGCGCGCGGCACCCTGGCTGTGTTCCGGAATCGCCTTGAGCAATGCTTCGCTGTACGGGTGCGCCGGGATGTCGAACAACTGTGGCACTTGACCGACTTCGACGGCTTGACCGGCGTACATCACGCACACGCGCTGGGCGGTTTCAGCCACGACGGCGAGGTCGTGGGTGATCAGCACCAGGCCCATGTTCTGCTCTTTCTGCAACGCCAGCAGCAGGTCCATGATCTGCGCCTGGATCGTTACGTCGAGAGCCGTGGTCGGTTCGTCGGCGATCAGCAGTTTCGGCTCGCCGGCAATAGCCATGGCGATCGCAACGCGCTGGCTCATGCCACCGGACAGTTGATGCGGGTAGGCGTCCATGCGGCTGGCCGCGCCCGGGATCTCAACTTTTTCCAGCAGTTCGATGGCACGCTTGCGCGCTGCCTTGCCGGACATTTTCAGGTGCAGGCGCAGCACTTCTTCGATCTGGAAACCGACGGTGTAGCTCGGGTTCAGTGCGGTCATCGGGTCCTGGAAGACCATCGACAGGTCTTTGCCGACGATTTGCCGACGCTGACGGTTGCTCAGCTTGAGCATGTCCTTGCCGTCGAAGCTGAGCGAGTCAGCGGTAACGATGCCGGGATGCTCGATCAGGCCCATCAGCGCCATCATGGTCACGGATTTACCCGAACCCGACTCGCCAACGATCGCCAACACTTCGCCTTTGTCGACTTTCAGGTCGAGGCCATCGACCACGGGCGTAGCGTTCTTGTCGCCGAAGCGAACGTTGAGATTCTTGATTTCTAACAGTGACATTGGAATCTCCTCAGGCGGCGTTCTTGAGTTTCGGGTCCAGCGCGTCGCGCAGGCCGTCACCCATCAAGTTGATTGCCAGCACGCTGAGCAAAATGGTCAAACCAGGCAGACTGACCACCCACCAGGCGCGTTCGATATAGTCGCGGGCCGAGGCCAGCATGGTGCCCCACTCAGGGGTTGGCGGTTGTACGCCAAGACCGAGGAAGCCCAGAGCGGCGGCATCGAGAATCGCCGAGGAGAAGCTCAGGGTTGCCTGAACGATCAGTGGTGCCATGCAGTTAGGCAGCACAGTCACGAACATCAGACGTGGCAGACCGGCACCGGCCAGGCGCGCGGCGGTCACGTAGTCGCGGTTCAGCTCGCCCATCACCGCAGCGCGGGTCAGACGAACGTAGGACGGCAGGGACACCACAGCGATCGCGATCACGGTGTTGATCAGGCCAGGGCCAAGGATGGCGACGATCGCCACGGCCAGCAGCAGCGACGGCAGGGCCAGCATGATGTCCATCAGACGCATGATGGTCGGGCCGACCGCTTTCGGGAAGAAACCGGCGAACAGACCCAGCAGGATCCCCGGAATCAGCGACATCACCACCGACGACAAGCCGATCAGCAGCGACAGGCGCGAACCCTGAATCAGGCGCGACAGCAGGTCGCGACCCAGTTCATCGGTGCCGAGCAGGAACTGGATCTGCCCACCTTCCAGCCAGGCTGGCGGGGTCAGCAGGAAATCACGGTACTGCTCGCTCGGGTCATGGGGGGCAACCCACGGGGCGAAGATGGCGCAGAAAATCACCAGCAGCATGAACATCAGGCCGGCAACGGCGCCTTTGTTCTTGGAGAACGCTTGCCAGAATTCTTTGTACGGCGACGGGTACAGCAGACTTTGATCCACGGCGGAGGCGGCGGTGGCTACTGAGGATGTTGGAGTGCTCATGGTTATTGACCTCAGCGCTGATGACGGATGCGTGGGTTGGCAAAGCCGTAGAGGATGTCCACTACGAAGTTGACCAGAATCACCAGGCAGGCGATTAACAGGATGCCGTTTTGTACGACTGGGTAGTCCCGGGCGCCAATGGCTTCGATCAGCCATTTGCCGATGCCCGGCCAGGAGAAGATGGTTTCGGTCAGGACCGCACCGGCCAGCAGGGTGCCGACTTGCAGACCGACCACCGTCAGTACCGGAATCAGCGCGTTACGCAGACCGTGCACGAACACCACGCGCGACGGCGACAGGCCTTTGGCGCGGGCGGTACGGATGTAGTCTTCACGCAGCACTTCGAGCATCGACGAACGGGTCATCCGCGCGATCACCGCCAGCGGGATGGTGCCGAGCACGATGGCCGGCAGGATCAGGTGATGCAGGGCATCGAAGAACGCGCCGACATCATCGGCCAGCAACGTATCGATCAGCATGAAGCCGGTGCGCGGCTCGATGTCGTAGAGCAGGTCGATCCGCCCGGACACCGGGGTCCAGCCCAGGGACACCGAGAAGAACATGATCAGGATCAGGCCCCACCAGAAGATCGGCATCGAGTATCCCGCGAGGGAGATGCCCATCACCCCGTGGTCGAACAGGGATCCTCGCTTGAGTGCCGCGATCACCCCGGCCAGAAGGCCCAGGATACCGGCGAACAACAGCGCGGCCATGGACAGTTCCAGGGTCGCGGGGAAGAGGGAGGTGAACTCGGTCCATACACTTTCACGGGTACGCAGGGATTCCCCGAGATCGCCGTGGGCCAGTTTGCCGATGTAATCCAGGTACTGGGCATACAGGGGTTTGTTCAGACCTAGGCGTTCCATTGCCTGAGCGTGCATTTCGGGATCGACCCTACGTTCTCCCATCATGACTTCCACGGGGTCGCCAGGGATCATGCGAATCAACGCGAAAGTCAGCAGGGTGATGCCGAAGAACGTGGGGATCAGTAACCCCAGTCGGCGGGCAATAAAACTAAACATCGTGTGTTGTACCTCATCAGCCGGTTAGGCGTGCCCGGCATGCCTGGGTCAGGCACGCCGGGAGTTTTCTTATTTACTTCACCTGGGTGGTGGCGAAGTTATTCGTGGTGAGGGGGCTAATGTGATAACCCTCTACGTTGTTACGCATTGCGGTGAACATTCTAGTGTGTGCCATGCTGATCCATGGCTGGTCCTGGTTAAAAATAACCTGGGCCTGTTCGTACAGTGCTGCACGCTCGGCCGGGTCGGTTTTTTCGCGGGCCTGATCGATCAGGGCCTGGAATTTGTCATTGCACCAGCGTGCATAGTTTTCGCCGTTCTTGGCCGCTTCGCAACTGAGCATAGGCGTCAGGAAGTTATCCGGGTCGCCGTTGTCGCCCGCCCATCCGGCGGAAACCATGTCGTGTTCACCGTTTTTCGCGCGTTTGAGCATTTCGCCCCATTCCATCACGCGAATGTCGATCTTGATCCCGACCTTGGCCAGGTCGGCTTGCATCATCTGCGCGCCAAGCATCGGGTTCGGGTTGGTCGGGCCGCCACCGTTGCGGGTGAACAGGGTGAAGGTGGTGCCTTCCGGTACGCCGGCTTCCTTGAGCAGGGCGCGAGCCTTGTCCAGGTCACGGACCGGGTTCTTCAGGTCGTGGTTGTAGCCCAGCAGTGTATCGGGGAACGGGTTGACTGCCGCGGTCGCGTTGCCTTTGCCGAACAGCGCGTTGACATAGGCTTCCTTGTCGAAGGCGATGTCGATGGCTTTGCGCACCCGCACGTCGCTCATGTACTTGTGCGTGGTGTTCATGGCCACGTACGAGACGGTCATCGCATTCAGTTCATCGACTTTCAGCTTGTCGTCTTTCTTGATGCTCGGGATGTCGTCCGGCTTCGGATACAGCGCGACCTGGCACTCGTTGGCCTTGAGTTTCTGCAGGCGCACGTTGTTGTCGGTGGCGATGGCCAGGATCAACGCCTCGGCCGGTGGCTTGCCACGGAAGTAGTCCGGGTTGGCCTTGAAGCGAACCTGGGCGTCCTTGTTGTAGCGCTGGAAGACGAACGGGCCGGTGCCGACCGGCTTGTTGTTCAGGTCGCCGGCCTTGTTGGCCTTGAGCAACTGATCGGCGTACTCGGCGGAGTAGATCGACGAGAAGGCCATGGCGATATCCGCCAGGAACGGCGCTTCACGACGGGTCAGGGTGAACTTGACCGTGTTGTCGTCGACTTTCTCGACGCTCTTGAGCAGCTCTTTGAAGCCCATGCTTTCAAAGTACGGGAAGCCCACGCTCGACAGTTTGTGCCACGGATGATTCGGGTCCAGCTGACGCTGGAAGCTCCAGACCACGTCGTCGGCATTCATGTCGCGGGTCGGCTTGAAGTATTCGGTGGTGTGAAACTTGACGCCTTTACGCAGGTGGAACGTGTAGCTCAGGCCGTCTTCGCTGATGTCCCAGGATTCGGCCAGTGCCGGAATCACGTCCGTGGTGCCGGGCTTGAAGTCCGCCAGGCGATTGAAGATGGTTTCGGCCACCGCATCGGCTGTGACTGCAGTCGTGTACTGGACCATGTCGAAGCCTTCTGGACTGGCTTCGGTGCAAACCACCAGCGGTTTGGCCGATACGCCCACCGCGACACTCAGCAAGGCGGCCGCGATGGCCGCACGTAGGGGAAGCATTTTCATCAAGAACCCTCTGCAATCGGTTAAAGGACAAAAGCCGAACGGCGATTCTTCACGGAATTCGCCGCTCGGCACATGCATTACAGAATGTTGAACGGGATGGTGGTCACGAGACGGAACTCGTTGAGGCTGCCATCGGCCTGGTTTTCGCTGGCGCGGTGAGCGGTGTAGGTCGCACGCAGAGTAGTGGCCTTGAGCGGGCCGCTTTGTACGGCGTACGAAGCACCGATGCCGTATTCGTAGTGGTGCTCGCCGTCTTGCGTCTGGATGCCGTCGTAGCCCTTGTCCGCTACACCTTTGTTGCCGGTGTAATGAGTGCCGTCAATGCCCCATCCGCGAGCCTGGTAGATGTTGAACTTCAGGCCTGGCACGCCGTATTCGGCCATGTTCAGACCGTAGGCCACCTGGAAGGATTTCTCGTTCGGGCCGTTGAAGTCCGACAGCAGGGAGTTGGCCAGGTAGATGCCGTTGGTTTCGTGCAGGTAATCGAAGTACTCGTTACCGTTCACTTCCTGGTACGAGAAGGTCAGGCTGTGAGCCTGGTGAGTCAGGCCGAACGACAGGGAGTAGGTGTCGTTATCGATGTCGCCGATCAGCGCCTTACCTTCTTCTTGGGTTTTGTAGTAGTTCAGGCCGGTGGTCAGGCTCAGTACCTGGCTGTCGCCCAGTACGTGGGTGGCGCCGAAGTAGTACTGGTTCCAGATGTCTTCAGCCTGGGTGGCCCAGAGGCTGGTGGTCAGGCTGGCGAACGGGGTGTAGGTGATGCCGCCGGTGTAGACGTGATCGGTTTCAACGATGCCGTTGGCGTATTCGGTGCGGAATTTACGCTGGCTTTCTTCGGTACGCGGAGAGTTGCGGTCGAAGGTAGCCAAGTCGAATTGCAGGTTGTTCAGCTCTTCGCTGTGGATCGCCACACCCTGGAAGCTCGAAGGCAGCGCACGGTTACCGATGACGTCGACCATTGGGCTGCTGAAGTTCTGACGACCGGCGGTCAGGGTGGTGTTGGAAACACGCGCCTTGACGTTGGCCAGGCCCAGTTTGCTCCACTGGCCAACGGCGTCGCCGCCTTCTTCGGTCAGGGTACGGTTGTTGCCAGCCCTTTCACGATCGCCAGGTGCGCCGCCAAAGCCGGATGCCAGATCTTTACGGTCTCGGTCCAGCGCGATGGCGTTGTAAGCCGCCACTTCAGTGCTGACACCGACAGTGCCCTCGGTGAAGCCCGAGTTGTACTTGATAATGGTGCCTTGAACCCAGTTGATACGACGATCAGTTGTCTGCAATGCGCCGTCTTTGTTGTAACGCACTACGCCGCCACGCTTGAATTGCTCGTTGGCGTACCAGTTGCGAGTGGTGCCGGTGATCGACTGGCCTTCGAGGAAGCCGGTGGCTTCGGCTTGGGCGCTTTTTTCATTAACGGTAACCGGGGTGAACGCCTGGCTCTGGGTTTCAGCGTAAGCCGTGGCGGTTACGCTGCTGATGGCCAACGCCAGTATCGCGGTGCTGCTCAGTTTCATGGGTAAAGCTCCTTACTTTCTTTTTTTTATGCCGGTCTTTTTTGGTGTCCGGCTTTTGGTTTAGAACTCATTTCACGCATCGCAAACGTTTGCTGTAAGCCTTGTGGGCGAATTACGGCAATACGCTTGCGTGAGGACGCAATGCGCCCCCAGCGTTTTAGCTACACGGTTTTATTTTTCGATGCTGACACCCGAGAACACGTTGCGACCGAACGGGCTGACTTTGAACCCTTCGATTTTGGCGCTCAACGGCTGGTTGACCGTCGAGTGGGCGACCGGCGTGATCGGCACCTGCTGTTTGAGGTACTGCTGCGCCTGTTTGTAGAGCAGGGTGCGCTGGTCGCGGTCGGTCACGACTTTGGCCTGCTTGATCAGCTTGTCGTAAGCCGGATCACACCACATGGAGTAGTTGTTGCCGCCAATGGCGTCGCAGCTGTACAGCGTGCCAAGCCAGTTGTCCGGGTCACCGTTGTCACCGGTCCAGCCGATCAGGCTGATGTCGTGCTCGCCGTTCTTGGTGCGCTTGATGTACTCGCCCCATTCGTAGCTGACGATCTTGACCTTCAGACCGATCTTCGCCCAGTCAGCCTGGAGCATCTCGGCCATCAACTTGGCGTTGGGGTTGTACGGGCGCTGTACGGGCATGGCCCACAGGGTGATTTCGGTGCCTTCTTTCACGCCGGCAGCCTTGAGCAGTTCCTTGGCTTTTTCCGGGTTGTAGGCGGCGTCCTTGATGGTCTCGTCGTAGGACCATTGGGTCGGTGGCATGGCGTTGACCGCCAGTTGCCCCGCGCCCTGGTAAACGGCGTTGAGAATGCCTTGCTTGTTCACCGCCATGTCCAGCGCCTGGCGCACTTCAAGCTGGTCGAACGGCTTGTGGCGCACGTTGTAGGCGATGTAGCCGAGGTTGAAACCGGGCTTCTCGATCAGTTGCAGTTTTGGGTCGTTCTTCAGCGCGGTGACATCGGCCGGGCGCGGGTGCAGGGTGATCTGGCACTCGTCGGCTTTGAGTTTCTGCACCCGCACCGAAGCGTCGGTGTTGATGGCGAAAATCAGGTTGTCGAGCTTCACGCGGCTCGGGTCCCAGTAGTGCTTGTTGCCGGTGTACCGGATGTTCGAGTCTTTCTGGTAGCTCTTGAACACGAACGGCCCGGTGCCGATCGGCTTCTGGTTGATGTCACTCGGCTTGCCTTCGGCCAGCAGCTTGTCGGCGTACTCGGCGGAGAGGATCGCGGCGAAGCTCATGGCGATGTTCTGGATGAACGCGGCGTCCACGCTGTTAAGCGTCATGACCACGGTCAGCGGCCCGGTCTTTTCGACCTTGGCGATGTTCTTGTTCAGGCTCATGCCGTTGAAGTAGGGGAACTCCGTCGGGTAGGCCTTACGGAAAGGTTGTTGCGGATCGAGCATGCGGTTGAACGTGAACAACACGTCATCGGCATTGAAGTCGCGGGTCGGAGTGAAGTACTTGGTTGTATGAAACTTCACGCCCGGGCGCAGGTGAAAGGTGTACTTGAGGCCGTCTTCGGAAATATCCCAACTCGTGGCCAGACCCGGTACGACATTGGTCGCGCCTTTTTCAAACTCTGCCAGTCGGTTGTACAGCGGTTCGGCGGCGTCGTTGTCGGTCGCGGTCGTGTACTGCGCCGTGTCGAAACCGGCGGGGCTGCCTTCCGAGCAGAACACCAGGCTGTTATTGGCGGCCTGGCTCATGGAGGTGGCGGCCAACAGGCCGGTGCCCAGCAATGCGGATAAAACCAAGGTATGGCGCATGACGCTCTCTCTTGTTCAGTGTTTTGGCAATGGGCCTTCGTCCCGCTCGGGGACGTGGAGGCCTCATTGGCTTCAAGCCATGACGTGCAGCAAAACCGATAGCCCACGCATGAGCTGGTCGGATCCCGACGGTATAATCCGTGGGTCCGGCAGTACATGCGAAGAGCCTTACAGACTCGTAGGAAAAGACGACACGTCCTAACGGACTGCTGTAGTCAGCAGACGATTTGGATGTAGGCGAATTCCTGCTTTCTCGGTCGATAAAGTAACGGCGACGTCCAGGACGTCGCCGTTACCCGATCTTATTTGCTGACGCTGACGCCGTAGAAGGAGTTCAAGCCAAACGGGCTGATCTTGAAGTCCTGCACTTCGGCACGCATGGGTTGGAACACCGTCGAGTGAGCGATAGGTGTGTATGGAGCAGCGTCTTTGAGGACGTGTTGCGCCTGCTTGTACAGTTCGGTGCGCTTGGCCTGGTCAGAGGTACGCTTGGCTTCCTTGACGATGCCATCAAACTTCGGATCGCACCATTTGGAGAAGTTGTTGCCGCTCAGCGAGTCGCAACCGAACAGCACGTTCAGCCAGTTGTCCGGATCACCATTGTCGCCGCTCCAGCCAATCAGCATTGCTTGCTGTTCGCCGCCTTTGGCGCGTTTGATGTACTCGCCCCATTCGTAGCTCTGGATTTTGACGTTCAGGCCGATCTTCTTCCAGTCGGACTGCAGCATCTCAGCCATCAGCTTGGCGTTCGGGTTGTACGGACGTTGTACCGGCATCGCCCACAGAACGATTTCGGTACCCTCTTTGACGCCAGCTTCCTTGAGTAGCGCCTTGGCTTTTTCAGGATCGTATTTGGCGTCCTTGATCGTGGTGTCGTAGGACCATTGGGTCGGCGGCATGGCGTTGACAGCCAGTTGGCCTGCGCCCTGATAGACCGATTCGATGATCTGTGGCTTGTTGACCGCCATATCCAGCGCTTGACGCACTTTCAGATCGGCCAGCGGGTTTGGAACGGTTTGACCCTTGAGCTGCGGCATCACGTTGTAGGCGATGTAACCCAGGTTGAAGCCGGCCTGGTCAGGCAGCTTCAGGGCCTTGTCTTCGCGCAGCGCCTTCAGGTCGGCCGGGCGAGGGAACAGAGTGATCTGGCACTCGCCCTTTTTCAGCTTCTGGATACGTACCGACGGGTCGGTGGTGATGGCGAAGATCAGGTTGTCGATCTTCACGTCATCAGGCTTCCAGTAGTCCTTGTTCCCGGTGTAGCGGATGTTGGAGTCTTTCTGGTAGCTCTTGAACACGAACGGACCAGTGCCGATCGGCTTCTGGTTGATGTCGGCAGCCTTGCCTTCCTTGAGCAGCTGGGCAGCGTACTCGGCGGACTGGACGGAGGCGAAGCTCATGGCCATGTTCTGGATGAACGCGGCATCAACTTCTTTCAGAGTGAACTTGACGGTCTTGTCGTCGACTTTATCGATCTTGGTGATGTTGGTGTCCATCCCCATGTCGGTGAAGTACGGGAATTCGGTCGGGTACGCTTTGCGGAACGGGTCATCCTTGTTAATCATGCGATTAAAGGTGAACAGCACGTCGTCGGCGTTGAAATCACGAGTCGGCTTGAAGTACGGGGTGGTGTGGAACTTGACACCGTCACGCAGGTGGAAGGTGTACGTCAGGCCGTCATCGGAGACGTCCCAGCTGGTCGCCAGGCCAGGAATAACGGCGGTGCCGCCGCGCTCGAACTGAGTCAGGCGGTTGAACATGGTTTCTGCAGAGGCGTCGAAGTCGGTTCCGGTGGTGTATTGACCTGGATCGAAACCGGCCGGGCTCCCTTCGGAGCAGAACACCAGATTGGTCGCAGCTTGAGCGAACGGTGCGGCGGCTAACAAGCTAGCGCCGACTAAAAACGGAATGACCGCTTGTTTAAGCATGGTGGCCTCATGATTTGTTGTCATTTTTTAATTTTGAGGACGACCTCGTGAGTCGTGCCTGCGGATACTTATGCAGGGGGCATACCCAATGCAAGATCTTGAGCGACTACAGGTCTTAAACGGTGGCACGAACGTACCTTAATGTCGCATATGTATAATTTTTGACGCATTTGACCGTTTGCGCGGCGTTTTTGCAGTGCAATAGTCGCACTTTTATGGTGCGTTAAAGCGTCGGTCTGCTCGCGCGTGGGGCGGGGTGTTACCTATTTATACCCCGTCCTGTGGGGGTGGGTAGGGGTTAAATGGGAGTGGTTATTGTTGCACTCGTTTTGGTCGAAGGTCGGCAGTTGTACCAAGTGCAACTGATGTCGTTTTTCAGGGGTATTCCTGTCCGTTTCCAGAATCAGCATAGACGTAGTTTGCAAAAAAAAAGGCGACCACCGGAGTGATCGCCTTTTTTCGCCTGCGGGTTACCGATTAAGGCATCAGCACTTCAATCGAACCGTCAGCCGTCATGCTGACCTGGCTGGTACCGGCTTCCACTTCCGGGGTCACCGGGGCAGCACCGTCCATGCTCGCAGCTTTCATCATCATCGGCGCGCGCATGTAGGGCTGCGGGTAGCCGTTGCTGTTGAAGTTCAGATTGACGATTTTGTAGCCTTTGCCACCCAGTGCGTCGGTCGCCAATTGTGCGCGGGCCTTGAAGGCGGTCACGGCATCCTTGAGCAGGGTGTCTTCACTGGCCTTGCGGGTTGGCGTGGCAATGGCGAAGTCCATGCCGCCCATCTTCAGGTCGGTGAGCAGTTCGCCGGTCAGCTTCGACAGTGCGGCGAAATCGGTGCTTTCCAGGCGCAACTCGGCGCGTTCACGCCAGCCAGTGATTTTCTGGCCCTTGGCGTCGTAGATCGGGTAGCTGTTGCGGCTGCCCTGGCGCAGGGTGATGTCCTTGACTTGCTTGGCCTGGGCCAGCGCCTTGTTCATGGTGGTGCTGACGTCGGCGGCGAGTTTGGCCGGGTCGGTGTTTTGCTCTTCGGTGTACAGGGTCACGATCATCAGGTCGCGAGCCACTTCCTGGCTGACTTCGGCGCGCAGGGAAATCTGGTTGTAATGAAGCTCGTCGGCAGCCAGGGCCGGAAGGCTGGCGACGGTGCCAACGCTCAGGGCGAGAAGGGCGGCGCTGCGGCGGAATGTGTGCATGAAAGCTCCTAAGGTGGTGCGCAGGTTTTTGTCCGAGCCTGCGTGAAACCATCAGACTCTAGCTTTAATGATCCGGTTCGCACAGTTACAACTTCTATACAGATCGATTGAAGGTGGCTGCTTCGCAGCCAATCGCGGGCAAGCCTTGCTCCTACAGTTCTGATTCGGTCAAAGGATTGATGCACGACACGGGTCTGTAGGAGCAAGGCTTGCCCGCGATGGCGGCCACATAGGCGCAGCAAACCTTCCTTGGCATGTGGTCGTTTGCCGCACTTTCGCTTCTGAAGGCGCCGCTTGGTTATACTCCCTGCGATCCGCCTGGAGCGCTCATCAGGAGAGCTCATGCTCGCCCCCGTTCAAATCACTTCCGCCACTCGCCAGAACCTTTGGCGGCTGACGTTCATCCGTACTTTGGTGCTGGCCGCCCAAGCCGGTTCCGTGGGCCTGGCGTATTGGCTCGAATTGCTGCCGCTGCCCTGGTTCCAACTGGCCGCGACCCTCGGTTGTTCGATGCTGCTGTGCGCATTTACGGCAATTCGCCTGCGCACTTCGTGGCCGGTCACCGAGCTTGAATACGCCGTGCAACTGGCCTGTGATCTGTTTATACACAGTGCCTTGCTGTATTTCTCCGGCGGTTCGACCAACCCCTTCGTCTCTTATTACCTGGTGCCGCTGACCATCGCCGCCGTGACATTGCCGTGGCGATACTCGGTGATCCTGTCGGGCATCGCGCTGACGATGTACACCTTGCTGCTGGCGCGCTTCTATCCGCTGCAAACCTTCCCGATCGCCCGAGAAAACCTGCAGGTGTACGGGATGTGGTTGAGCTTCGCCCTCGCGGCGGCGGTGATCACTTTCTTCGCCGCGCGCATGGCTGAAGAGCTGCGCCGTCAGGAAGAGTTGCGCGCCATCCGCCGCGAAGAAGGCCTGCGCGATCAGCAATTGCTGGCCGTGGCCACGCAAGCAGCAGGCGCCGCCCATGAACTGGGCACGCCGCTGGCAACCATGAGCGTGCTGCTCAAGGAGATGCGTCAGGACCATCACGACCCGATGTTGCAGGACGACCTGAGCGTGCTGCAGGATCAGGTCAAGCTGTGCAAAGAGACGTTGCAGCAACTGGTGCGCGCCGCCGAGGCCAATCGCCGGTTGGCGGTGGAGATGCAGGACGTCACCGACTGGCTCGACGAAGCGCTCAATCGCTGGCACTTGATGCGCCCGGAAGCCAGTTACCGCTTCCAGCGCCTCGGCCAGGGCACGGTGCCGCGCATGGCACCGCCGCCGGACCTGACCCAGGCGTTGCTAAATTTGCTGAACAACGCAGCGGATGCCTGTCCCGAAGGGCTGCAAGTGACCCTGGACTGGAATGCCGAAGATTTGACCATCAGCATCCGCGACCACGGTGCCGGTGTGCCGCTGGCCATTGCCGAGCAGATCGGCAAGCCGTTTTTTACCACCAAGGGCAAAGGCTTCGGCCTGGGCCTGTTTTTGAGCAAGGCCAGCGTGACACGCGCCGGCGGCTCAGTGAAACTCTACAGTCATGAAGAAGGCGGCACGCTCACCGAGCTGCGCCTGCCTCACGGCGCCCGAGGAGACGAACATGAGTGACGAAATCCAAGTCGAAGGCGAAGAACTGCCGCATTTGCTGCTGGTCGATGACGACGCGACCTTTACCCGCGTGATGGCCCGCGCCATGGCTCGCCGTGGTTTCCGTGTGAGCACGGCCGGTTCCGCCGAAGAAGGCCTCGCGCTGGCTCAGGCTGACCTGCCGGACTACGCCGCGCTGGACCTGAAAATGGACGGCGACTCGGGCCTGGTGCTGCTGCCCAAGTTGCTGGAAATGGACCCGGAAATGCGCGTGGTAATCCTCACCGGTTATTCGAGTATTGCCACCGCCGTCGAAGCCATCAAGCGTGGCGCCTGCAACTACCTGTGCAAACCGGCCGACGCCGACGACGTATTGGCCGCGCTGCTGTCCGAGCACGCCGACCTCGACAGCCTGGTGCCGGAAAACCCGATGTCCGTGGACCGCTTGCAGTGGGAACACATCCAGCGCGTGCTGACCGAGCACGAAGGCAACATCTCCGCCACTGCCCGTGCCCTGGGCATGCACCGCCGCACGCTGCAGCGCAAACTGCAGAAACGCCCCGTTCGCCGCTGAACCTGCGCTGAACGAATGCGGGCCGCTCCTCGCGACAAACCGGACCGATCATCTATGATCGGTTCGTGCGTGTACTTTTCTCTATCGAGCCTTATCCATGAATCAGAACGCTGAGTATTCCGCGGTCAACGATGCTGTGCGCGGGCAGTTTTTTCGCAAAGTGTGGGCGATGATCACGCCATATTGGCAGAGTGAAGAGAAGGTCAAGGCCTGGACGCTGTTGATCGCGGTGATTGCGCTGTCGCTGATCAGCGTGGGGATCTCGGTGTGGTTCAACACCTGGTACAAGGACTTCTACAACGCGCTGCAACAGAAAGACGAAGCTGCTTTCTGGCGGCTGATTCTGTACTTCTGCGCGATTGCGGCGGTGGCGATTGTCGGCGCGGTGTATCGCCTCTACCTCACTCAGATGTTGACGATTCGCTGGCGGGCCTGGCTCACCGAAAAGCATTTTTCCCGTTGGCTCAGCGACAAGAATTACTACAAGCTGGAGCAGGGCGGCTACACCGATAACCCGGACCAGCGGATTTCCGAAGACCTCAACAACTTCACCTCCAACACCCTCGAACTGGGTATCGGGCTGCTGCGCAATATCGTCAGCCTGGTGTCTTTCTCGATCATTCTGTGGGGCGTATCGGGCAGTATCGAAGTCTTCGGCATCACCATTCCCGGCTACATGTTCTGGTGCGTGCTGGTTTACGCGGTGGTCGGTAGCTGGTTGACGCATTTGATTGGTCGTCGCTTGATCGGTTTGAACAATCAACAACAACGCTTCGAAGCCGACCTGCGTTTCTCCATGGTGCGGATTCGCGAGAACGCCGAAAGCATCGCGCTGTACAACGGCGAACCGAACGAAAACCGCCGGTTGAGCGGCCGCTTCGGGATGGTCTGGCATAACTTCTGGGACATCATGAAGGTGTCCAAGCGCCTGACGTTCTTCACGGCCGGTTACAGCCAGGCGGCCATTATCTTCCCGTTCATCGTGGCTGCGCCGCGTTACCTCTCGGGCAAGATCGAGCTCGGCGAGTTGATGCAAATCAGCTCGGCGTTCGGCAACGTGCAGGAAAGTTTCAGCTGGTTTATCAGTGCCTATCAAAGCCTCGCTTCATGGCGTGCCACCTGCGATCGTCTGCTCAGCTTCCGTCAGGCCATGACCGACAACGAGGAGCGCGCACCGGCCATCGACGTGCAGAACACGGGCGCGGCCTTGAAGATGCACAACCTTGGCCTGGATCTCGCTGACGGCCGTCACTTGCTGACCAATGCCGACATGACCGTGGAGGAGGGCGAGCGCGTGATGCTCAGCGGTCGTTCCGGTAGCGGCAAGTCGACGCTGTTGCGGGCGATGGGGCACTTGTGGCCCGCAGGCCACGGCAGCATTCGCCTGCCGGCGGCGCGGTATCTGTTCCTGCCACAAAAGCCATATCTGCCGATCGGCACGTTGCGTGAGGCGCTGAGTTATCCACAGGCCGGCGATACTTATCCGAACGAGCGTTACGCACACGTACTGGAAACCTGCCGCTTGCCGCATCTGGTCGGACGTCTCGACGAAGCCAACCACTGGCAGCGCATGCTCTCGCCGGGTGAGCAGCAACGCCTGGCCTTTGCCCGTGCGCTGCTGTATGCACCGCAATGGCTGTACATGGACGAAGCGACGTCGGCGATGGACGAAGAGGATGAGGCGTCGCTGTATCAGGCGCTGATCGACGAGTTGCCGGGGTTGAGCATTGTCAGTGTCGGCCATCGCAGCAGTCTCAAGCGCTTCCATCCACGGCATGTACGGATCGAGAACGGCCATTTGGTGGACCAGACTGTGACTGCATAAACACCATGCCCCTGTAGGAGCAAAGCTTGCTCGCGATGGCCATCATGCGGTTTTCGATCTGGGACCGCGTTATCGTTCATCGCGAGCAAGCTTTGCTCCTACAAGGGTGGTGGTGATCGTACAACCGTGTTGCGCTATGATGCGGTTTCAGCAGCCGAATTTTTCGAGACAGATGTCCACCATGGAAAACCTGAACGACGCACCACGCCTACCTCGCAAGCGCCGCAGCCTCGCTCAGGAACTGGTGACGGTGCTGTCCGAGCAGATCCGCGACGGTCACCTCAAGCGCGGCGACAAGTTGCCCACCGAGTCGGCGATCATGGATGCCCATGGCGTCAGCCGCACGGTAGTGCGCGAAGCGATCTCCCGTTTGCAGGCGGCGGGGCAGGTGGAAACCCGCCACGGCATCGGCACCTTCGTGCTGGATACACCGAGCCCGAGCGGTTTCCGTATCGACCCGGCAACCGTCGTCACCTTGCGTGACGTGCTGGCGATTCTGGAATTGCGCATCAGCCTCGAAGTGGAATCCGCCGGCCTTGCCGCGCAACGTCGCAGTTCCGAGCAGTTGGCGTTGATGCGTGCGGCGCTGGATGCACTGAACGAAAGCGTCTCCCACGCCAGCGATGCCGTGGCGTCGGACTTCCAGTTCCACCTGCAGATTGCGTTGTCGACCGGCAACCGCTACTTCACCGACATCATGACTCACCTGGGCACCAGCATCATTCCGCGCACACGCCTCAACTCCGCGCGGCTGGCCCATGACGATCAGCAGCACTACATGAATCGCCTGAGCCGAGAGCACGAAGAAATCTACGACGCCATCGCCCGCCAGGATTCCGATGCGGCACGCGCAGCCATGCGCCTGCATTTGACCAACAGCCGCGAGCGGTTGCGTCATGCCCATGAAGAGGCAGAGGCACAGCGGGGGTAAGCAACTGCCCCCATCGTCTGAGCTACCGCCATCGCGAGCAAGCTCGCTCCCGCAGTGTCTTGTGTCGATCACAAAATTTAGATCAGCACCCGGACCCTGTGGGAGCGAGCTTGCTCGCGATAGGGCCGTAAGCCATAAAACAAATCTGCAGTTATCCCAAATCTTCCGACAACGTATCTCTCAAATGACCGTTTATCACGGCGCTCGCAACTCTCCTCCCTCCGCTGAAACCCGCTAAAAATCTGATTCACAGCCTTTCTTGTCGAACAATTTTCACCCATGGCGATGAAATGCAGTTGACGGTTGTATTTTAAGTTGTACGATGACCTACAACTTCAGCGCAGGCTGAACAGTCATTTCACACAAACGTCGCAACTCAGGGTGTTCGAATAATGAATCCACAAGAACTGAAGTCCATCCTCTCTTCCGGTCTGCTGTCTTTCCCGGTTACCGATTTCAATGCACAGGGCGATTTCAACCGCGCTGGCTACATCAAACGTCTCGAATGGCTGGCCCCATACGGCGCCTCGGCTCTGTTCGCCGCAGGCGGCACCGGTGAGTTCTTCTCTCTGGCGGCCAGCGAATATTCGGAAATCATCAAGACTGCCGTCGACACTTGCGCCACCAGCGTGCCAATCCTGGCCGGCGTGGGCGGTTCGACCCGTCAAGCCATCGAGTACGCACAGGAAGCCGAACGTCTGGGCGCCAAAGGCCTGTTGCTGCTGCCGCACTACCTGACCGAAGCCAGCCAGGACGGCGTTGCCGCCCACGTTGAAGCCGTGTGCAAATCGGTCAACATCGGCGTCGTGGTCTACAACCGTAACGTCTGCCGCCTGAACGCGCCGCTGCTGGAACGTCTGGCCGAGCGCTGCCCGAACCTGATCGGCTACAAGGATGGCCTGGGCGATATCGAGTTGATGGTGTCGATCCGTCGCCGCCTCGGTGATCGCTTCAGTTACCTGGGCGGCTTGCCGACCGCCGAAGTCTACGCCGCTGCCTACAAGGCGCTGGGCGTGCCGGTTTACTCTTCGGCGGTGTTCAACTTCATCCCGAAAACCGCGATGGACTTCTACCACGCGATCGCTCGTGAAGATCACGCCACCGTCGGCAAGATCATCGACGACTTCTTCCTGCCGTACCTGGACATCCGCAACCGCAAGTCTGGCTATGCCGTGAGCATCGTCAAGGCCGGGGCAAAAATTGCCGGCTATGACGCAGGCCCTGTGCGGGCACCGCTGACCGATCTGACCGGCGAAGAGTACGAAATGCTCGCCGCGCTGATCGACAAGCAGGGTGCGCAGTAACACATCCGTTTAAGTAAGGCCGCTGAGCAATCAGCGGCCTTTTGCGTGAGGAGATCTCAAAGTGGCAGATGCAAAGCGTTTCGATAACTACATCAATGGTGAATGGGTTGCCGGTGGCGATTACTCGGCCAACATCAACCCGTCCGAGCTGAGCGACACCATCGGCGACTACGCCAAGGCTGACCTGGCTCAAGTCAACGCCGCCATCGATGCTGCCCGTGCCGCGTTCCCGGCGTGGTCCACTTCCGGCATTCAGGCGCGTCATGATTCGCTGGATAAAGTCGGCACTGAAATCCTCGCCCGTCGCGAAGAACTCGGCACCCTGCTGGCTCGCGAAGAGGGCAAGACCCTGCCCGAAGCGATCGGCGAAGTGACCCGCGCCGGCAACATCTTCAAGTTCTTCGCCGGTGAATGCCTGCGCCTGTCCGGTGACTATCTGCCGTCGGTGCGTCCGGGCGTCAACGTCGAAGTTACTCGCGAAGCCTTGGGCGTGGTGGGTCTGATCACCCCGTGGAACTTCCCGATTGCCATTCCTTCGTGGAAAATCGCCCCGGCCCTGGCCTACGGCAACTGCGTCGTGCTCAAGCCTGCTGACCTGGTGCCGGGTTGCGCCTGGGCGCTGGCGGAAATCATCTCCCGCGCAGGCTTCCCGGCCGGCGTGTTCAACCTGGTGATGGGCAGCGGTCGTGTGGTTGGCGATGCGTTGGTCCACAGCCCGAAAGTCGACGGCATCAGCTTCACCGGTTCCGTGGGTGTTGGTCGCCAGATCGCCGTGAGCTGCGTGTCGCGCCAGGCCAAAGTTCAGTTGGAAATGGGCGGCAAGAACCCGCAGGTCATTCTCGACGACGCCGACCTCAAGCAAGCGGTCGAGTTGTCGGTACAGAGCGCGTTCTACTCCACCGGCCAGCGTTGCACGGCGTCGAGCCGCTTCATCGTCACCGCCGGCATCCACGACAAGTTCGTCGAAGCCATGGCCGAGCGCATGAAGTCGATCAAGGTCGGTCACGCGCTGAAAGCCGGCACCGACATCGGTCCGGTGGTTTCCCAGGCCCAGCTTGAACAGGACATGAAGTACATCGACATCGGCCAGTCCGAAGGTGCACGTCTGGTCAGCGGCGGTGGTCTGGTGACCTGCGACACCGAGGGTTATTTCCTCGCGCCAACCCTGTTTGCCGACAGCGAAGCGTCGATGCGTATCAGTCAGGAAGAGATCTTTGGCCCAGTGGCCAACATCGTCCGCGTTGCCGATTACGAAGCTGCCCTGGCCATGGCCAACGACACCGAATTCGGTCTGTCGGCGGGCATCGCCACCACGTCCTTGAAGTACGCCAACCACTTCAAGCGCCACTCCCAGGCCGGGATGGTGATGGTCAACCTGCCGACCGCCGGCGTGGATTACCACGTTCCGTTCGGTGGCCGTAAAGGTTCATCCTATGGATCACGTGAGCAAGGTCGCTATGCGCAAGAGTTCTACACGGTCGTAAAAACCTCCTACATCGGCTGATTCACCGCAATACCCCTGTAGGAGCTGCCGAAGGCTGCGATCTTTGCTTTTAAAGATCAAAAGATCGCAGCCTCGTTTCACTCGACAGCTCCTACAGGGAATATCCAAAGATTCACCCGCGCATAAAAATAATTTGTGGGAGTACATCTACATGCAATCGACCCAGAAGCCGACTCACGTCCGCTATTTGATCCTGCTCATGCTGTTTCTGGTGACCACGATCAACTACGCCGACCGGGCTACCATCGCAATCGCCGGCTCCAGCCTGCAAAAAGACCTCGGCATTGATGCCGTTACCCTCGGCTATATCTTCTCCGCATTCGGTTGGGCCTACGTGGCCGGGCAAATTCCCGGTGGCTGGCTGCTGGACCGTTTCGGTTCGAAAAAAATCTACGCACTGAGCATCTTCACCTGGTCGCTGTTCACCGTCCTGCAGGGCTATGTCGGCGAGTTCGGCATGTCCACGGCCGTGGTTGCGCTGTTCATGCTGCGCTTCCTGGTGGGCCTGGCCGAAGCGCCGTCCTTCCCCGGCAACGCGCGTATCGTGGCGGCCTGGTTCCCGACCGCTGAACGCGGCACCGCGTCGGCGATCTTCAACTCGGCGCAATACTTTGCCACCGTGTTGTTCGCACCGCTGATGGGCTGGATCGTCTACAGCTTCGGCTGGCAGCACGTGTTCATCGTCATGGGCGTGATCGGCATCATCTTCTCCGGCATCTGGCTGAAAGTGATCTACAGCCCGCGCCAGCACCCGATGATCAACGATGCCGAGTTCAAACACATCGCCGACAACGGCGGCATGGTCGACATGGACCAGGACAAGGGCAAAGGCAAAAAAGCCGACGGCCCGAAGTGGGACTACATTCGTCAGCTGCTGACCAACCGCATGATGCTCGGCGTGTACCTGGGCCAATACTGCATCAACGGCATCACCTACTTCTTCCTGACCTGGTTCCCGGTGTACCTGGTGCAAGAACGCGGCATGACCATCCTGAAGGCCGGTTTCATCGCCTCGTTGCCGGCGATCTGCGGCTTCATTGGTGGTGTGCTGGGCGGGGTAATCTCCGACTACCTGCTGCGCAAAGGCCATTCACTGACCTTCGCCCGCAAGGCGCCGATCATCGCCGGCCTGTTGGTTTCCAGCAGCATCGTGGCCTGTAACTACGTGGATGTTGAATGGATGGTCGTCGGCTTCATGGCCCTCGCATTCTTCGGCAAAGGCGTGGGCGCACTGGGCTGGGCTGTTGTGTCCGACACCTCGCCGAAGCAGATCGCCGGTCTGAGCGGTGGCTTGTTCAACACCTTCGGTAACATCGCTTCGATCACCACCCCGATCGTGATCGGCTACATCATCAGCTCCACCGGTTCGTTCAAATGGGCGTTGGTATTCGTCGGTTGCAACGCACTGGTCGCGGTGTTCAGCTATCTGGTCATCGTTGGTCCGATCAAGCGTGTGGTGCTCAAAGAGCCACCGGTCAACGGTCCTGAAACCAACAACAAATTGTCTCAAGCGCATTCCTGAGGAGCGGCGTCATGCAGTTGATTGAACATTCCGACTCGCCGCGCTACATCCGCCTGCACGAGCGGGACAACGTGGTGATCGTGGTCAATGATCAGGGCGTCCCGGCCGGTACCGAGTTTGCGGATGGCCTGGTCACCGTGGACTTCGTGCCACAAAGCCACAAGGTCACCCTGGAAGACATTCCCGAGGGTGGCCAGGTGATTCGTTACGGCCAGGTCATTGGCTACGCCTTGCAGCCGATTCCACGCGGCAGTTGGGTCAAGGAAGATCAACTGCGCATGCCGACCGCGCCACCGCTGGACAGCCTGCCGCTGTCCACCGAAGTGCCGGCCGCGCCAGCACCGCTGGAAGGCTTCACCTTCGAGGGTTATCGCAACGCCGACGGCACCGTTGGCACGCGCAACATTCTCGGCATCACCACCACCGTGCAGTGCGTGACCGGCGTGCTGGATCACGCGGTCAAGCGCATCAAGGACGAGTTGCTGCCCAAGTACCCGCACGTCGATGACGTGGTGGCGCTGACCCACAGCTACGGCTGTGGCGTGGCGATCACCGCGACTGACGCGTACATCCCGATCCGCACCGTGCGCAATCTGGCGCGCAACCCGAACCTGGGCGGCGAGGCTCTGGTGATCAGTCTGGGCTGCGAGAAATTGCAGGCCGGGCAGGTGATGCATGAGAACGACGCCTCGGTGGACTTGAGTGAGCCATGGCTGTACCGCCTGCAGGATTCCAGTCACGGTTTCACCGAGATGATCGAACAGATCATGGAACTGGCGGAAACCCGTCTGAAGAAGCTCGACCAACGTCGCCGGGAAACCGTGCCGGCGTCCGAGTTGATCCTCGGCATGCAGTGCGGCGGCAGCGATGCGTTCTCCGGCATTACCGCCAACCCGGCGCTGGGCTATGCCTCGGACCTGTTGCTGCGCGCGGGTGCGACGGTGATGTTCTCCGAAGTCACCGAAGTGCGCGACGCGATCTACCTGCTGACTTCCCGGGCGCAAACCAAGGAAGTCGCGCAGGAACTGGTACGGGAAATGGACTGGTACGACCGTTACTTGGCCAAGGGCGAAGCGGATCGCAGCGCCAACACCACGCCGGGCAACAAGAAGGGCGGGTTGTCGAACATTGTCGAGAAGTCGCTGGGTTCGATCGTCAAGTCCGGCAGCAGCGCGATCAGCGGCGTGCTCGGCCCTGGCGAACGGTTCAAGGAAAAAGGCCTGATCTTCTGTGCGACCCCGGCCAGCGACTTTGTCTGCGGCACGTTGCAACTGGCGGCCGGGATGAACCTGCATGTGTTCACCACCGGGCGTGGCACGCCTTACGGTTTGGCCATGGCGCCGGTGGTGAAGGTGTCGACCCGGACCGAACTGGCGCAACGCTGGCCAGACCTGATCGACATCGACGCAGGCCGAATCGCTACCGGGCGCGCTTCCATCGAGGAGCTTGGCTGGGAGTTGTTCCACTACTACCTGGACGTGGCCAGCGGCAAGCAACAGACATGGGCTGAAAAGCACAAGCTGCATAACGACATCACGTTGTTCAACCCGGCGCCGATTACGTAAGACCGCGTTATCGTTCATCGCTGGCAAGCCAGCTCCCACAGAGGGCTTCTTTGTTGCACAAATGGTGTGAACACTGAAGATCACTGTGGGAGCTGGCTTGCCAGCGATGGCGATCTGGCAGGCGCCGAAGTTCTCAGTGGCTTATCATTAGCCACCTAACGACGCCCACCCCAAGGTCCTCCCGGCATGCTGGCAATTTTCCTCGAAACCCTGAACATCACCGCACCGGTGTTCGCCATGCTGTTTCTCGGGGTTTTGCTCAAACGCATCGACTGGATCAACGACAATTTCATCCACACCGCGTCGTCCCTGGTGTTCAACGTCACCATGCCGGCGTTGTTGTTTCTGGGCATTCTGCATGCCGACCTGCACGCCGCGCTGCAACCGGCGCTGCTGATCTATTTCTCCCTCGCGACCCTGGTGTGCTTTGCCATTGCCTGGGGCTGGGCGATCTTCAAGTGCCCGCGCGAAGACCGCGGGATCTACACCCAGGGCGCCTTCCGCGGTAACAACGGGGTGATCGGCCTGGCGCTGGCGGCCAGCATGTACGGCGACTATGGGATTTCCCTCGGGGCGATTCTCGCGGCGCTGGTGATCCTGTTCTACAACACGCTCTCGACCATTGTGCTGGCGGTGTACAGCCCGGTGATCAAGTCCGATCCGTGGAGCATCTGCAAAAGCGTCATGGTCAATCCGTTGATCATCAGCGTGATTGCGGCGGCGCCGTTTGCGTACTTCAAAATCAGCCTGCCGGGATGGCTGGAGACGTCCGGCCAGTATCTGGCGCAAACCACTTTGCCACTGGCGTTGATCTGCATCGGCGGCACGCTGTCGCTGGCGGCGATGCGCAAAAGCGGTTCGATGGCGCTTAGTTCAAGCCTGGTGAAAATGCTCGGCCTGCCGATTCTGGCGACGCTCGGTGCGTGGCTCTGGGGTTTTCGTGGTGCGGAGTTGGGGATTCTGTTTCTGTACTTCGGTAGCCCGACCGCCGCGGCCAGTTTCGTCATGGCTCGCGCGGCCGATGGCAATCATGAACTGGCGGCGGCGATCATCGTGATTACTACGCTGATGGCGGCTGTGACCACCAACATCGGGATCTTTTTATTGCAGTGGGGCGGGTGGATCTGAAAATCAAAAGATCGCAGCCTGCGGCAGCTCCTACAGGAGAGCGCATTCCAATGTAGGAGCTGCCGCAGGCTGCGATCTTTTCAAGACAACGAAATTATTCCGACTTCTGGTAACTATCAATCACTTCCTGCGCCGCCCGAAACGCATCAATCGCCGCCGGTACGCCGGCATACACCGCGCAATGCAGCAACGCCTCGCGAATCTCATCCACGGTGCAGCCATTGTTCAGCGCACCGCGCACATGGCCTTTCAATTCCTGCGGGCACTTCAGTGCGGTCAACGCGGCGAGGGTGATCAGGCTGCGGGTTTTCAGCGGCAGACCTTCACGGTTCCACACAGCGCCCCAAGCATGCTCGTTGACGAAATCCTGCAGCGGCTGGGTGAATTCGGTGGCATTGCCCAGCGCGCGGTCGACGAAGGCGTCGCCCATCACTTGGCGGCGGACTTCAACGCCGGGTTTCTTGTTCTCGGTCATGGCAATTCCCTCTTATGGTGTTGGCGACGCCAGGCGCGCAGCGACGTGAACAGCAAGAACGCCAACAGCGCCGGCAGGACGAAAAACAGCATCAAGTGCTCAAGCTTGCCCGCCAGCGGCATGCCGGTGGTAAACGACACCACGTGCAGGCCGTAAGCCAGGTACAAACCCAAAAACAGCAGGCCTTCGGCGCGCGTCACCCGGTAACCGGAATAGAACACCGGCAGGCACAACGCCGCGACGCCGAGCATCACCGGCAAGTCGAAATCCAGCGCATTGGGCGATACCGATAATGGCGATGGCGCGACCAGCGCGGTCAAACCCAGCACCCCAAGAAGATTGAACAAATTGCTGCCGATCACGTTGCCCACGGCGATTTCCCGTTGACCGCGCAGCGCGGCGATCAATGAGGTGGCGAGCTCCGGCAGCGATGTGCTGACGGCGACAATAGTCAGGCCGATGATTCGCTCGGACAGTCCGAGGTCAGTGGCGACCGCTACCGCCGCTCCCAGCAGTAAATGCCCTGCATAAACCAGCATCGCCAGGCCGACGACGATCATCAGCAGGCTGCTGAACCACGGAGCTTCCCCAGTTTGGTTGTGACTCGATACCGGGCGCACCGAATGTCGCGACTGGCGCAGCAACAACGCCAGATACACCAGCAGCGCCGTCAGCAATATCACGCCGTCGGCGCGGGTCAGTTCTTCATTCCAGGCAAGGACGAACACCAGCAGGCTGGCACCGATCATCAGCGGAATATCCAGCCGCACCAGTTGCCGCGAAACCCGCAGCGGAATGATCAGCGCCGATAACCCGAGCGTGACGAGGATGTTGAAAATGCTGCTGCCGATCACGCTGCCGACGGCGATGTCGGCGTTGTGGGCCAGTGTAGCTTGCAGGCTGACGGCCATTTGCGGCGCGCTGCTGCCGAGGGCGACGATGGTCAGGCCGATGATCAGCGGGCGTACGTGCAGGCGCGCAGCCAGGCGCACCGCGGCGCGCACCATCAATTCGGCGCCGGCAATCAGCAGGAACAGCCCGCTGAGCAATTCGATCACGCTGATCAGGGGTAAGTCGGCTAGTCCGAAAATGGCCAGGGCTCCAGGTGTCAGTCGAGGGCTTGCACGCGTACCCGCGCGGTGCCGCTCTTGAGCATGCCCAAGCGTTCGGCGGCTTCATGGGACAGATCGATCAGACGGCCACGGGTATGCGGCCCGCGGTCGTTGATACGCACCACGCAGGATCTGTCGTTGTTCAGATTGGTGACCTTCACCCGCGTGCCGAACGGCAACTGGCGGTGGGCGGCGGTCATGGAATTCTTGTCGAAACGCTCGCCGCTGGCGGTGCGTTTGCCTTGGTGTTTGGCGCCGTAATACGAGGCGACGCCGGTTTTGTCGTAGCCGTGCGGGTCGACCATGTCGTTGCTGGCGCAACCGGCCAACAGAGAGAGCAGGGCGCAGGCGCCGAGTAGACGTTTCATTCAAGGTTTTCCCGAAACAATTGTGGGAGCGAGCCTGCTCGCGATTGGCATTCTGACAGTCAACTTTGTGTTGAGTGCCGGACCGCTATCGCGAGCAAGCTCGCTCCCACAGGGATTTGAGCCAGGCTTAAAAACTGGCTCCATTCCGGTCAGCCTTCGAGCTTGCTTTTCAGCAGTTCGTTCACTTGTTGCGGGTTGGCCTTGCCTTTGGAGGCTTTCATGGCCTGGCCGACGAAGAAGCCGAACATCTTGCCGCGCTTGGCTTCGTCTGCCGCGCGGTATTGTTCGACCTGCTCGGCGTTGGCCGCGAGCATTTCGTCCAGCACCGCCGAGATCGCGCCGGTGTCGGTCACTTGCTTGAGGCCGCGCTTGTCGATGATCTCGTCCGCGCTGCCTTCACCGTTGGCCATCGCTTCAAACACGACCTTGGCGATTTTGCCGGAGATGGTGTTGTCCTTGATGCGCAACAGCATGCCGCCCAGAAGCTCTGCGGAAACCGGCGACTCTTCGATGTCCAGGCCTTGTTTATTGAGCAGGCTGCCCAACTCGACCATCACCCAGTTCGCCGCCAGTTTGGCGTCGCCGCCGATGCTCGCGACTTTCTCGAAGTAATCGGCTTGCTCACGGCTGGTGGCCAGCACGCTGGCGTCGTAGACCGAAAGACCGAATTGCTCCTGGAAGCGCTCGCGTTTCTGCGGTGGCAGTTCCGGCAGGGTGGCGCGCACGTCGTCGAGGAATGAGTTCTCGATGACCACCGGCAGCAGGTCCGGATCGGGGAAGTAACGGTAGTCGTTGGCTTCCTCTTTGCTGCGCATCGGACGGGTTTCGTCCTTGTTCGGATCGTACAGGCGGGTCTGCTGGATCACCTTGCCGCCGTCTTCGATCAGTTCGATCTGACGCTGGATTTCGCTGTTGATCGCCTTCTCGATGAAGCGGAACGAGTTGACGTTCTTGATCTCGCAGCGAGTGCCGAACTCGACCTGGCCTTTTGGACGGATCGACACGTTGCAGTCGCAACGCAGCGAACCTTCGGCCATGTTGCCGTCGCAGATGCCCAGGTAACGCACCAGCGCATGAACCGCCTTGACGTAGGCCACGGCTTCCTTGGCGCTGCGCATGTCCGGCTCGGAAACGATTTCCAGCAACGGCGTGCCGGCACGGTTCAGGTCGATGCCGCTGGCACCGCTGAACTCTTCGTGCAGGCTCTTGCCGGCGTCTTCTTCGAGGTGCGCGCGGGTGATGCCGACACGTTTGACCGTGCCGTCTTCCAGGGCGATGTCCAGGTGACCCTTGCCGACGATCGGCAATTCCATCTGGCTGATCTGGTAGCCCTTCGGCAGGTCCGGGTAGAAATAGTTTTTACGGGCGAACACGTTGTGCTGGCCGATCTCGGCGTCAATCGCCAGACCGAACATCACCGCCATGCGCACCGCTTCCTGGTTCAGCACCGGCAGCACGCCGGGCATGCCCAGGTCGATCAGGCTGGCCTGGGTGTTCGGCTCGGAACCGAACGTGGTGGAACTACCGGAAAAGATTTTCGACCGGGTGGTGAGCTGGGTGTGAATCTCCAGCCCGATCACGACTTCCCATTGCATGTGTGTCTCCTCAGAAGCCGGTTGGGGTGCGGGTGTGCCAGTCAGTGTTCAACTGATACTGGTGCGCAACGTTGAGCAAGCGGCCTTCCTGGAAATACGGGGCGAGCAGTTGCACGCCCACCGGCAGACCATCGACAAAACCTGCAGGCATGGACAAGCCCGGCAGACCCGCGAGGTTGGCGGTGATGGTGTAGACGTCTTCCAGGTACGCAGCGACCGGGTCGCTGTTCTTGGCGCCGAGCTTCCAGGCCGGGTTCGGCGTGGTTGGGCCGAGGATGATGTCGACCTCATTAAAGGCAGTCATGAAGTCGTTCTTGATCAAGCGACGAATCTTCTGCGCCTTGAGGTAATAGGCATCGTAGTAACCGGCGGACAGCGCATAGGCGCCGACCATGATCCGGCGCTGCACTTCCGGCCCGAAACCTTCGCCACGGGAGCGCTTGTACAGGTCTTCCAGGTTTTTCGGGTCTTCGCAGCGATAGCCGAAGCGCACGCCGTCGAATCGCGACAGGTTCGACGAGGCTTCCGCCGGAGCGATCACGTAATACGCAGGAATCGCGTGCTGCATGTTCGGCAGGCTGATTTCCTTGATCACGGCACCGAGCTTTTCCAGCTCCTTGACGCTGTTGTGGATCAGCTCGGCGATGCGCGGGTCGAGACCGGCGCTGAAATACTCTTTCGGCACGCCGATGCGCAGGCCTTGCAGCGAACCGTTGAGGCTGGCGCTGTAGTCCGGCACGGGCTCATCGATGCTGGTGGAGTCGTTCGGATCGAAGCCGGCCATACCTTGCAACAATATTGCGCAGTCTTCGGCAGTGCGTGCCAACGGACCGCCCTGATCGAGGCTGGAGGCGTAGGCGATCATGCCCCAGCGCGAAACGCGACCGTACGTCGGTTTCAGGCCGGTGAGGTTGGTCAGCGCCGCTGGCTGACGAATGGAACCGCCAGTGTCGGTGCCGGTCGCCGCAGGCAGCAGGCGAGCCGCAACGGCCGCCGCCGAACCGCCGGACGAACCGCCTGGAACGTAATCCAGGTTCCACGGGTTTTTCACCGCTCCGTAGTAGCTCGACTCGTTGGCCGAACCCATGGCGAATTCGTCCATGTTGGTCTTGCCCAGGGTCACGGCCCCGGCAGCGGCCAGCTTGGCGACGACAGTGGCGTCGTACGGTGCTTTGAAGTTGTCGAGCATCTTCGAGCCGCAGCTGGTGCGGATGCCCTGGGTGCAGAACAGGTCTTTGTGGGCGATCGGCGCGCCGAGCAGGGCGCCGCTCTCACCATTGGCTCGGCGTGCGTCGGCGGCTTTCGCCTGCGTCAGCGCCAGGTCTTCGGTGAGGCTGATGAAACTGTTGAGCTGCGGGTCGAGCTGGGCGATGCGCGCCAGCAGGACTTTGGTCAGCTCTTCGGAGGAAAACTTTTTATCGGCGAGTCCGCGGGCGATCTCGGCCAGAGTCAATTGATGCATTGCAGGCTCTTTCCCTTTAGTCGATGACTTTCGGAACCAGGTACAGGCCGTTTTCGACCGCTGGTGCGATGGACTGGTAAGCCTCGCGGTTATTGGTCTCGGTCACGACGTCTGCACGCAGGCGCTGGCTGGCTTCCAGTGGGTGGGCGAGCGGTTCGATACCGTCGGTATTGACCGCCTGCATTTCGTCGACCAGCCCGAGAATGCTGTTGAGGGCCGAAGTGATGTGTGGAAGATCGGCATCATTGAGGCCAAGACAGGCCAGATGAGCGATTTTTTCCACGTCGGAGCGTTCTAGCGCCATTGGGATTCTCCAGTGGAAAACAAAACGGACGGCGTCCGTGTGTTAGATTGTCGGAACACTACCGCACTTCTACGGTCATAAGGCCGCGATTGTGGGGCTTGGTGCACAGAAAAGCGGCCAATTTAACATATTGGCGCCTTGCCCAAAATCCCTGTCGTTGTTAGAGTTTGCCGCACTTTTTTACCCACGCGTTGCCTAGGGTCCCTTTCCCATGTTCAAGAAACTGCGTGGCATGTTTTCCAGCGATCTCTCCATTGACCTGGGCACTGCCAACACCCTTATTTACGTGCGCGAGCGCGGAATCGTCCTGAATGAGCCATCGGTTGTGGCTATTCGGACACACGGTAACCAGAAAAGTGTCGTTGCTGTCGGCACCGAAGCCAAGCGCATGCTCGGCCGTACGCCGGGCAACATTGCTGCCATTCGTCCGATGAAGGACGGCGTGATCGCCGACTTCAGCGTCTGCGAAAAGATGCTGCAGTACTTCATCAACAAGGTTCACGAAAACAGCTTCCTGCAACCTAGCCCTCGCGTGCTGATTTGCGTTCCTTGCAAATCCACCCAGGTCGAGCGTCGCGCCATCCGTGAATCGGCCCTTGGGGCCGGTGCCCGTGAAGTGTTCCTGATCGAAGAGCCAATGGCTGCCGCGATCGGTGCCGGCTTGCCGGTAGAAGAAGCTCGCGGTTCGATGGTCGTGGATATCGGTGGTGGTACCACTGAAATCGCATTGATCTCCCTGAACGGTGTGGTTTACGCCGAATCCGTTCGTGTGGGTGGCGACCGTTTCGACGAAGCGATCATCACCTACGTGCGTCGCAACTACGGCAGCCTGATCGGCGAGTCGACTGCAGAGCGCATCAAACAGGAAATCGGTACTGCCTACCCGGGCGGCGAAGTTCGTGAAGTCGACGTTCGTGGCCGTAACCTGGCCGAAGGCGTTCCACGCGCATTCACCCTGAACTCCAACGAAGTGCTGGAAGCTCTGCAAGAGTCCCTGGCAACCATCGTTCAGGCCGTGAAAAGTGCGCTGGAGCAATCGCCTCCGGAACTGGCTTCCGACATCGCCGAGCGTGGTCTGGTACTGACCGGTGGTGGCGCCTTGCTGCGTGACCTGGACAAATTGCTGGCCCAGGAAACCGGTCTGCCGGTGATCGTTGCCGAAGATCCGCTGACCTGCGTTGCTCGCGGCGGTGGCCGTGCATTGGAAATGATGGATAAACACACCATGGATCTGCTCTCCAGCGAATAAGTCGCCGGATCGCCTCTATGCTGTTGAGCGCGCAGGCGGCACTTTGCAGTGCTGCCTGTTCGCGTTTATCTTCTGTCAGTCTGCATCCAGGCCGGTTTGCTGCCGTATGAAAAAAGAGAACATTTGCCTGGGAGGAGCGGCTTATTAAACCGCTTTTCACCAAGGGTCCCTCACTGGGCGTGCGCTTGTTGGTGCTGGTCGTGCTTTCGGTCGCGCTGATGGTGGTCGATGCCCGCTTCACACTGCTCAAGCCAGTGCGTAGCCAAATGTCGCTGGTGCTGATGCAGTCTTACTGGATCACCGACCTGCCGCAGCGGCTATGGCAGGGTGTGGCCAGCCAGTTTGGCAGCCGGACCGAACTCGTCGCCGAAAACGAAAAACTCAAAAGCGAAAACCTGCTGTTGCAGGGGCGCATGCAGAAGCTTGCCTCCCTGACCGAGCAGAACGTTCGGCTGCGCGAGTTGCTCAACTCTTCGGCACTGGTCAACGAGAAGGTCGAAGTGGCCGAGTTGATCGGCATGGACCCCAATCCCTTCACCCATCGCATCATCATCAACAAGGGTGAGCGTGACGGTGTGGTCCTGGGTCAGCCGGTGCTCGACGCCCGTGGCCTGATGGGCCAGGTGGTCGAGTTGATGCCGTACACCTCGCGTGTCCTGCTGCTGACCGATTCCACCCACAGCATTCCGGTACAGGTCAACCGTAACGGTCTGCGGGCGATTGCCAGCGGAACCGGTAACCCGGAGCGTCTTGAGTTGCGTCACGTGGCGGACACCGCCGACATCAAGGAAGGCGATCTGCTGGTCAGCTCCGGCCTTGGTCAGCGTTTCCCGGCGGGTTACCCGGTGGCCACGGTCAAGGAAGTGATCCACGATTCCGGCCAGCCGTTCGCCATTGTCCGCGCCGTGCCGACTGCGGCACTGAACCGCAGCCGCTACCTGCTGCTGGTGTTCAGCGACACCCGTACCCCGGAAGAACGTGCCAACGACGCCGCGCAGGCCCAGGAATCTCTGGATGCGCAGGGCGGTGGGCCGATCATCCCGGCGACCGTGCCGAAACCGGCAATTGTCCCGGCAATCGTTCCGGCTGCCGTTGCGGCACCGACCACTCCCGCAGCCCCGGCGACCGCACCGGCTGCCGCCACGCCGGTCAAGCCTGCGGCCGCGCATCCAGCCGCGACTAAACCGCCTGCGACTGCGCCCGCTGCCGCCGCCAAACCACCGGCGGCTCAACCCGCTGTCGTGAAACCTGCTGCCAAACCGCCAGTCTCCGCACCGGCTACTACTGGGGGACGAGAATAATGGTCGGTGTCAAAGCCTCCCGGAACGGTTGGATGATCTGGCTGACGTTCGCCATCGGCATGCTGCTCAGCGTGTCGCCGTTGCCGCAATTCATGGAAATCCTTCGCCCGCTGTGGCTGGCCCTGCTGCTGGCGTTCTGGGCGCTGGCCCTGCCGCAAAAAGTCGGGATGGTCACCGCGTGGTGCCTGGGCCTGGCTGAAGACGTGCTGTATGGCACGTTGCTGGGCCAGAACGCATTGATCCTGACACTCATCACCTACCTGGTGCTGGCGCTGCAACAACGTCTGCGAATGTTCCCGATGTGGCAGCAGAGTCTGGTGATCCTGGTGATCTTCGGTCTCGCGCAGCTTGTCCAGCTTTGGCTCAGTGCCCTGACCGGCAATCGTCAGCCAACGCTGGCGCTGGTATTGCCGGCACTGGTCAGTGCATTGCTCTGGCCTTGGGTCAGCTTCGGTTTGCGCGGGTTGCGTCGACGCTACAAAATCAACTGATTCGGTCAGGCATTTGCCCATACCACGACAGGGAGATGTCTTGATGAAACAGCTGTACCTCGCCTCTGGCTCGCCGCGTCGGCGTGAACTGCTCACGCAGATCGGCGTGCCGTTCACCGCCGTCAGCGCGGACATCGATGAAACCCCTTTGACTGAAGAATCGCCCTCGGCCTATGTCGAGCGTCTGGCGCGCGGAAAAGCCGCGGCCGGGCGCGACGCAGTTGTGTCCGATGCGGATTTTTGTGTGCTCGGCGCCGACACCGCCGTGGTCCTCGACGGAAAAATTCTTGGCAAACCGGTTGATGAAGCCGATGCGTGCGCCATGCTGATGATGTTGTCCGGCAACGAGCATCAGGTGCTGACGGCGATTGCCGTGCTGGAAGGCGAGCGTTGCGAATCCCGGGTGATCACTAGCCGGGTGCGTTTTCGCCAGATCAGTCGCGATGAAGCGGCAGCCTACTGGGCCAGTGGCGAGCCGCGAGACAAGGCCGGTGGCTATGGCATTCAAGGATTGGGCGCGGTGTTTGTCGCCGGGCTCAATGGAAGTTACTCGGCAGTGGTTGGACTACCGCTGTGCGAAACCGCAGAACTGCTCGGCCATTTCGGCATAACCTGTTGGCAAACCCTTAACGCGCGCTGAGCGTCGTACTGACAAGATGCGGCCATTATCGTGAACATGCCTGAACGAGACCCTGCCATGAGTGAAGAGATCCTGATTAACATCACGCCGATGGAATCACGCGTGGCGGTGGTCGAAAACGGTGTCCTGCAAGAGGTCCACGTCGAGCGTACGCAAAAACGCGGGATCGTCGGCAACATCTATAAAGGCAAAGTCGTGCGGGTGTTGCCCGGTATGCAAGCGGCTTTCGTCGACATCGGGCTTGATCGCGCTGCGTTCATTCATGCTTCGGAAATTTCCCTGCGCGAAGGCCCGGCGGTAGAGAGCATCAGTGCGCTGGTGCACGAAGGCCAGAGCCTGGTGGTGCAAGTCACCAAAGACCCGATCGGCTCCAAGGGCGCACGGTTGACGACGCAGTTGTCGATCCCGTCGCGCTATCTGGTGTATATGCCGCGCACCGCCCATGTCGGCATTTCGCTGAAGATCGAAGACGAAGCCGAGCGCGAACGCCTCAAGCAAGTGGTCACCGATTGCGTCGCCAAAGAAGGCATCAAGGAAGCGGGCGGATTCATCCTGCGAACGGCGGCCGAAGGTGCCGGGGCCGATGAAATCCTTATGGACATCCGCTACCTGCGCCGCCTCTGGGACCAGATCAGCGAGCAGATCAAAACCATCGGCGCGCCAAGCGTGATCTATGAAGACCTCGGTCTGGCGCTGCGCACCTTGCGTGACTTGGTGAGCCCTAAGATCGAGAAGATTCGCATCGATTCCCGGGAAACCTTTCAGAAAACCACGCAGTTCGTCGCCGAATTGATGCCTGAGATCGCCGATCGTCTGGAGCACTACCCCGGCGAGCGGCCGATTTTCGACCTGTACGGCGTCGAAGATGAAATCCAGAAAGCCCTGGAACGCAAGGTCCCGCTGAAATCCGGCGGTTACCTGGTGGTCGACCCGGCGGAAGCCATGAGCACCATAGACGTCAACACCGGGGCGTTCGTCGGGCATCGTAACCTCGAAGAAACCATCTTCAAGACCAACCTCGAAGCGGCGACCGCCATCGCTCGCCAACTGCGCCTGCGCAACCTGGGCGGGATCATCATCATCGACTTCATCGACATGGAAGATGAAGAGCACCAGCGCCAGGTACTGCGCACGCTGGAAAAACAACTGGAACGCGATCACGCCAAGACCAACATCATCGGCATCACCGAGTTGGGCCTGGTGCAGATGACTCGCAAGCGCACCCGCGAAAGCCTCGAACAAGTGCTGTGCGAACCCTGCAATGCCTGCCAGGGGCGCGGCAAGCTCAAGACGCCGGAAACCGTTTGCTACGAAATCTTCCGCGAAATCCTCCGCGAGGCTCGCGCCTATCAGGCGGAAGGCTATCGTGTATTGGCGAACCAGAAAGTTGTCGATCGTCTTCTTGATGAAGAGTCGGGGAACGTTGCCGAACTTGAAGGGTTTATTGGACGCACCATTCGCTTCCAGGTGGAAACCATGTATTCCCAGGAACAATACGACGTGGTGCTGCTCTGATTCGCTACGTTTTAACTTTTCCTGAACGGCTGGCCTCAGCTTTTTGCAAAACTTTTGCCATGGGAGCCAACTGACATGGAGCGTCTGACACGCATTTTGGCCGCACTGACCCGTTGGGGTCTGGGCCTGTGCGCGTTGGTTTTGGTGTTGATGGCGTTGTACGTCAGCCTAGGTCGAGAGCTGGCGCCGCTGGTGGCCGAATACCGCGTCGAAATCGAAACCCGGGCCACTGAAGCATTAGGCATGCCTCTGCAAATCGGCGAGCTCAAAGGCAGTTGGAGCGGTTTCGCGCCTATTTTATCGGCTCACGATGTGACGGTTGGCGAGGGCGCCAACGCCCTGCATCTGGAACAGGTGCGCGCGGTGCCGGACCTGTGGGCCAGCCTGTTGGAGCGTGAGGTGCGCATCGCCCATCTGGCGCTCAATGGCCTGAAGATCAGTCTCAAGCAAGGCGATGATGGTCAGTGGGCGCTCGAAGGCTTGCCGGTCAAGGACGATCAGCCCGTTGATCCGGAACAGTTGTTCAATCGCCTGCAGATGATCCAGCAGTTGTCGGTGCTCGACAGTCAGGTCACGTTACAGCCGTGGGGCGAATCGCCGCTGACCCTGACTTACGTCGGGATGAACCTGAAAGTCGGTACCGCTCGCCAGCGACTCGATGCCCGTCTGACCCTGCCCGACGGCCAGCCGATGGCGATGAGCCTGAAGACCCGCATTCGCGCCAGCCAGTGGAAGGACGGTGAAGCTGAGATTTACCTGAGCCTGCCGCAAAGCGACTGGTCGAAATGGCTGCCTGAGAGCATCAGCCAGCAGTGGAATTTCTCCGAGATCAAGGCCGGTGGCGAGTTATGGGCGACGTGGGGCAAAGGCACCCTGCAGAGCGCGGCGGTGCGTTTGAACGCGCCGCAACTCGAAGGCGCCTACGCCGACCGCAAGCCGGTCAAGATCGACAACCTGGCGCTCAACGGCTACTTCCAGCGCAGCGCCGAAGGCAGTCTGGTGACGCTGGATTCCCTGGCCATGAGCCTCGGCGAGACACGCTGGGAAACCCATCTGCAACTCAAGCAAACCGCAGCTTCCGACCAATCGGAAGAGCTCTGGCATCTGCAAGCCGACCGCCTCGATCTCACCCCGCTCACGCCGTTGCTCAATGCCCTGGCACCCTTGCCGGAAGGCTTTGCCACGGTGGTCGATCGACTCAAAGTCACGGGGGTGTTGCGCAATGTGCTGCTCGACGTGAAACCCAATGCCACCGACGACAGTAAGTTCAGCTTCGCGGCCAACCTCGAACAGGTCGGCTTCGATGCGTATCACGGCGCTCCGGCGGCGCGAAATGTCACGGGCAGCATCAGCGGTGACATGGGGCACGGCGAACTGCGCATGGACAGCAAGGATTTCATGCTGCACCTGGACCCGATTTTCGCCAAGCCATGGCAGTACATTCAGGCCAACGCGCGCCTGACCTGGAAACTCGACAAAGAAGGTTTCACCCTGATCGCGCCGTACCTGAAAGTGCTGGGCGAAGAGGGCAAGATTGCCGGCGACTTCCTGATCCGCCTGTACTTCGAAGAAAACCGGGAAGACTACATGGATCTGAGGGTCGGCCTGGTGGACGGCGACGGTCGCTATACCGCCAAGTACCTGCCGACCGTCCTCAGCCCGGCGCTGGACGAATGGCTGCGCACGGCGATTCTCAAAGGGGCGGTGGATCAGGGCTTCTTCCAGTATCAGGGTTCGCTCAATCACGGCGCCGCCGATACCGACCGCAGCATCAGCCTGTTCTTCAAGGTCCACGATGCCGAACTGGCGTTCCAGCCGGGCTGGCCGCATGTCAGCAAGGTCACCGGTGACGTGTTCGTCGAAGACAGCGGCGTGCGCATTCTGGCCAGCAAGGGGCAACTGCTCGACACCCAGGTCAGCGATATCTACGTCAATATTCCTCACGTGCCGCAGGGCCAGAACAGTCATCTGTTTCTCGATGGTGCGTTTGCCGGCGGGTTGGGCGATGGCCTGAAAATCCTCAAGGAAGCACCGATCGGCACCGCCGAGACCTTTGCCGGTTGGGAAGGCGAGGGTGAGCTGCAAGGCAAGCTGAAGCTGGATATTCCGCTGGCCAAAGGCGAGGAACCGAAAATCCTCGTCGACTTCAAGACCGCCAAGTCTCGTCTGAAATTGCCCGAGCCCCCCTTGGAACTGACTCAACTCAAGGGCGATTTCCGCTTCGACAGCACCAAGGGCCTGAGCGGGCAGAACATCACCGCCCGCGCGTTCGACAAACCGGTGACTGCGCAGATTTTTGCCGATGGTCGTGCGGGCAAGCTCAATACGCGGGTCACGGCCTCGGGGCAGGTCGAAGTCAAGAAACTCACCGAGTGGTTGAGCGTGACCCAGCCGTTGCCGGTGAGCGGCGTGATCCCCTATCAACTGCAATTGACCCTGGATGGCGCCGACAGCCAGTTGATGGTCAGCTCCAGTCTCAAAGGCGTAACCGTTGATTTGCCCGCACCCTTCGGCATGACGGCGGATGCGGGGCGGGATACGACGTTCCGCATGACCCTGCAAGGCGCGGAGCGCCGTTACTGGGTGAACTACGGTGAGTTGGCCAATTTCACTTTTGCCGCGCCGACCGGCAATTTTGCCGACGGTCGTGGTGAGTTGTTCCTGGGTAACGGTGATGCCGTGTTGCCGGGCGCCAAAGGGCTGCGGATTCGCGGGGTATTGTCGGAACTGGACGTCGGCCCATGGCAGGACCTGGTGAACAAATATGCCGGGCAAGACCCCGGTGGTAGCGCCAAACAGTTGCTCAGCAGTGCGGATTTCAAGGTCGGCAAGCTCAGCGCTCTCGGCACCACACTGGATCAGGCCTCGGTGCAGTTGACGCGCAAACCAAGCGCCTGGGCATTGCAGCTCGACAGTCAGCAGGCCAAGGGCAGCGCCAGCATTCCCGATGCGAAAGCCGCACCGATGGTGATCAACCTGCAATACGTTCGGTTGCCGGCACCTGACCCACAGGTCCTGGCCGACGAGAACTCACCGGATCCACTGGCCTCGGTAGATCCGACGAAGATTCCGGCGCTGGATATCACCATCAACCAGTTGTTCCAGGGTAACGACCTGGTCGGCGGCTGGTCATTGAAAATTCGTCCGACGGCCAAAGGCATTGCCTTCAATTCGCTGGACATGGGCCTGAAGGGCATTTTGTTGCAGGGCAGTGGTGGCTGGGAAGGCGTACCGGGCGCCAGCACCAGCTTTTTCAAGGGCCGGGCCAGCGGCAAGAACCTTGCGGATGTGCTCAAGGGCTGGGGCTTTGCGCCGAGCGTTACCAGCCAGGAATTCCATATGGATGTCGACGGGCGCTGGCCTGGGTCGCCGGCGTGGCTGGCGACAAAACGCTTCTCCGGCACCCTTGATGCGTCGCTCAACGAAGGCCAGTTTGTCGAGGTCGAAGGCAGTGCCCAGGCGTTGCGGGTATTCGGCCTGCTCAACTTCAACTCCATCGGCCGGCGTTTGCGCCTGGACTTCTCCGACCTGTTCGGCAAGGGCTTGAGTTATGACCGGGTCAAAGGCCTGCTGGTGGCGACCAATGGCGTGTACGTCACCAAGGAGCCGATCCGCCTGACCGGCCCGTCGAGCACCATCGAACTCGACGGTACCCTGAACATGGTGGCCGATCAGATCGATGCGAAATTGCTGGTGACCTTGCCCGTGACCAATAACCTGCCGATTGCCGCACTGATCGTCGGCGCACCGGCCATCGGTGGTGCGCTGTTCCTGATCGACAAGTTGATCGGCGACCGCGTGTCCCGCTTTGCCAGCGTGAAGTACACCGTCAAGGGGCCGTGGAAAGAACCGAAAATCACCTTCGACAAACCTTTTTGAAAACCCATTCTCCAAACCTATGGAGTAGCATGGCCGTATGTGCAGGAGCTGCCGCAGGCTGCGATCTTTTGATGTTAAAGATCAAAAGATCGCAGCCTCGTTTCACTCGACAGCTCCTACAGGTTTGAGTTGATTTCAGATAAGGATTGGCCATGTCTTTTGCGGTGATTCAAATGATCAGCCAGAGCGATGTGCTGGCCAATCTGGCCCAGGCCCGGCGTTTGCTCGAACAGGCAGCGAGCGCTGGAGCGAAGCTGGCTGTGCTGCCGGAAAACTTCGCCGCCATGGGCCGTCGCGACATTGCCGACATCGGTCGCGCTGAAGCCCAAGGCGAAGGGCCGATCCTGCCGTGGTTGAAACAGACCGCACGCGACCTCAAGTTATGGATTGTGGCCGGCACGTTGCCGTTGCCGCCGGTGGACCAACCGACGGCCAAGTCGCATGCCTGCTCGCTGTTGATCAATGATCAGGGCGAAACGGTGGCGCGCTACGACAAGTTGCATCTGTTCGATGTCGATGTCGCGGACAATCGCGGCCGTTATCGCGAATCCGATGACTATGCTTATGGCAGTGGAGTGGTAGTGGCTGATACGCCGGTGGGCCGGGTTGGTCTGACGGTCTGTTATGACCTGCGCTTCCCGGAGCTGTACAGCGAGCTGCGTGCGGCCGGTGCGGAACTGATTACCGCGCCGTCGGCCTTTACCGCCGTGACCGGCGCCGCGCACTGGGATGTGCTGATTCGCGCGCGGGCCATCGAGACGCAATGTTATGTGCTCGCGGCCGCCCAGGGCGGGACGCATCCGGGCCCTCGGGAAACCTGGGGGCATGCGGCAATCGTCGACCCGTGGGGGCGAGTGCTGGCTCAACAGGATCAAGGCGAGGCCGTGCTGCTGGCCGAACGCGATAGCAGCGAACAGGCGTCCATACGGGCGCGGATGCCGGTGTCCAGTCACCGGCGCTTTTTCTCGCAGGGCGCCCAGCGACCTGCATCAGAACGACGAATTTAAGGCGTAAAGCATATGAGCGAGTTGTTGTCCTCAGTCAGTGAACATCTCCTGGCGCCCGGCGGCGTAACGATCGAAAGCTTGCAAGGTGTGCTCGGCGACTTGGCCGGCCCGGGCATCGATGCCGCGGACCTGTATTTCCAGGGGCAGATTTCCGAGTCCTGGGCGCTGGAAGACGGCATCGTCAAGGAAGGCAGTTTCAACCTCGACCAGGGCGTCGGGGTGCGCGCTCAATCGGGTGAGAAAACCGGTTTTGCCTACAGCAATGCCATCACGCTGGAAGCGTTGGGCGCGGCGGCCCGTGCTGCCCGTTCGATTTCCCGCGCTGGCCAGAATGGCACCGTGCAAGCGTTCACCACTCAAGATGTGGCGCAACTGTACGCGCCGGACAATCCTCTGGAAGTGCTGACCCGTGCCGAAAAAGTCGATCTGCTCAAGCGCGTCGATGCCGCGACTCGTGCGCTTGACCCACGCATCCAGCAAGTCACCGTGAGCATGGCCGGTGTCTGGGAACGAATTCTGGTGGCGTCCACCGATGGCGGTCTGGCGGCGGATGTGCGGCCGCTGGTGCGCTTCAACGTCAGTGTGATCGTCGAGCAGAACGGTCGCCGTGAACGCGGCGGCCATGGCGGCGGCGGGCGTACCGATTACCGTTATTTTCTCGCCGAAGACCGCGCCATGGGCTATGCCCGTGAAGCGCTGCGCCAGGCGCTGGTCAATCTTGAGGCGATCCCGGCGCCGGCAGGTACGTTGCCGGTGGTGCTGGGTTCCGGTTGGTCCGGCGTGCTGCTGCACGAAGCCGTCGGCCACGGTCTGGAAGGCGATTTCAACCGCAAGGGCAGTTCGGCCTACAGTGGGCGGATGGGCGAGATGGTGGCCTCCAAGCTGTGTACCATCGTCGATGACGGCACGCTGTCGGGACGTCGCGGCTCGTTGAGCGTCGACGACGAAGGTACGCCGACCGAATGCACCACGCTGATCGAAAACGGCGTACTCAAAGGCTACATGCAGGACAAGCTCAACGCGCGCCTGATGGGCGTGGCTCGAACCGGTAACGGCCGTCGCGAATCCTACGCGCACCTGCCGATGCCGCGCATGACCAACACTTACATGCTCGCCGGCGAAAGCGATCCGGAAGAAATCATCGCCTCGGTGAAGCGTGGTATCTACTGCGCCAACCTCGGCGGTGGTCAGGTGGATATCACCAGTGGCAAGTTCGTGTTCTCCACCAGTGAGGCGTACCTGATCGAGGACGGCAAGATTACCGCGCCGGTCAAAGGTGCAACGTTGATCGGCAATGGCCCGGAAGCCATGAGCAAAGTGTCGATGGTCGGCAACGATCTGGCGCTGGACAGTGGTGTGGGGACGTGCGGCAAGGATGGGCAGTCGGTGCCGGTGGGTGTCGGCCAGCCAACGCTGAAGATTGATGCGATCACCGTGGGTGGCACGGGTTCGTAAGGAGATACAACTCCTGTAGGAGCTGCCGCAGGCTGCGATCTTTGCTTTTTAAAAGATCAAAAGATCGCAGCCTTCGGCAGCGCCTACAGGGGGCGAGATTTAACGCAGACCGCGTTGAGTCTCGTCCAGCTCACGGATGTACTTGAAGATTTTACGGCTCGATGCCGGTGGCTTGTTGGTCGCCAGTTCGTGCTGGGCCTGACGGATCAGGGAGCGCAATTGCTGACGATCGGCCTCCGGGTAGTCGACAACGAACTTCTCCAGGACGCCGTCGTCGCCTGCGATCAAGCGATCGCGCCAGCGTTCCAGGCCATGGAAGCGTTCGTTGTACTGGCGAGTGGAGGCATCGAGTTGATCGAGCAGAACCAGAATCGCGTCAGTGTCCTGATCGCGCATCAGTTTGCCGATGAACTGGAGATGCCGTTTACGCGCGATGTTCGCGGTGTGCTTGGGCGCATCGGCCAGGGCCCGGCGCAAAGCGTCGGTCAACGGCAGTTTGCCAAGCAAGTCAGGCTTGAGCGTTGTAAGGCGCTCGCCGAGGTCAACCAGAGCATGCAGCTCGCGTTTGACCTGGGATTTGCTTTTTTCTCCCGTATCGAGGGAGTCGTCGTAAGAATCAACCATGGTGGCAGTCCGCAAAGAAACGCCGCCATGATAACCAGTCGGGGGCCGCTTGTCCGGCCCGGTCGCTCGATGACCGTTACCGAAAGCAGAATTTGAGTGGAGAACAGCATGAGTGCAGTTGAAAGCGTCGGCCCACAAGCATTGCCGGCACTGCAGGAGCAAGTCGAGCAGATCATCGCTGAAGCCAAGCGGCAGGGCGCCAGTGCCTGTGAAGTGGCGGTGTCCCTGGAGCAGGGCCTGTCGACTTCGGTGCGCCAGCGTGAAGTCGAAACCGTCGAATTCAATCGTGATCAGGGTTTCGGCATCACCTTGTACGTCGGCCAGCGCAAAGGCTCGGCCAGCACGTCGGCCAGTGGCCCGGACGCCATTCGTGAAACGGTTGCTGCTGCATTGGCAATCGCCAAGCACACCTCGGAAGACGAGGCCTCGGGCCTGGCGGACGCGGCGCTGATGGCGCGTGACGTGCAGGACTACGACCTGTTCCACCAATGGGACATCACCCCGGAGCAAGCCATCGAACAGGCACTGGCCTGCGAGGCCGCGGCGTTTGCCGCCGACAGCCGGATCAAGAACGCCGACGGCACTACCCTCAGCACCCATCAGGGCTGCCGCGTCTACGGCAACAGCCACGGTTTTATCGGCGGCTATGCATCGACCCGACACAGCCTGAGTTGCGTGATGATCGCCGAGGCCGACGGCCAGATGCAGCGCGATTACTGGTACGACGTGAACCGTCAGGGCAATTTGCTGGCGGATCCGGTGAGCATCGGCCAAAAAGCTGCGCAACGTGCGGCCAGCCGTCTTGGTGCGCGTCCAGTGCCGACGTGCGAAGTCCCGGTGCTGTTTTCCGCGGAACTGGCCGGTGGCTTGTTCGGCAGTTTCCTCTCGGCGATTTCCGGTGGCAGCCTGTATCGCAAGTCGTCGTTCCTCGAAGGCACGCTGGGCCAGAAGCTGTTCCCTGAGTGGCTGACCATCGATGAACGTCCGCACCTGATGCGTGCGATGGGCAGTGCGGGGTTCGATGGCGATGGTTTGGCGACCTACGCCAAACCGTTTGTCGAAAAAGGCGAGCTGGTGTCGTACATCCTCGGCACCTATTCCGGGCGCAAACTCGGCATGCCGAGCACCGCCAATGCCGGCGGCGTGCACAACCTGTTCGTCACCCATGGCGATGAAGATCAGGCAGCACTACTGCGTCGCATGGGCCGTGGCTTGCTGGTCACCGAATTGATGGGCCAGGGCCTGAACATGGTGACTGGCGATTACTCCCGCGGCGCGGCTGGCTATTGGGTCGAAAACGGTGAAATCCAGTTCGCGGTCCAGGAAGTGACCATCGCCGGCAACATGCGCGACATGTTCAAGCAGATCGTTGCCGTGGGTAATGACCTGGAGCTGCGCAGCAACATTCGCACAGGTTCCGTGTTGATCGAGCGGATGACGGTGGCGGGTAGCTAAGCCCCGACCGCGGTACAAAAAGGCGCGCCACCCATCGGGTGGCGCGTTTTTTTTTGAAGGTCAAAAGATCGCAGCCTTCGGCAGCTCCTACAGGAGTTCGGCGTAGGAGCTGCCGAAGGCTGCGATCTTTTGATCTTGTTTTGGTTCTCATTATCATCTAATAATAAATCTCATTACCGAATGAGCCCCGGATCATGAGTTCTGCCTTGCACGAGCAGCCGTACCTCGAAAGCTGGCGCTGGATGAGTCGCCAGATCCGTTGCGCGATGAATCCCGACGAGCCGCGCCTGATCGACCACTACCTGGCCGAAGGCCGGTATCTGGCCTGTTGCACGGCAACCTCACCCTGGACCGTCGCCGAAACCTCCTTCCGCTTGTTGCTCGACACCGCCGCCGATGTCGCGCTGCCCTGGCACTGGCGCACTTACTGCCTGGACCAGGCGTGGCGCCCGCTGCGCGAACTCGAACGCCTCTCTTTGTGCAAATGCCGCCTCAAGCGCTGGCAGAGCTACACCTGGCAACTGGCGACCTGCGAGTTGCAACCCTCGATTCCTCTCATTGAACTGGTGCAAGGATTTACAGATGACCAAGACACGTATTGAGCGCGATAGCATGGGCGAGCTTCAGGTCCCGGAAGACGCCCTCTACGGCTCACAGACCCAGCGTGCGGTGGATAACTTTCCCATCAGCGGCAAACCGATGCCCGTGCAGTTCATTCGCGCGCTGATCCTGGCCAAGGCCGCTGCTGCCCGCGCCAACATCGAACTCAAGCAGATCAGCGAAGCTCAGGGCAAAGCCATCGTCGATGCGGCTCAAGGTTTGCTCGAAGGCGATTTCATTCAGCACTTCCCGGTGGATATCTTCCAGACCGGTTCCGGCACCAGTTCCAACATGAACGCCAACGAAGTGATCGCCACCTTGGCCAGCCGTCTGCTCGGCGAACCGGTGAACCCGAACGATCACGTCAATTGCGGCCAAAGCAGCAACGACATCATTCCGACCACCATCCACGTCAGCGCGGCGCTGGCCTTGCACGAGCAGTTGCTGCCGGCCCTGACCGGTCTGGTGCAGGTGATCGAGCGCAAGGCCGAGGAAGTGCATCACCACGTCAAAACCGGCCGCACTCACTTGATGGACGCCATGCCGGTGCGCATGAGCCAGGTCCTCAATGGCTGGGCGCAACAGCTCAAGGCCAACATCGTCCTTTTGCAGGGCTTGCAGCCAAGCTTGCAATCGTTGGCCCAGGGCGGCACGGCGGTGGGTACCGGCGTCAATGCGCATCCCGAATTCGCCGCGCGTTTCAGCCAGCAACTGAGCAAGTTGACCCAGGTTCAGTTCACTCCGGGCGTGGATCTGTTTGCGCTGATCGGTTCCCAGGACACCGCCGTTGCCGTCTCCGGTCAGCTCAAGGCCACCGCCGTATCGCTGATGAAAATTGCCAACGACCTGCGCTGGATGAACTCCGGTCCATTGGCCGGCCTGGGCGAAATCGAGCTGGAAGCCTTGCAGCCGGGTTCTTCGATCATGCCTGGCAAGGTCAACCCGGTGATCCCGGAAGCTACCGCCATGGTCGCCGCCCAAGTGATCGGCAACGACACGGTCATCACCATCGCCGGTCAGTCGGGCAACTTCGAACTGAACGTGATGCTGCCGATCATTGCCCAGAACCTGCTGAGCAGCATCGAGTTGTTGGCCAACTCCAGCCGTTTGTTGGGCGAAAAGGCTATCTCCAGCTTCAAGGTCAATGAAGACCGCATCAAGCAAGCGCTGTCTCGCAACCCGATTCTGGTGACCGCACTCAACCCGATCATTGGTTACCAGAAAGCCGCCGAAATCGCCAAGAAGGCTTATCAGCAAGGCCGTCCGGTGATCGACGTTGCGCTGGAACACACCGACCTGTCGCGCAGCCAGCTGGAAGAGCTGCTCAACCCGGAAAAACTCACCGCAGGCGGCGTGTAAATTCCCCACCGCTTTGGAGGCTCACCATGGAGCACTGGAAACGCACGATCGAAAGGGCCAATCGCTTTTTCATGTTGGGTGAACTGGTTGATGCTCGCGAGGCTTACTTGCAGGCATTGGCCCTGGCCCAGGTGCTGTTCGAGCGCTGGGCGGATGCCGACGAAGCGGTGGCGGCTTGCGTAATTTCCCATCACAACCTGGCGGACCTGCATCTGCGTCTGAACCAGCCGGAGGAGAGCGCCGAGTACCTGTGCGCCATTCACCAACGGCTGTTGCAGACCATGCAGGACCCGCGACTGTCGCCAGCATTGCGCGAAGCAGCGCTGCGCCAGAGCAGCAAAACCTATGTCGAGCTGCTGAATTTCATCAGCGAACACGGTGAATACCCACGCACGCATCGCTTGCTGCACATCGATGCTGCCTCGCCGACGCAACCCCCTGCGCCTCACCATCATGGAGTCCACTGAAATGGCTTTTACCTTGCCTGCCTTGCCGTATGCCTACGACGCCCTGGAGCCGCACATCGATGCGCAGACCATGGAGATCCACTACACCAAGCACCACCAGACCTATATCAACAACCTGAACGCTGCGGTCGAAGGCACTGAGTTCGCTGAATGGCCGGTGGAAAAACTGGTGGCCGCCGTGCAGCAACTGCCGGAAAAACTCCGCGCGGCGGTGATCAATCAGGGCGGTGGTCACGCCAACCATTCGCTGTTCTGGGAAGTCATGGCGCCGCACGGTGGCGGCAAACCCGAAGGCACGCTGGCCAAGGCCATCGACGAGCAACTGGGCGGCCTCGACAGTTTCAAAGAGGCTTTCACCAAAGCCGCACTGACCCGATTCGGCAGTGGCTGGGCCTGGCTGAGCATGACACCGCAGAAAACGCTGGTCGTGGAAAGCAGCGGTAACCAGGACAGCCCATTGATGAACGGCAATACGCCGATCCTCGGCCTGGATGTCTGGGAGCACGCCTATTACCTGCAGTATCAGAACCGCCGCCCGGAATACATCAGCGCGTTCTACAACGTGATCAACTGGCCTGAAGTCGCTGCGCGCTATCAGGCTGCGCTGGTTTAAGTCTTCTAAAAAACAATCCAAGGCTGACTATGGGCACTGAAACACTGGCGATCGGAAGTGGGCGAATGTTTCGTTACGTGTTTGGATCGCTGCTTCTGCTGGCGGGCATGAGCTTGCTGGTTGTGCACGGGCTGGAATGGCTGGATCTGGAGCCGAAGCTGTCGCGGGCGTTGCAGGGTGGTGCGATCTGCGCCCTCGGCACCGCGCTTGGGGCGGTGCCGGTGCTGGTGATCCGGCGCATGCCCCAGGCACTCAGCGATTCCTTGCTGGGCTTCGGTGCCGGAGTGATGTTGGCCGCGACGGCGTTTTCGCTGATCGTGCCAGGCATTGCTGCGGCAGAGAACCTTGGCATGACTCCGTGGGCGGCCAGCGGCCTGATCTGCTTTGGCATCATGCTCGGCGCATTCGGCCTGTTTCTGGTAGATCGCAAAGTGTCCGGCGCGTCGCCGGAAATGCTCATTGGCACTTTAGAGCACCCGGTGATTCCGCCGCGCATCTGGCTGTTCGTGTTCGCGATCATCGCCCACAACATTCCCGAAGGCATGGCGGTGGGTGTCTCGGCGGGTGGCGGCATGCCGGATGCCGACAGTTTGGCGATGGGCATTGCCTTGCAGGATGTGCCGGAAGGATTGGTGATTGCCTTGGTGCTGGCCGGGGCAGGGATGTCGCGGTTCAAGGCGTTCCTGATCGGGGCTGCTTCAGGCTTGGTCGAACCGGTGTTCGCGTTGTTGTGCGCGTGGCTGGTCAGCCTGGCCGAACTGTTGTTGCCTTTGGGGCTGGCCTTGGCGGCCGGGGCCATGTTGCTGGTGGTCACCCATGAAGTCATTCCTGAATCGCGGCGACACGGTCATGACAAGTTGGCCAGCCTTGGGTTGCTGATCGGGTTCTGCTTGATGATGGTGATGGATACAGCACTAGGCTGATTCGCGGACTTGTAGCAGCTGGCGAAGCCTGCGTTCGGCTGCGCAGCAGTCGTAAACCCTGTGTGTGCGATCTGCCTGAAACACCGAGGAGCCTGATTTCACGACTGCTTCGCAGCCGAACGCAGGCTGCGCCAGCTGCTACAGGGCGAGCGCTTATTCGCCTTCGTCGAAGTAGTTGTTGATCAGGGCCACCAGCGCGTCCAGTGCTTCCTGCTCCTGCTCGCCTTCCGTGCTCAGATGAATTTTGGTGCCCTTGCCGGCGGCGAGCATCATCATGGCCATGATGCTTTTGCCGTCGACTGTCGTCTCTGGCGTGCGTCCGACCCTGATCGTGCAGTCCTTGAACTGACCGGCAACTCCAACGAATTTTGCAGACGCCCGGGCGTGCAGGCCCAGCTTGTTGATGATTTCGATTTCCAGAGCAGGCATCGCGATGTGAATCCTTTAGCTGAGGTCGCGGTGGCGGACCTGGACGTTCTTCAGGGATTGCTGCAGGGTCTTGCCCAGACGTTCGGTCAGGTAGACGGAGCGGTGATGCCCGCCGGTACAACCGATTGCAATGGTGACATAAGCACGGTTACTGGCGGCAAAGCGGGGTAACCATTTAAGCAGGTACGCGGAAATGTCCTGGAACATCTCCTCGACATCCGGTTGTGCCGCCAGGTACTCGGCAACCGGTTGATCAAGCCCGGACTGCGCGCGCAGTTCCGGCTTCCAGTAAGGGTTGGGCAAGCAACGCACGTCGAATACCAGATCGGCGTCCACCGGCATGCCACGCTTGAAGCCGAAAGACTCGATCAGGAAAGCGGTGCCGGGCTCCGGCTGGTTCAGCAGGCGCAACTTGATGGTATCGCCCAACTGATACAAGTTCAGGTTAGTCGTGTCTACCTTGAGATCGGCCAAGTCGGCAATCGGTCCGAGCAGGCTGGTTTCATCGTTGATCGCTTCGGCCAGCGAGCGATTGGGGCTGCTCAGCGGATGGCGACGACGGGTTTCCGAAAAGCGTTTGAGCAGAGTTTCTTCGTCAGCATCCAGGTACAGGACATCGCACTGGATGTGCCGGCTGCGGACTTCTTCCAGCAGCTCTGGAAACCGCGACAGATGGCTGGGCAGGTTGCGCGCATCGATGGACACGGCTACCAGCGGCTGTGACAGCTCAGTGTGAATCAACGCGCGTTCGGCCAATTCCGGCAGCAACCCCGCAGGCAAGTTGTCGATGCAGTAGTAACCGTTGTCCTCAAGAACATCGAGGGCGGTACTTTTACCTGAGCCGGAGCGACCGCTGACGATGATCAAGCGCATGATTAATGACCGTTTTGCTCGTCCAGGACAACCTGATACAAGGCTTCATTACTCGGGGCGCTGCGCAGTTTTTCGCGCACTTCCTTGCGGTCGAGCATGCTGGCGATCTGGCGTAACAGCTCCAGGTGCGCATCGGTAGCGGCTTCCGGGACCAGTAGAACGAACAACAGGTCAACCGGGGCACCATCGATGGCGTCGAAATCGATTGGGGCGTCAAGGTGCATCAAGGCACTGATGGGCGAATTACAGCCCTTGAGACGGCAGTGGGGGATGGCGATGCCGTTGCCAAAACCGGTAGAACCGAGTTTTTCACGGGCGACCAGGCTCTCGAAGACATCCTGCATGGCCAGATCCGGCACTTCGCGATGGATGAGGTTGGCAATTTGCTCGAGGGCTTTCTTTTTACTGCCGCCCGGCACGTTCACCAGGGAACGGCCGGGGGTCAGGATGCTTTCAAGTCGGATCATGGGTAGGGAGTGTTAACGACCGGTAGCGCCCTGGAGGAGGCTCTGGGTCTTTTCCTTATGCTTTTTGAGTTGTTTATCCAGCTTGTCGGTCAGTGCGTCGATCGCCGCGTACATATCGGTATGTTCCGCGTTGGCGACCACTTCATTGCCGGGAATATGCAGCGTGGCTTCGATTTTCTGCTTGAGCTTTTCGACTGTCATCGTGACCTGCACGTTGGTGATCTTGTCGAAATGCCTCTCTAATCGTTCGAGTTTTTCGCCGATGTAAGTGCGAAGAGGTTCGGTCACTTCCAGTTGGTGTCCACTGATGTTGACTTGCATACAGCTTCTCCTTCGTTGCCAGTGCATAAAGCGGCAGACCAGATGATCTGCCACTGGAACGCTGTGGCGTGGCTCTACATCAACCGCTTGCGTTCGCTCGAAGGCGCGATCCCGAGGGATTCGCGGTACTTGGCGACGGTGCGGCGAGCCACCTGAATGCCTTGTGCCTCCAGTAAACCAGCGATCTTGCTGTCACTCAACGGCTTTTTCTGATTTTCAGCGGCAACCAGTTTTTTGATGATCGCGCGGATCGCCGTGGACGAGCATTCGCCGCCTTCGGAGGTGCTGACGTGGCTGGAGAAAAAGTATTTCAGCTCATATATGCCCCGTGGGGTATGCATGAATTTTTGTGTGGTTACGCGGGAAATTGTCGATTCGTGCATGCCGACCGCTTCAGCGATGTCATGCAGGACCAGCGGTTTCATCGCTTCATCGCCATACTCCAGGAAGCCGCGCTGATGCTCGACAATCTGGGTGGCTACTTTCATCAGGGTTTCGTTGCGGCTTTGCAGGCTCTTGATGAACCAGCGGGCTTCCTGCAACTGATTGCGCATGAAGGTGTTGTCGGCGCTGGTGTCAGCTCGGCGCACGAAGCCGGCGTACTGGGCGTTGACCCGCAGCCGTGGCACCGACTCCTGATTGAGCTCTACCAACCAGCGCTCGTTGTCCTTGCGCACGATCACGTCGGGAACAACGTACTCGGCTTCGGTGGACTCGATTTGCGAACCCGGACGCGGGTTAAGGCTCTGGACCAGTTCGATGACCTGGCGCAGCTCATCTTCCTTGAGCTTCATGCGGCGCATCAACTGGCTGTAGTCGCGACTGCCGAGCAGGTCGATGTAATCGGTGACCAAACGCTTGGCTTCGGCCAGCCACGGCGTTTTGGCCGGCAGCTGACGCAATTGCAGCAGCAGGCATTCGCCCAGGTTGCGGGCGCCGATGCCGGCAGGTTCGAATTGCTGGATGCGGTGCAGGACGGCTTCGATTTCGTCCAGTTCGATGTCCAGTTCCGGATCGAAGGCTTCGAGGATTTCCTCGAGTGTTTCGTCCAGATAGCCCTGATTGTTGATGCAATCGATCAGGGTGACGGCGATCAGGCGATCGGTGTCGGACATCGGTGCCAGGTTCAGTTGCCACAGCAAGTGGCTTTGCAGGCTTTCGCCGGCGGACGTGCGGGTGGTGAAATCCCACTCGTCATCATCGTTGCTCGGCAGGCTGCTGGCGCTGGTCTGGTAGACGTCTTCCCACGCGGTATCGACGGGAAGTTCGTTGGGAATGCGTTCGTTCCAGTCGCCTTCCTCGAGGTTATCAACCGTCGGGGCGGTTTCCTGGTAGGAGGGTTCCTGAATGTCGGTGTTTGGCTTCTGTTCGGCGTTGTCGGCCAAGGGGTCGGTGTTATCGAAGTCGTCGCCTTCTTCCTGGCGTTCGAGCATCGGATTGGACTCCAGGGCCTCCTGGATTTCCTGTTGCAGGTCCAGGGTCGACAATTGGAGCAGGCGGATGGCCTGTTGCAGCTGCGGTGTCATCGTCAGCTGCTGGCCCATTCTCAAGACTAGCGATGGTTTCATGGCAGGGGCTTAACACCTTATTCGCCGGCGCACATGCGCCATCCACTACAGGGCGCCGGAGCGCCAAACATAAGCAAATTATATGCCCGAAATCGCAGTGTTTGCCTAGAGCGCTGTAACAATAAAAAAGAGTTGATTTTTTATCGAGACAAGCGCTCGGTCGACTAGCCGGGACACCTCAACGCTTACAGGCGGAACTCATGGCCCAGGTAGACTTCCTTGACCAGGTCGTTGGCCAGGATGGTTTCCGCGTCGCCTTCTGCGATCAGCTGGCCATCGTTGACGATGTAGGCGGTTTCACAGATATCCAGCGTTTCACGGACGTTGTGGTCAGTGATCAGCACGCCAATGCCCTTGGCCTTGAGGTGATGGATGATCTGTTTGATGTCGCCCACCGAGATCGGGTCCACACCGGCGAATGGTTCGTCGAGGAGGATGAATTTCGGGTTGGTGGCCAGTGCCCGGGCGATTTCCACGCGGCGGCGTTCACCGCCGGACAGGCTCATGCCGAGGTTGTCGCGGATGTGGCTGATGTGGAACTCCTGCAGCAGGCTTTCCAGCTCCTTGCGACGACCGGCCTTGTCGAGTTCCTTGCGGGTCTCGAGGATCGCCATGATGTTGTCGGCTACCGAGAGTTTGCGGAAGATCGACGCTTCTTGCGGAAGATAGCCGATACCTGCTTTCGCGCGACCGTGCATGGGCTGGTGGCTGACGTCCAGGTCGTCGATCAGCACGCGGCCCTGATCAGCCTGGACCAGGCCGACGATCATGTAGAAGCACGTGGTCTTGCCGGCGCCGTTGGGGCCAAGCAGGCCGACGATCTGACCGCTGTCGATCGACAGGCTGACGTCGCGCACGACCTGGCGGCTCTTGTAGCTCTTGGCCAGATGCTGAGCTTTCAGAGTTGCCATTACTGGGCCTTTTGCTCGTCGGTTTTCTTTTTCGGCTGAATGACCATGTCAATGCGCGGACGTGCCTCGGTCACTTTGCTGCCGGTGGCGCGACCGGCGCTCGCCAGCTTCTTCTCGGTGTCGTAGACGATTTTCTCGCCTTGGGTGACGTTGTTGTCCTTGTCGATGACTTTGGCCTTGTCGATCAGCACAACGCGGTTTTGCGTAGCGTGGTACTGGATTGTCACGCCCCAGCCCTGAACCGGCTTGGTGTCGCCCGCCGTTTGCAGTTGCTCGAAGTAGGCCAGGTTGCCGACCGAGGTCACCACGTCAATGTCGCCACTCGGAGCTCGGGTCATGGTTACCTTATTGCCGGTAACCTTCATCGAGCCCTGGGTGATGATCACATCGCCGGTGTAAGTGGCAATGCCATTTTTGTCGTCCAGTTGGGCATCGTCGGCCTGAATGCGGATTGGCTGTTGTTGATCGTCCGGCAGGGCCCAGGCGCTCACGCTTCCCAGTGCTGCGCCCAGACTGAGCAAAATAGGGAGGGTTTTAACGAGCCTCATACTGTCCTCTTACGTTCGATAGCAGGTGTATCCTGCTTTCTTTCAAATACGCTTTCATTCCCTTGCCAGTCGAAACACCGCCAGCGCCGTCGATTCTAACGTCTCGCTCGGTCTGCGCATATTGCTGTTGCGGGAACACCGTCATGCGGGTGGTGGTGATCAGGGTCCGGCGGTTTTTCTCGTCGAAACGCGTGATGCGAACCGAGTCGATCAGCTCGACCTGGGTGCCGTCCGGGTTGACCTCACCCTTTTCGCTCTGGACGTGCCACGGGAACTCGGTGCCGCGGAACATGTTCAGGTCGGGATTGGTCAGCAGGGTCACCTCGGACGCTTTCAGGTGTTCGACCTTGTCCGACGTCATTTCGTATTGCAGCCTGCCATCCGGCAAGTACTGCACGCTGTGGGCGTTGGTGGCGTAATAGTCGATCTCGCTGTTGTCGACTTGCACAACCGGCTTGTCGAGAAAGCGTTCCGGGCTGATGTTCCAGTAGCCGACCGCGGCGAAAATCGCCGCGATGCAACTGAACATCAGGATGTTGCGAATCTTTTTGCTCAGCATGTTTGGCTCACAGGTACGCGGCGTTGGCCGCATCGAGGCGGCCCTGGGCGCGCAGGATCAATTCGCAGAATTCGCGGGCGGCACCTTCGCCACCACGGGCCTGGGTGACACCGTGAGCGTGTTCGCGCACGAAACTGGCGGCGTTGGCCACTGCCATGCCCAGGCCTACGCGGCGAATCACCGGCAGATCGGGAAGGTCGTCACCAAGGTAGGCGACCTGTTCATAGCTTAGGTTGAGTTGGCCAAGAAGTTCGTCGAGCACCACCAGTTTGTCTTCGCGCCCTTGATACAGATGCGGGATACCGAGGTTTTTCGCCCGTCGCTCAACCACCGGGGTCTTGCGGCCGCTGATGATAGCGGTCTGCACGCCGGCGGCCATCAGCATCTTGATGCCCTGGCCGTCGAGGGTGTTGAAAGTCTTGAACTCACTACCGTCTTCAAGGAAGTACAGGCGTCCATCGGTGAGAACGCCGTCGACGTCGAAAACTGCCAGTTTGATCTGTTGGCCGCGTTGCAGCAGGTCCGTGCTCATTACATTACCCCCGCACGCAGCAAGTCGTGCATGTTCAAGGCGCCGACCGGACGGTCTTCGCCGTCGACCACGACCAGCGCATTGATTTTATGGTCTTCCATGATTTTCAGGGCCTCGGCGGCGAGCATCTCGGCGCGGGCGGTCTTGCCGTGGGCAGTCATGACCTGATCGATGGTGACGCTGTGGATGTCGATGGTGCGATCCAGCGTGCGGCGTAAATCGCCGTCAGTGAAGATCCCGGCGAGCTTGCCGTCGGCTTCAAGGATGACGGTCATGCCCAAGCCCTTGCGGGTCATTTCCATCAACGCGTCTTTGAGCAATGTGCCGCGCTGAACCTGCGGCAACTCTTGCCCGGCGTGCATGACGTTTTCCACTTTCAGCAGCAAGCGTCGGCCCAATGCGCCACCTGGATGGGAAAAGGCGAAGTCTTCGGCGGTAAAGCCGCGGGCTTCCAGCAGTGCGACAGCCAGGGCGTCGCCCATGACCAGCGCAGCGGTAGTCGAAGAAGTGGGCGCCAGGTTCAGCGGACAGGCTTCGTGCTCGACGTGAACGTTGAGGTTGACCTCGGCGGCCTTGGCCAGCGGCGAGTCAGGGTTGCCGGTCACGCTGATCAACTGGATGCCCAGGCGCTTGATCAAGGGCAGCAGGGTGATGATTTCATTGGTGGAGCCGGAGTTCGACAGCGCCAGGATGATGTCATCGCGGGTGATCATACCCATGTCACCGTGGCTCGCTTCAGCCGGGTGGACGAAAAATGCCGTGGTGCCGGTGCTGGCCAGGGTGGCGGCAATCTTGCTGCCGATGTGCCCCGACTTGCCCATGCCGACCACGACAACGCGGCCTTTGCTGGCCAGAATCATCTCGCAAGCGCGTACAAAATCTGCGTCGATATGCGGCAGCAAGCCTTGTACGGCTTCCACTTCGAGGCGGATGGTGCGTTGGGCAGATTGAATCAGGTCGCTGGATTGGCTCATGTCAGAAATCGTTTAGCCTGATGAAAAGGCGGCGATTATAGCGGTTATGATCGAAACCCTCACGCAAGTTCGTCGTGCATTGTCATTCCTTGTTACCTAATCCCTCTAAATGAAGCTTTTTGCCGGTCATATCGCTCAACTTGGGCCGGCAATGGCCTTGGGCGCACGGTGTTTGCAGTGATATAGTTCGCCGCCAGTTCGGCCCGCCCGGGAGGCATGTGCTTTCGTCAGGAAGTCAGGCGTCCGAGTGAGAGGCTGCATCGCAAGGAGTTTAGATGAGTGCCGATAACGCCTACGCGGTCGAGCTGAAGGGACTGTCCTTCAAGCGCGGTGCGCGCAGCATTTTCAATAACGTCGATATCCGTATTCCCCGCGGCAAGGTCACCGGCATCATGGGACCTTCCGGGTGTGGCAAGACAACGCTGTTGCGGTTGATGGGCGCGCAGTTGCGGCCCACCGGCGGCGAAGTGTGGGTCAACGGCCAGAACCTGCCGAAGCTCTCGCGCAGCGATCTGTTCGATGCCCGCAAGCACATGGGTGTGCTGTTTCAGAGTGGCGCACTGTTTACCGATCTCGATGTGTTCGAGAACGTGGCCTTTCCACTGCGCGTTCACACCGAACTGCCCGAGGAAATGATTCGCGACATCGTCCTGCTCAAATTGCAGGCCGTGGGGTTGCGGGGTGCCATCGACCTGATGCCCGATGAACTGTCCGGCGGCATGAAGCGTCGTGTCGCGCTAGCGCGGGCGATTGCGCTCGACCCCCAGATTCTCATGTACGACGAGCCCTTTGTCGGCCAGGACCCAATCGCCATGGGTGTGTTGGTGCGCCTGATCCGCTTGCTTAACGATGCGCTGGGGATCACCAGTATCGTGGTTTCCCACGACCTGGCCGAAACCGCGAGCATTGCCGATTACATCTATGTCGTGGGCGACGGGCAGGTGTTGGGGCAGGGGACTCCCGATGAGCTGATGAACTCGGACGAACCGCGCATCCGTCAGTTCATGACCGGCGAACCCGATGGGCCGGTCGCCTACCACTTTCCAGCGACGGATTACCGCGCAGATCTTCTGGGGAAGCGCTGATGCGCAGAATTTCATTAATGGAACGCGTACGCCGGTTCGGTCAGGCAGGCATCGACGTGCTGGCGGTGTTCGGGCGTTCGGCACTGTTTCTGTTTCACGCCTTGCTCGGCCGTGGCGGTATCGGCGGCGGTTTCGGACTACTGGTCAAGCAACTGCATTCCGTGGGCGTGATGTCCCTGGTGATCATTGTGGTCTCCGGGGTGTTCATCGGTATGGTGCTGGCGCTGCAAGGGTTCAACATCCTGTCCAGCTACGGCTCGGAGCAGGCGGTCGGGCAGATGGTGGCGCTGACCCTGTTGCGCGAGCTGGGGCCGGTAGTGACCGCTCTGCTGTTCGCCGGGCGTGCCGGTTCGGCATTGACGGCCGAAATCGGCAACATGAAATCCACCGAACAGCTGTCCAGCCTGGAAATGATTGGCGTGGACCCGCTCAAGTACATCATTGCCCCGCGCCTGTGGGCCGGCTTCATTTCCCTGCCGGTGCTGGCGATGATTTTCAGCGTGGTGGGCATCTGGGGCGGTTCGTGGGTAGCCGTTGACTGGCTGGGTGTCTATGAAGGCTCCTACTGGTCGAACATGCAGAACAGCGTGACATTTGCCGACGATGTGCTCAACGGCATCATCAAAAGCATGGTCTTTGCCTTCGTTGTGACCTGGATCGCCGTATTCCAAGGCTATGACTGCGAGCCTACTTCCGAGGGGATCAGTCGTGCCACTACCAAGACCGTGGTGTATGCCTCTTTGGCAGTGCTCGGCCTGGACTTTATTCTGACCGCCTTGATGTTTGGAGATTTCTGATGCAAAACCGCACCCTGGAAATCGGTGTCGGCCTTTTCTTGCTGGCTGGCATCCTGGCTTTGCTGCTGCTGGCGCTTCGGGTCAGTGGCCTGTCGCCGAGCCCGAGCACCGACACTTATAAACTTTATGCGTATTTCGACAATATCGCCGGTTTGACGGTCAGAGCTAAAGTGACCATGGCCGGTGTGACCATCGGCAAGGTCACGGCGATCGATCTGGACCGCGACAGTTTCACCGGTCGAGTGACCATGCAACTGGAAAAGCGCGTAGATAATCTACCGGCCGACTCCACTGCATCTATCCTGACCGCTGGCCTGTTGGGCGAGAAGTACATCGGTATCAGCGTGGGCGGCGAAGAAGCCTTGCTCAAGGATGGCGGGACCATCCATGACACCCAGTCGTCGCTGGTGCTCGAGGACCTGATCGGTAAGTTCCTTCTCAACACCGTTAGCAAAGACGCCAAATGAGGAATTTGTAAATGATCTCTACCTTGCGACGTGGCCTGTTGGTATTACTCGCGGCCTTGCCGTTGATGGCTAACGCCGTGGCGGCGCCTACTTCCGCGCACGAACTGGTACAGGACACCACCAACCGTTTGCTGGCCGATCTGGCTGCCAACAAAGAGAAGTACAAGCAGGATCCGCAGGATTTTTACGCGGCGCTGAACAGCATTGTCGGCCCTGTCGTGGATGCCGAGGGTATTTCCAAGAGCATCATGACGGTCAAGTACTCGCGCAAAGCCACGCCTGCGCAAATGAAAACCTTCGAAGAAAACTTCAAGAAGGGTCTGTTCCAGTTCTACGGCAACGCCTTGCTCGAATACAACAACCAGGGCATTACCGTTGACCCTGCCAAGGACGAGTCGGGCGACCGCACCAGCGTCGGCATGACGGTCAAAGGCAGCAATGGCGCGATCTATCCAGTGTCCTACACCCTGGAAAAGGTCGGTGGCGAATGGAAGCTGCGTAACGTCATCATCAACGGCATCAACATTGGCAAGCTGTTCCGCGATCAGTTTGCTGACGCCATGCAGCGCAATGGCAACGACCTGGACAAGACCATCAATGGTTGGGCCGGGGAAGTCGCCAAAGCCAAGGAAACCGCTGAGCAATCCCCCGAGAAGCAAACCCAATGAGCGAGTCGGCAGTCCTGATGGACGAGTCCGGCGAGTTGCGTCTCAGCGGCGTGCTGGACTACCGCACCGGCCCGGCCCTGCGTGAGCAGGGTCAGGCGCTGATCAAGGCCAGCAAGGCTGCGGCAGTGGTGGTTGATTGTTCGGCGGTGGAGAAATCCAGCAGCGTCGGGCTGTCGTTGCTGTTGTGCTTCATGCGCGATGCTCAAGCGGCCGGCAAGGTGCTGAGCATCCGCGGGATGCCAGAAGACATGCGCGAAATCGCTCAGGTCAGTGAGCTGACCGAGCTGTTGGCGCATCCCTAACCCGCATCTATAAAGAAGCCCCCCGTCAGAGTCCTGCTTCCCGGGGTTCGCAGGCGCGGGGCTTTTTTGTATGATGTCCGACCCGCGCGCACAGGGCGCCGATTGAGGTTGAGCATGCAGGCCGTAGAAGTGAAGAGCTTCCTTGAAGGAAAGCTGCCAGGAACCCAAGTAGAAGTTGAGGGCGAAGGCTGCAATTTCCAGCTGAATTTGATTAGCGATGAACTGGCGGCATTGAGCCCGGTCAAGCGTCAGCAGCAGGTCTATGCCCATTTGAACCCATGGATCACCGATGGCAGCATCCATGCGGTCACTATGAAATTTTTCAGCAGCGCGGCCTGGGCCGAGCGCACCTGAGCCCAAGGGCGTCGAGATTCTTATGGATAAATTGATTATTACTGGCGGTGCTCGTCTTGACGGCGAAATCCGCATCTCCGGGGCAAAGAACTCTGCCCTGCCGATCCTGGCTGCCACGCTGCTGTGCGACGGTCCGGTAACCGTTGCCAACCTGCCGCACCTGCACGACATCACCACCATGATCGAGCTGTTCGGTCGTATGGGCATCGAGCCGGTGATCGATGAGAAACTCGCCGTCGAAATCGACCCGCGCACCATCAAGACCCTGATCGCCCCGTACGAACTGGTTAAAACCATGCGTGCATCGATCCTGGTACTGGGTCCGATGGTTGCCCGTTTCGGTGAAGCCGAAGTCGCGCTGCCTGGCGGTTGCGCCATCGGTTCGCGTCCGGTGGACCTGCACATCCGTGGCCTGGAAGCCATGGGCGCGGTCATTGACGTCGAAGGCGGCTACATCAAGGCCAAGGCGCCTGAAGGCGGCCTGCGCGGTGCGCACTTCTTCTTCGACACCGTCAGCGTGACCGGTACCGAAAACATCATGATGGCCGCTGCTCTGGCCAAGGGCCGCAGCGTCCTTGCCAACGCCGCCCGCGAACCTGAAGTCGTCGACCTGGCGAACTTCCTGAACGCCATGGGCGCCAAGGTTTCCGGCGCCGGTACCGATACCATCACCATCGATGGCGTCGAGCGTCTGCACACCACCACTTACAAGGTGATGCCGGACCGTATCGAAACCGGTACCTACCTGGTTGCCGCTGCCGTGACCGGCGGTCGTGTGAAGGTCAAGGACACCGATCCGACCATCCTCGAAGCCGTTCTGGAAAAACTTCGCGAAGCAGGCGCCGAGATCACCTGCGGTAATGACTGGATCGAGCTGAACATGCATGGCAAACGGCCGAAAGCCGTCAACGTGCGCACCGCTCCGTACCCGGCGTTCCCGACCGACATGCAGGCGCAGTTCATCTCCCTCAACGCCATTGCCGAAGGCACGGGCGCGGTGATCGAGACGATCTTCGAAAACCGCTTCATGCACGTTTACGAACTGCACCGCATGGGCGCCAAGATCCAGGTCGAAGGCAACACCGCCATCGTCACCGGTACCGAAAAGCTCAAGGGCGCGCCAGTGATGGCAACCGACCTGCGTGCTTCGGCCAGCCTGGTCATTTCGGCGCTGATCGCTGAAGGCGACACCCTGATCGATCGCATCTACCACATCGACCGTGGTTACGAGTGCATCGAAGAGAAACTGCAGATGCTGGGCGCCAAGATCCGTCGCGTTCCGGGCTAGTACTTGCTGCATGGGCATAAGGACATGCCCGTTGATTTGTTGAAGGCGAGCCGGTTTCCGGCTCGATGTGTGTCCGGCGCCATTTGCGACCGGGCATGAGTACCTTGATAAGGACTGACGTTTCCCATGTTGACCATCGCACTGTCCAAGGGCCGCATCCTTGACGACACCCTGCCGCTTCTGGCTGAAGCGGGCATCGTGCCGACCGAGAATCCGGACAAGAGCCGCAAGCTGATCATTCCCACGACCCAGGACGATGTGCGCCTGTTGATCGTGCGTGCCACCGACGTGCCGACCTATGTCGAGCATGGTGCCGCCGACCTCGGTGTCGCCGGTAAAGACGTGCTGATGGAATACGGCGGCCAGGGCCTGTACGAGCCGCTGGACCTGCAAATTGCCCGCTGCAAGCTGATGACAGCCGGCAAGGTCGGCGCGGTCGAGCCCAAGGGCCGCCTGCGTATCGCCACCAAGTTCGTCAATGTTGCCAAGCGTTACTACGCCGAGCAGGGCCGTCAGGTCGACATCATCAAGCTCTACGGCTCGATGGAACTGGCGCCGCTGATCGGTCTGGCCGACAAGATCATCGACGTGGTCGACACCGGTAACACGCTGCGGGCCAATGGCCTGGAGCCACAGGATTTCATTGCGGATATCAGCTCCCGGCTGATCGTCAACAAAGCGTCCATGAAAATGCAGCACGCCCGTATCCAGGCGTTGATCGACACCCTGCGCAAGGCAGTGGAGTCTCGACACCGCGGCTGATTCACCTGCGCGACTCTGAGTCGCGCCGTCTATCCGCCTCATAGCCAGAATTCTCAGGTGCCCAAGCGGATCGAATGTTAGCTTCGGGCGCCTGAGTTTTTTGCCATTCCTATGAGGCTCTCGCTATGACCGCACCGACTGCAATTCGCCGACTCAACGCTGCTGACCCGGATTTCGCGCATCATCTGGATCATCTGCTGAGCTGGGAAAGTGTGTCTGACGACTCGGTCAATCAGCGCGTGCTGGACATCATCAAGGCTGTGCGCGAGCGTGGCGATGCGGCGCTGGTGGACTTTACCCGCCAGTTTGACGGTCTGGACGTGAAGTCCATGGCCGACCTGATCCTGCCCCGCGAGCGTCTGGAGCTGGCGCTGACGCGCATCTCCGTGCCTCAGCGTGAAGCACTGGAAGTCGCCGCCGCCCGCGTGCGCAGCTACCACGAAAAACAAAAACAGGATTCCTGGAGCTACACCGAGGCCGACGGCACCGTGCTGGGCCAGAAGGTCACGCCGCTGGACCGCGCCGGTCTGTATGTGCCGGGCGGCAAGGCGTCGTATCCGTCGTCGGTATTGATGAACGCGATTCCGGCCAAAGTCGCCGGCGTGACCGAAGTGGTCATGGTGGTGCCGACCCCGCGCGGCGAAATCAACGAACTGGTGCTGGCTGCTGCCTGCATCGCCGGCGTCGACCGTGTGTTCACCATCGGCGGTGCCCAAGCCGTTGCGGCACTGGCTTACGGCACCGAAAGCGTACCGAAGGTCGATAAAGTGGTCGGCCCGGGCAACATCTATGTCGCCACCGCCAAGCGCCACGTGTTTGGCCAGGTCGGTATCGACATGATCGCCGGTCCATCGGAAATCCTCGTGGTATGCGACGGCCAGACTGATCCGGACTGGATCGCCATGGACCTGTTCTCCCAGGCCGAGCACGACGAAGATGCCCAGGCGATCCTGGTCAGCCCGGACGCCGAATTCCTCGACAAGGTCGCGGCCAGCATCGCCAAACTGATGCCGACCATGGAACGCGCTGCAATCATCGAAACCTCGATCAATGGTCGTGGTGCGTTGATCAAGGTGCGCGACATGGACCAAGCCATCGAAGTGGCCAACCGCATCGCGCCGGAACACCTGGAATTGTCGGTTGCCGATCCGCAAGCCTGGCTGCCGCAGATCCGCCACGCCGGCGCGATCTTCATGGGCCGTCACACGTCCGAAGCCCTGGGTGATTACTGCGCCGGCCCGAACCACGTGTTGCCGACTTCCGGCACCGCGCGTTTCTCTTCGCCGCTGGGTGTGTACGATTTCCAGAAACGCTCGTCGATCATCTTCTGCTCCGAGCAGGGTGCTTCCGAGCTGGGCAAAACCGCGTCGGTGCTGGCCCGTGGCGAGTCGCTGACCGCCCACGCCCGCAGCGCTGAATACCGCATCGTTGATGAACAAAAGGGAAACTGAACATGAGTAAATTCTGGAGCCCGTTCGTCAAGAATCTGGTGCCTTACGTCCCGGGCGAGCAGCCGAAGCTGGCGAAGCTGGTAAAGCTCAACACCAATGAAAACCCGTACGGTCCATCGCCCAAAGCCTTGGCCGCGATGCAGACCGAACTGAACGACAACCTGCGTCTGTACCCGGACCCTAACAGCGATCTGCTGAAGAACGCGGTCGCCAAGTACTACGGCGTGCAGAGCAATCAGGTGTTCCTCGGCAACGGTTCCGATGAAGTGCTGGCGCACATCTTCCACGGTTTGCTTCAGCACGATCAGCCGCTGTTGTTCCCGGACATCAGCTACAGCTTTTACCCGGTTTACTGTGGGTTGTATGGCATCAAGTTCGACGCGGTGCCGCTGGACGAGCAGTTCCAGATCAACCCGGCGGACTACGCCAAGCCGAACGGCGGGATCATCTTCCCGAACCCGAACGCACCGACCGGTTGCCTGTTGGCGTTGGAGGCTGTTGAACAAATCCTCAAGGCCAGCCCGGATTCGGTGGTTGTAGTCGACGAGGCGTACATCGACTTCGGCGGTGAAACCGCGATCGCGCTTGTAGGCCGTTATCCAAACCTGTTGGTCACGCAGACCCTGTCCAAGTCGCGCTCCCTGGCTGGGCTGCGGGTTGGTCTGGCGGTTGGGCATCCGGACCTGATCGAGGCGCTGGAGCGGATCAAGAACAGCTTCAATTCTTATCCGCTGGATCGCATGGCGAATGTCGGCGCCGCTGCCGCGTTCGAGGATCGCGAGTACTTCGACAAGACCTGCCGGTTGGTGATCGACAATCGCGAGAAGGTTGTTGCGCAGTTGGAGGAGAAGGGCTTTGAGGTTTTGCCGTCGGCGGCGAACTTCATTTTCGCCCGTCACCCGCAGCACGATGCGGCGGGGCTGGCGGCGAAGTTGCGTGAGCAAGGTGTGATCGTTCGGCACTTCAAGCAGGAGCGGATTGCGCAGTTCTTGCGGATCAGCATCGGTACGCCGGAGCAGAATCAGGCGTTGATTGATGGCCTCGGCGACCTTTAAGCCGCCGCTTACCCTGTAGGAGCAAGGCTTGCCCGCGATGAACGAAAACGCGGTGAGCCCGCTGAACCGCGGTGGCTCCATCGCGGGCAAGCCTTGCTCCTACAGGGTTTTGGTGCGTTACTCGTGATGCGGTTCGCCGAGGAACGTCAGTGAGCTGAACAACCCACGACTGCTCACGTCAGCGCTGTCATTCACCGGCACTTCTACCTGAGCCGAAATCACGTTCAACCCTTCATTGCGCACCAGCACTTTTGCGCGGCCATTGGCATCGGTTTCGGTGCTCAGGGTATTCGGTGCGTTCCGATAGTCACCCACCAGCTTCACGCCCGCCGCCGGTTTGCCATCGAGCAACACCTGGACGGGTAACGACTCGCCTGGCCCAACCGTCAGCGGATCGACCTCCGGCAGAATCAGCAACTTCAATTGATCAAGCTTGGGCAGTTTCGCCCCCGGTTGATAAATCGCCAGGCTGTACTTGAAGGTCTGGGTCGACTCGATCGCGCCCGGCACTTTGCTGCGTCCTTCGTTGATCCATTTCTTGTCGGCAGTCTGCGACCACATGCCATTGTTCAGGGCTACCGCCAGCACCGCTGGAGGCTTCAGCGGTTGCAGGCGGGCGTGATCGGCCAGGCGCTGGACTGTCACCGGAATCATTTTCCCATTGGTGTCATAGGCCCAGGCGCCGCTGATTTTCTGCGCCTTGAAGGCATTGTCTTCGGCGCCATGGCCGTAAATCACTTCGATGTTGCCACGACGTTGCTCGGTCCACAGACCGTGGGCCGAGACCTCAGTGGCGAACAACAAGCCGAGCAGCGCCAAGGGTTTGAGAGGGTGCATGGGGACGTCCTTTTACAGAGTGATTGTCAGGCTGACGGTGAAATTGCGCGGCTCGCCGGGGTTGACCAGTAATTGCTGTAGGAGCGCTCGAAGTATTTCTCGTCGAAAAGGTTGTTCAGGTTCAGGCCCACCGTGACGTTGTCGCTGGCCTTGTAATGGGCCAGCAGGTCGACGGTGTGGTAGGCGGGCAGTTCGAAATCACTGCCGGCTTCGCCCGAGCGATCACCGACATAAGTGAACGCGGCGCCAACGTCTGAGCCGCGCAGTTGACCGTCCTGAAATTCGTACACGCCCAGCAGACTGCCGCTGCGTTTGGCCACGCCGAGAATGCGGCTGCCGGTGGGAATGACCTTGTCGCCTTGTGTAACTTCGGCGTCGATGTAAGCGAAGGCACCGATCACCCGTACCGCATCGGTCACTTGCCCGGCAACTTGCAGATCGAAACCCTGGCTGCGCGCCTTGCCCATGGCACGGTTGGTGTCGGTGCCTGGATCGAGGGCGAGGACGTTTTCCTTTTCGATATGGAAGGCGGCGAGGGTGCTGCTCAAACGTTCGTCGAACAGCTCGCTCTTGATCCCGACTTCGTAGCCGACGCCTTCTTCCGGGTCGAACGATTTGCCGCTCGCATCCAGGCCATTGTTCGGTTTGAACGAGTTGGAGACGTTGGCGAACAGGCCGACTTCAGGCGTCAGTTGATAGAGCAAACCGGCGCGTTGAGTCAGTGCGTCGTGACGCTGGCGGCTCGTGGCGTCACGGGTGTGATCGTCGATGCGTTGCTCGAAATGTTCGAAGCGCGCGCCGAGCATGCCCCGCAGTTTCTCGGTGAAGATGATCTGGTCTTGCAGGTTCAGCGCGTGGCTTTCGACGTGTTCGAAGAAGTCCGTGCCGGAGCGTGCGCCGTTGGGTTTCGGCTGGCCGTAGACCGGTTGGTAAATGTCGATGGCGTAGGGGCTGCCGGCAATGGTCGTGACCCGTTCGTCCTTGCGGTAGTTCTCGTATTCACTGCCGATCAGCAGTTCGTGCTGCAAGGTGCCGGTGTCGAAAAAACCGCGCAGTTCGAGTTGGGAAATGCTGTCGTGCCAGTTGTTGTCACGCTCGCGGTAGCGGCGGTTGACGGTTTGGCCATCGGCATTCAGCGGGCGCGACTCCGAGGCGAAACCCCAGAGTTTGCCTTCCTTGTAGTGGCTGGCCAGACGCAGCTGCCAACGGTCGTTGAGCTGATGTTCGAGGGCGGCTTGCAGCAGGTTGTTGTGGTTGTCGATGTTGCCGTCGTTGGGTTCGCCGAGAAAGGTCGAACGGGAAACACCGCTCCAAGTGTTGTTCGGCGCGACGATGCCGCGATCGAAGGTAGAGCTGTGGCGAACGAATTCGCTTTCCACCAGCAGGCGTGTGTCCGGATTGAGTTGCCAACTGAAAGTGGGCGCGACGAACACCCGCCGGCTGTCAACGTGATCGCGGAAGCTGTGGTTGTCCTCGACCGCCAGGTTGACCCGCGACAGTACATTGCCGTGGCCATCCAACGGCGTGTTGACGTCCAGTGCCGTGCGGTAGCGATCCCAACTGCCGGCGCTGGTTTGCAGGGTGGCGAAGGCTTCGGGCTGAGGTTTTTTGGTGACGATATTGACGGTGCCACCTGGATCGCCGCGACCATAGAGGCTGGCTGCCGGCCCCTTGAGCACTTCGATGCGTTCGACGTTGGCCACGTCCGGCGTGCTCGGATAGCCACGGTTGGCGCTGAAACCATCCTTGTAGAACTCCGACGTGGTGAAGCCGCGCACGCTGTACTCGTACAGCGTCAGGCCGCCGAAGTTGTTCTGCTTCGACACGCCGCCGGCAAACTCCAGCGCACGTTCGACGCTGGTGCTGCCCAGGTCGTTGAGCACGCTGACGGGAATTACGCTGATCGATTGCGGGATGTCGCGAATGGCGGTGTCGGTTTTGGTCGCGCTGGCGGAGCGGGTTGCGCGATAGCCATCGACCGGGCCGGTGGGGGATTCGTAGTCGGAAGTGACGCTGATGGCGTCCAGTTCCAGGGCTCGGGAATCTTCGGCGAAAACCGGATCCCCCAGCAGCCCAAGGGCAAGACTTGCCACGGAGGCCTTTATTCGAGACGACATGTTATGTTGTTCCAATTGCGAGAATTGAAACAATATAACATGACTAATGAGAATGTCTGCTAATGGCTCGAGATTCTCGAGCCGGGCTTAGTTCTCTTCTTTTTCCTTGATCGGCGCGGGCGGCGGGCGCAGGCCTATTTCTGCCGTGAGCTTGAGTTCCTTGCTGTTGCGCATGACCTGGATAGTGACTTTGTCGGTCGGTTTGATCCGCGCCACCTGATTCATCGAGCGTCGCCCGTCGCCGGCCGGTTCGCCGTCGATGGCAAGAATCACGTCGCCCAATTGCAGGCCAGCTTTCTGCGCCGGACCGTCGCGGAATATACCCGCAACGACGATGCCCGGACGTCCTGACAAACCGAAGGATTCCGCCAGTTCCTGGGTCAATGGCTGCACTTCAATGCCCAGCCAGCCGCGAATCACCTGGCCGTGTTCGATGATCGACTTCATCACTTCCATCGCCAGTTTGACCGGAATGGCGAAGCCTATGCCTTGGGAACCACCGGACTTGGAGAAGATCGCTGTGTTGATACCGGTCAGGTTGCCATTGGCATCCACCAGCGCACCGCCGGAGTTGCCGGGGTTGATTGCGGCGTCAGTCTGGATGAAGTCCTCGTAGTTGTTCAGGCCCAACTGATTGCGACCGGTGGCGCTGATGATGCCCATGGTCACGGTCTGGCCGACGCCGAACGGGTTGCCGATGGCCAGCGCGACGTCGCCGATGCGAATGTTGTCGGAGCGGCCGACGGTGATTGAAGGCAGGTTCTTCAAATCGATCTTCAGTACCGCAAGGTCGGTTTCCGGGTCGCTGCCGATGACGCGCGCCAGGGTTTCACGACCATCCTTGAGTGCCACCACAATCTGATCGGCGCCGCTGGTCACGTGGTTGTTGGTCAGGATGTAGCCTTCCGGGCTCATGATCACGCCGGAACCGAGGCTCGATTCCATGCGTTTCTGCTTGGGCGAGTTATCGCCGAAGAAGCGTCGGAACTGCGGATCTTCGAACAGTGGATGGCTGGGTTTGTTGATGACTTTGGTGGTGTACAGGTTCACCACTGACGGCGCGGCGGTGGTCACGGCGTCCGAGTAGGACACCGGACCTTCCTTCATGCTCGTGGTTTGCGGGGCTTGCTGCAGATTGACGTCGAGACTTGGAAGCCCGACCCACTGCGGGTAACGCTGGATGATTAACAGAGCGACAAGCACGCCGGCCAACAGCGGCCAGCCGGAAAAACGCAGCGCCTTGAGCATTAAGCACGTCCTGAGAGAGTTGCAGGCGGAATGAGACCGCTCATAATGACGCGCATTATACGAGGCCGCGCGTGCCTCTGAACGGGATATTTAGGAGTCTTTTATGGCCGTCGCCCTGAGCACCCTGGTCGAAGAAGCCGACCGTTACCTCGGCAGTTCGAAAATTGCCGATTATTGCCCCAACGGCCTGCAGGTCGAAGGCCGGCCGCAGGTGATGCGCATCGTCAGTGGCGTCACCGCCAGCCAGGCCTTGCTCGATGCTGCCGTGGAAGCCAATGCCGATCTGGTGCTGGTGCATCACGGTTACTTCTGGAAGGGCGAAAACCCGTGCATCACGGGCATGAAGCAGCGTCGCTTGAAGACCTTGCTCAAGCACGATATCAGCCTGTTGGGCTATCACTTGCCGCTGGATCTGCATCCGGAAGTCGGCAACAACGTGCAACTGGCGCGGCAACTCGACATCACCGTCGAAGGCCCGCTCGATCCGGACAACCTGAAGATCGTCGGTCTGGTCGGCTCCCTGAGCGAACCGGTGACGCCCCGTGACTTCGCCCGCCGCGTGCAGGAAGTCATGGGCCGCGAGCCCTTGCTGATTGAAGGCAGCCAAATGATCCGCCGCGTCGGCTGGTGCACCGGTGGTGGCCAGGGCTACATCGATCAGGCGGTGCTGGCGGGTGTCGATCTGTACCTCAGCGGTGAAGCATCCGAGCAAACCTTCCACAGCGCCCGGGAAAACGACATCAGCTTCATTGCTGCCGGTCACCACGCCACCGAGCGTTATGGCGTTCAGGCGTTGGGGGATTACCTGGCACGGCGTTTTGCCCTTGAACACATCTTCATCGATTGCCCGAATCCGATCTGACTCCGCCTGCAATATGATCGCTTCTGTAGGAGCTGCCGAAGGCTGCGATCTTTTGATCTTGAAAAATCAACGTCAAAAGATCGCAGCCTTCGGCAGCTCCTACGCAGGGTGGGCAGCCCAAACGCACAGGCATATTCATATGCTCTTTCGATCTAGTTGGTGTCCTGATTAGAAGAGGTCGCTGTGCTAGGATTCCCCGCTCGAACACGGCCCGCTGGCCGTTCATAAGAAAGATTTCGTGAGTAGCCATGGTCGACAAACTGACGCATCTGAAACAGCTGGAGGCGGAAAGCATCCACATCATCCGCGAGGTGGCAGCCGAGTTCGACAACCCGGTGATGCTGTACTCGATCGGTAAAGACTCCGCCGTGATGCTGCACCTGGCTCGCAAGGCATTCTTCCCTGGCAAGCTGCCGTTTCCCGTGATGCACGTCGACACGCGCTGGAAATTCCAGGAGATGTACAGCTTTCGCGACAAGATGGTCGCCGAGCTGGGCCTCGACCTGATCACCCACGTCAACCCCGACGGCGTGGCGCAGAACATCAACCCGTTCACCCACGGCAGCGCCAAGCACACCGACATCATGAAGACCGAAGGCCTGAAACAGGCTCTCGACAAATATGGTTTCGATGCCGCCTTCGGTGGCGCCCGTCGCGATGAAGAGAAATCCCGTGCCAAAGAGCGCGTGTACTCGTTCCGCGACAGCAAGCACCGCTGGGACCCGAAAAACCAGCGCCCAGAGCTGTGGAACGTCTACAACGGCAAGGTCAACAAGGGCGAGTCGATCCGCGTATTCCCGTTGTCGAACTGGACCGAACTGGACATCTGGCAGTACATCTATCTGGAAGGCATTCCGATCGTCCCGCTGTACTTCGCCGCCGAGCGCGAAGTCATCGAGAAGAACGGCACGCTGATCATGATCGACGACGAGCGCATCCTCGAACACCTGAGCGATGAAGACAAAGCCCGCATCGTCAAAAAGAAAGTGCGTTTCCGTACCCTTGGCTGCTACCCGTTGACGGGCGCGGTGGAGTCCGAGGCCGAAAGCCTCACGGACATCATTCAGGAAATGCTCCTGACGCGAACTTCCGAGCGCCAGGGCCGTGTCATCGACCACGATGGCGCCGGCTCCATGGAAGATAAAAAACGTCAAGGTTATTTCTAAGGGGCTGTCATGTCGCATCAATCTGATTTGATCAGCGAGGACATCCTCGCCTACCTGGGCCAGCACGAACGTAAAGAGCTGCTGCGCTTCCTGACTTGCGGTAACGTCGACGACGGCAAGAGCACCCTGATCGGGCGCCTGCTGCACGACTCCAAGATGATCTACGAAGATCACCTGGAAGCGATTACCCGCGACTCGAAAAAAGTCGGCACCACCGGCGAAGACATCGACCTGGCGTTGCTGGTCGACGGCCTGCAGGCCGAGCGCGAGCAGGGCATCACCATTGATGTCGCGTACCGCTACTTCTCCACCGCCAAGCGCAAATTCATCATCGCCGACACCCCCGGCCACGAGCAGTACACCCGCAACATGGCCACCGGTGCGTCCACCTGTGACCTGGCGATCATCCTGGTCGACGCCCGTTACGGCGTGCAGACCCAGACCCGCCGCCACAGCTTCATCGCCTCGTTGCTGGGCATCAAGCACATCGTCGTCGCCATCAACAAGATGGACCTCAAGGACTTCGACCAGGGCGTGTTCGAGTCGATCAAGGCCGACTACCTGAAGTTCGCCGAAGGCTTGAAGCTGAAGCCAACCAGCATGCACTTCGTGCCGATGTCGGCGCTGAAGGGCGACAACGTGGTGAACAAGTCCGAGCGCTCGCCGTGGTACACCGGCCAGTCGCTGATGGAAATTCTCGAGACCGTCGAAGTGGCGGGCGACCGCAACTTCACCGATCTGCGTTTCCCGGTGCAGTACGTCAACCGTCCGAACCTGAACTTCCGCGGTTTCGCCGGCACCCTCGCCAGCGGCATCGTCAAGAAAGGCGACGAAGTGGTGGTGTTGCCGTCAGGCAAGAGCAGTCGCGTGAAATCCATCGTCACCTTCGAAGGTGAACTGGAGCACGCCGGTCCTGGTCAGGCAGTCACGCTGACCATGGAAGACGAAATCGACATCTCCCGTGGCGACCTGTTGGTGCATGCCGACAACGTGCCGCCGGTGACCGACAGCTTCGAAGCCATGCTGGTGTGGATGGCTGAAGAGCCGATGCTGCCGGGCAAGAAATACGACTTCAAACGCGCTACCAGTTACGTGCCGGGCTCCATCGCCAGCATCGTCAACAAGGTCGACGTGAACACCCTTGAAGAAGGCCCGGCCAGCGCGTTGCAGCTGAACGAAATCGGCAAGGTCAAGATCGCGCTCGATGCGCCGATTGCCCTTGACGGTTACGACAGCAACCGCACCACCGGCGCCTTCATCATCATCGACCGCTTGACCAACGGCACCGTTGGCGCGGGCATGATCGTCGCCCAACCGTTGGCGCATGGCACCAGTACCCATCACGGTAAGCTGGCCCACGTCGCCACCGAAGAACGCGCCCAGCGCTTCGGCCAGCAACCGGCTACCGTGTTGTTCAGCGGCTTGTCGGGCGCGGGCAAGAGCACCCTGGCCTATGCGGTCGAGCGCAAGCTGTTCGACCTGGGCCGTGCGGTGTTCGTACTCGATGGCCAGAACCTGCGTCACGACCTCAACAAAGGTCTGCCGCAGGATCGCGCCGGGCGTACCGAGAACTGGCGTCGTGCGGCTCACGTTGCGCGTCAGTTCAACGAAGCCGGTCTGCTGACCCTCGCTGCATTCGTTGCGCCGAGTGCTGAAGGTCGTGAACAGGCACGAGAGCTGATTGGCAAGGAACGTCTGCTGACGGTCTACGTCCAGGCTTCGCCGACCGTGTGCGCCGAGCGTGACCCGCAAGGCCTGTACGCGGCAGCCGGGGACAACATCCCGGGCGAGTCCTTCCCGTACGACGTGCCACTGGATGCCGATCTGGTTGTCGACACCCAGTCCGTGACGCTGGAAGAAGGCGTCAAGCAAGTGCTGGATCTGCTGCGCAAGCGTGGCGCGATCTAAGCGTTAGCCGGAAAAGAAAAACCCGCCGATGAGTGATCATCCGGCGGGTTTTTTATTGAGACCTGCTCGGTCAACTGTAGGAGTGAGCCTGCTCGCGATAGCGGTGAATCAGCCGACATAAATTCTGAATGTACGACCGCTATCGCGAGCAGGCTCACTCCTACAGGGGGTTAGTGTTTACCAGGGAATTCGCGATGCATCTGCCCCAGCAACGCATCCTTGTCCTGCCACAACTGGTTGATCCAGCCCTGAAACTGCAGTCGGTACTCACCGTCCTGGTCGTAGTTCTTGCCAATGAACTGCGGCGGAATCTTCAGCTCTTCAAAGTGCACCACCACGTCCGCAATATTCCCGCACAGCAAGTCCCAGAATCCTGGACGCCCGGCAGGGTAGTGGATGGTCACGTTGACCAGGGACTCAAGCTGCTCGCCCATCGCATCGAGAACGAACGCGATGCCGCCCGCCTTGGGCTTGAGCAGATACTTGAACGGTGATTGCTGTTGCTTGTGCTTGCCCTCGGTGAAGCGCGTGCCTTCGACAAAGTTGAAAATGCCCACCGGGTTGTTGCGAAACTTCGCGCAGGTCTTGCGCGTGGTTTCCAGGTCTTTGCCTTTCTTCTCCGGATGCTTCTCCAGGTACGCCTTGGAATAGCGCTTCATGAACGGAAAGCCCAGCGCCCACCACGCCAGGCCAATCACCGGGACCCAGATCAGCTCCTGTTTGAGAAAGAACTTCAGCGGCTGGATGCGCCGGTTGAGCACGTATTGCAGCACCAGTATGTCGACCCAGCTCTGGTGGTTGCTGGTGATCAGGTACGAGTGCTGGTAGTCGAGGCCTTGCAGGCCGCTGATGTGCCAGCGGGTGCGGCGCACCAGGTTCATCCAGCCTTTGTTGATACTGATCCAGGCTTCGTGCGTATGGCTCATCAACCAGCCCGCAATGCGCTGGGTAATGGCGAATGGCAGTACCTTGACGAGCGCCACGCAGAACAGAAACGAGCAGAGCAAAATCGTGTTCAGGGCCAACAGCAGCGAGGCAATCACGCCTCGTAGCGGTGCAGGTAGAAAATCCAGCATTTAAACATCCATAGGTCGGTTGGCTGCCTGGATCGCGGTCAACGCGATGGTGTAGACGATGTCGTCGACTTGTGCGCCTCGCGGCAAATCGTTCACCGGTTTACGCAGGCCTTGCAGCATCGGGCCGAGGCTGACGCAGTCGGCGCTGCGCTGCACGGCTTTGTGGGTGGTGTTGCCAGTGTTGAGGTCGGGGAACACGAACACCGTGGCGCGACCGGCCACCTGACTGTTCGGTGCCAGTTGCCTGGCCACGGCTTCGTTGGCGGCGGCGTCGTATTGCAACGGGCCGTCGATCAACAGCGAGTGCTGTTGTTCATGAGCGAGCAGCGTCGCTTCGCGGACCTTCTCGACTTCTTCGCCGCTGGCCGACTCACCGCTGGAGTAGCTGATCATCGCCACCCGTGGGGTGATGCCGAATGCGGCTGCCGAATCCGCACTTTGCAGGGCGATTTCGGCCAGTTCACTGGCGCTCGGGTGCGGGTTCATCACGCAGTCGCCGTAGACCAGCACTTCTTCTGGAAACAGCATGAAGAACACCGACGACACCAGTGTGCAACCCGGTGCGGTTTTAATCAGTTGAAGGGCCGGGCGAATGGTGTTGGCGGTGGAGTGAATCACGCCCGACACCAGTCCATCGACTTCATCCAGCGCCAGCATCATGGTGCCGATCACCACGGTGTCTTCCAGTTGCTGCTCGGCCATCGGCGCGTTGAGACTTTTGCTTTTGCGCAACGAAACCATCGGCTCGACGTAGCGTTCGCGGATCAGGTCCGGATCCAGAATTTCCAGCCCCGGTGGCAACTCGATCCCTTGGGCGCGGGCAACGGCCTGCACGTCTTCGGGTTTGGCCAGCAACACACAACGGGCAATGCCTCGGGCCTGGCAGATTGCGGCCGCTTGAACGGTCAGTGGCTCGCTGCCTTCGGGCAGGACGATACGCTTGTTGGCGTTCTGCGCGCGCTGGATCAGTTGATAACGGAACACCGCTGGCGACAGGCGCATTTCCCGTGGCGTGCCGCAACGCTGGTGCAGCCACTTGGCATCGAGATGACTGGCGACGAAATCAGTGATGATCTCGGCGCGTTCGCGATCGTCGATCGGGATTTCCTTGTTCAGCCCGTTCAACTGGTTGGCGGTGTCGTAAGAACCGGTACTCACCGACAACACCGGCAAGCCTGCCTGCAACGCGCCCCGGCACAAATCCATGATGCGCGGGTCGGGCAGAGTGTCGCTGGTCAGCAGCAGGCCGGCCAGCGGTACGCCGTTCATGGCCGCCAGGCTGACGGCGAGGATGATGTCGTCGCGATCGCCGGGAGTCACCACCAGCACGCCGGGCTTGAGCAACTCCACGGTGTTGCGCATGGTGCGGGCGCAGATGATGATTTTGGTCATGCGCCGGGTTTCGTAGTCGCCGGCATTGAGCACCTGGGCGCCCATCAGGTCGGCGACGTCGCGGGTGCGCGGTGCGTTCAGCTCCGGTTGGAACGGGATGCAGCCCAACAGGCGGAAATCGCCGCTGCGCAACAGCGGTGAATGCTCCTTCAGGCGCGAGGCGAACGCTTCCATGCTTTCGTCGGTCTTGACCTTGTTGAGGATCACGCCGAGGACTTTCGGGTCTTTCGGGCCGCCAAACAATTGCGCCTGCAACTCCACGCGCCCGGAGAGCTCGGTCAGCACTTCGTTTTCCGGCGCCGACACCAGAATCACCTCGGCGTCGAGGCTCTTGGCCAGGTGCAAGTTGACCCGTGCGGCGTAACTGGCGCTGCGCGTCGGCACCATGCCTTCGACGATCAACACGTCCTTGCCGATGGCGGCCTGCTGATAAAGCGTGATGATTTCTTCGAGCAGCTCGTCCAGCTGACCGTCGCCAAGCATGCGCTCGACATGGGCCAGGCCCAGCGGCTGCGGCGGTTTCAGGCCGTGGGTGCGGGCCACCAGTTCGGTGGAGCGTTCAGGCCCCGTGTCACCCGGATGCGGTTGGGCGATCGGTTTGAAAAAGCCGACCTTGAGGCCGGCGCGCTCAAGCGTACGCACCAGCCCGAGGCTGATGGAGGTCAGGCCCACACCAAAATCAGTGGGCGCGATAAAAAAAGTTTGCATGCGAATTCTCTAAAGGAGCAGGCAAAGGTGAACGCCTATAGCTGGCGATCTACCGAAATTCAGTCGCCAAGGTTATCGCTAACCGAGCCTTGTGCGCACCAACCGCAAGCAAAGGGCTGGCCTATTTTTTCAAGACGTTGCGCAGGGTCCATGACCCAGGCCCGCGATTGCCACGGTGGCTGGTGTCGCAGGTGTTGAGTGTGGCCGCAGGAAAGTTCGGCCACCCAGTGGCGGTCCTCGTCCTGATGGAAGCCTGTGATCGTCGCAATCCGTTTGTCCGGGTTGTGTTCGCTTTCGGACGATTGCTTCGCTAAACTTGGCCTTTCTATATTCTTATGCAAAAGGTCTCGCCCCATGCTGATCGCCGCCAATAAGGCTGTCTCCATCGACTATACCCTGACCAACGACGCTGGTGAGGTCATCGACAGCTCCGCCGGCGGCGCGCCGCTGGTCTACCTGCAAGGCGCAGGTAACATCATCCCGGGTCTGGAAAAGGCTCTGGAAGGCAAAGCAGTCGGCGACGAGCTGACCGTAGCCGTTGAACCTGAAGACGCTTACGGCGAATACGCTGCCGAACTGGTCAGCACCCTGAGCCGCAGCATGTTCGAAGGCGTCGACGAACTGGAAGTGGGCATGCAGTTCCACGCTTCCGCTCCGGACGGCCAGATGCAGATCGTGACCATCCGCGATCTGGACGGCGACGACGTCACCGTCGACGGCAACCACCCGTTGGCTGGTCAGCGCCTGAACTTCCAGGTCAAGATCATCAACATCCGTGACGCCAGCCAGGAAGAAATCGCTCATGGTCACGTCCATGGCGAAGGTGGCCATCACCACTGATTTTCTGCGCTAAGCTTTCGAGAACTGGAGAGGCGCCCCGAGGGCGCCTTTTTAGTCTGCGGCTGTCCCAGGCGACACCGCCAAGTGGCTGTTTCGAGAAGAACACGGGAATCTGGAGTACGTCATGAGTGCTTTTCACGACCTTAATTTGACAGCCCTGGATGGTCAGGCGCTACCTTTGGCGCCTTTCAAGGGGCACGTCGTGCTGGTGGTCAACGTTGCCTCCAAATGTGGCCTGACCCCACAGTACGCGGCGCTGGAAAACCTCTACCAGCAATACAAGGGCAAGGGTTTCAGTGTGCTTGGCTTGCCGTGCAACCAGTTTGCCGGGCAGGAACCGGGTTCCGAGCAGGAGATCCAGGCGTTTTGCAGCCTCAACTATGGCGTGACTTTTCCGTTGTCCAGCAAGCTGGAAGTCAACGGTCATGAGCGTCATCAGCTGTACAAGCTGCTGGCCGGCGAGGGCGCCGAATTCCCCGGCGACATTACCTGGAACTTCGAGAAGTTCCTGCTGGGTAAGGACGGGCGTGTGCTGGCGAGGTTTTCCCCGCGCACACCACCGGATGATCCGGCTGTGGTTCAGGCGATTGAAAAAGCCCTGAGCTGATACAGCAACTTCAAAAGATCGCAGCCTTCGGCAGCTCCTACAGGTGTACACATTCCTCTGTAGGAGCTGCCGAAGGCTGCGATCTTTTGCTTTGTGTCTTTTGACTCTTAATCACCAAAATCAATAATGCTGTTCAAGGCGTCGGACTCTCCATATTATCGCCGTCATAAAGTCATTCTTCCGTGGAGCGTCCCATGCCCGTTCAAGCCCTGTTCAAACCGTTCCACCTCGGCACCCTCGAACTGCCGACCCGTGTCGTCATGGCGCCGATGACCCGCTCGTTCTCGCCGGGCGGCGTGCCGAATTCCAAAGTGATCGAGTACTACCGTCGTCGCGCGGCGGCTGGCGTTGGCCTGATCATCACCGAAGGCACCACCGTCGGTCACAAGGCTTCCAACGGCTACCCGAATGTTCCGCATTTCTACGGTGAAGCGGCATTGGCCGGCTGGAAGAAAGTCGTTGATGCAGTGCACGCCGAAGGCGGCAAGATCGTTCCGCAGCTGTGGCATGTGGGCAGTGTGCGTCGCATCGGCACCGAGCCGGACGCCAGCGTGCCGGGTTACGGTCCGTCGGAAAAAATCAAGGACGGTCAGGTCGTGGTTCACGGCATGAGCAAGCAAGACATTCAGGACGTGATCGCTGCGTTCGCCCAAGCGGCCAAGGATGCCCAGAGCATCGGCATGGACGGCGTGGAAATCCACGGCGCCCACGGCTATCTGATCGACCAGTTCTTCTGGAAAGGCAGCAACCAGCGTACCGACGAATACGGTGGCAGCCTGGCCAACCGCTCGCGTTTCGCCATCGAGCTGATTCAGGCGGTGCGTGCAGCGGTCGGTGAAGGTTTCCCGATCATCTTCCGTTTCTCGCAGTGGAAGCAGCAGGATTACACCGCGCGTCTGGTGCAAACTTCAGAAGCGTTGGGCGAGTTCCTCCAACCGTTGTCTGACGCTGGCGTGGATATTTTCCACTGCTCGACGCGCCGTTTCTGGGAGCCGGAGTTCGACGGTTCCGAACTGAACCTGGCGGGCTGGACCCGCAAACTCACCGGCAAGCCGACCATCACCGTGGGCAGCGTCGGCCTGGACGGCGAGTTCCTGCAGTTCATGGTCAACACCGACAAGGTCGCGCAACCGGCCAGCCTGGAAAAACTGCTGGAGCGTTTGAACAACGATGAGTTCGACCTGGTGGCGGTCGGTCGCGCGCTGCTGGTAGACCCGGACTGGGCGCAGAAGGTGCGTGACGGTCGTGAGGAAGACATTCTGCCGTTCAGCCGTGAGGCGTTGATGACGCTGGTTTAAGCGGCGTTCGTGCCGGCCTCATCGCGGGCAAGCCTTGCTCCTACAGATCCACGTCGTGTCGATGTATTGTGATCGACATTAATCCTGTAGGAGCAAGGCTTGCCCGCGATGCTTTTCAAGGCAACAACGCTGCATCCGGTACGGCCAATCCCTGCACACAAGCACCCCGCAACTGCCCTTCAAATTGTTCAATGATCGCCGGCCAACCTTGCCGACTGGCATGCTGGCGCGCGTTGAGCCGCACGCAGCGCAAGGTTTCGCGCTCTTCCAGCAACCACGCCGCCGCATCGCAGAACGCCTCTTCGTCCCCCGGCATCGCCAACACGCCGTTGTAGCCATGGCGGATATGCTGCGCCGCTGCAGCCTGATCGTAAGCCACCACGCCCAACCCTGATGCCAGCGCCTCCAGCACCACATTGCCGAAGGTTTCAGTCAGGCTGGGAAACAGAAACACATCCCCCGACGCATAGTGACTGGCCAAGGCTTCGCCGCGTTGTGCACCGCAGAAGATTGCTTCGGGCATTTCGCTTTCCATCAGCAGGCGTTGCGGGCCATCGCCCACCACGATCAGCTTCAGGTTGCGCTGTGGATAAGTCGCCTTGAGGGTGTTGAAGCAGCGCTTGAGCAAACCCAGGTTTTTCTCCTGCGCCAAACGTCCTACATGGATGACGGCAATGTCGTTCTCGCCCAGTCCCCACTGCTCGCGCAGCGCATTCAAGCGTTTGGCCGGGTGAAACAACTGGCTGTCGACGCCGCGAGACAGCAAAGCCAGGCGCTCGAAATGCCGGCGCTCCAGTTCCATGCGCTGGCTGACACTCGGCACCAGCGTGAGGTTCGAACGATTGTGGAACCAGCGCAGATAGTGGGTCAGCAGGCGCGTCAGCAAGCCGAGGCCGTACTGGCTGGAATACTGCTGGAAATTGGTGTGAAAGCCGCTGACCACCGAAATGCCCAGACGCCGCGCCGCACGCAATGCCGATAAACCCAGTGGCCCTTCGGTGGCGATATACAGCACGTCCGGGCGCTGACGCTTCCAGCGTCGCAGCAATTTGTGCATCGACGACTGTCCCCATTGCAGACCGGGGTAACCCGGCAGCGGCCAGCCTCGGCACAGCAACAACTCATCGTCGCTGCCTGCGGATTGATCGCAGCCCTGGCGCGGTCGTACCAATTCCACCTGATGCCCGCGCGCGCGCAAACCGTCGCACAAGCGACCAAGGGTATTGGCCACGCCGTTGATTTCGGGAGGAAAGGTTTCGGTGATCAGGGTGATATGCAGAGCTGTCGTCATGACCCCAGTGTCGGCTGAGGCCATGTCGACGTTGTGACGAGCAGATGATGGATTTGTTACCGGCTCAGCGTTGCGCCACCAGATTCTCGGCACCGCGCTCGCGCACCCAGAACAACGTCGCCCCGGCCACGGCCGCCGGCATCATCAGGATGTTGACCACCGGGATCAGCAACACCAGATACACGCTGCCGCCAAAACCCATGCTCTGCCAGCGTTTCTGCCGCAGCCAGGCGAGCATCTCGTTCCAGCCCAGTTTGTGGTTGTCCGCCGGGTAGTCGATGTACTGGATCGCCATCATCCACACCCCGAACAGCAGCCACAGTGGCGCGGCGATGATATTCACCACCGGGATGAACGACAGGATGAACAAGCCGATTGCCCGGGGCAGGAAGTAGCCGAGCTTGCGCATTTCCCGGGCAAGGGTGCGCGGGATCATCGCGACCAGTTCGCCCCAGCTGAAGGCCGGGAAGTCGTCGGTGCCGCGCACCACCACTTCGACTTTCTCCGCCAGGAAGCCATTGAACGGCGCGGCGATGATGTTGGCGAGCATGGTGAAGGTGAAGAACACCATGAATATCACCAACACCACGAACAGCGGCCACAGGATATAGCTGAGAAAACTCAGCCACTCGGGCAGGGACGGCATCAGCGTATCGACCCACAGGCTGAACTGATGGCCGGCCAGATAGATCAATCCGACGAACAGCACCAGGTTGATCGCCAGCGGCAACAACACGAACAAACGCAGGCTTGGGCTGAGGACCAGTTTGAGGCCTTCGCGCAGGTATTGCGGGCCGGACAGAACGGGGGCGGGCATAACGTGCTCCGAGCAGAGGGTAAACGCGCCGACCTTACCGGCTTTGCCTGACAGGCGAAAGCGCGGCAGCGGTATCGACATTCACTGTAACAAACGCGTCCTGAAAATCACGCTGACGGGATAGAGACCACCTATGAGCTGGATTGTTAAACCGTATTTCCTTAATCTTCGCCCCCTCGATACGCTGCACCCAATCTTTTTACAGGACGGTCGTGTTCAAGCCTTCCCCAAGTGCTTTCAACCGTTCTTTTTTATTCCCGCCGGTGATCCGGCGTTCCGCGCCAGGTGTTCCGGGCCGGTCAACAGGAGCAGGTCATGTCTGAAGTCCGTCATTCGCGAGTGATTATTCTCGGTTCCGGCCCTGCCGGTTACAGCGCTGCGGTATACGCCGCCCGTGCCAACCTCAAGCCACTGCTGATCACCGGCATGCAGGCCGGTGGTCAACTGACCACCACCACCGAAGTCGACAACTGGCCGGGCGACGTCCACGGCCTGACCGGCCCGGCGTTGATGGAGCGGATGCGCGAGCACGCCGAGCGCTTCGAAACCGAGATCGTTTTCGATCACATCAATGCCGTGGACTTCGCTGCCAAGCCGTACACCCTGATCGGCGACAGCGCGACCTACACCTGCGACGCCCTGATCATCGCCACCGGTGCCAGCGCTCGTTACCTGGGCCTGCCATCGGAAGAAGCGTTCATGGGCAAAGGCGTGTCGGCCTGCGCAACGTGCGATGGTTTCTTCTATCGCAACAAGCCTGTGGCTGTGGTCGGCGGCGGCAACACCGCGGTTGAAGAAGCCCTGTACCTGGCCAACATCGCCAGCACCGTGACCCTGATCCACCGTCGTGAAACGTTCCGCGCCGAGAAGATCCTGATCGACAAGCTCAACGCTCGCGTGGCCGAAGGCAAGATCATCCTGAAGCTGAACGCGACCCTGGACGAAGTCCTGGGCGACAACATGGGCGTGACCGGTGCCCGCCTGAAGAACAACGACGGCAGCTTCGACGAAGTGAAAGTCGACGGCGTGTTCATCGCCATCGGCCACACCCCGAACACTTCGCTGTTCGAAGGCCAGTTGACCCTGAAAGACGGCTACCTGGTGGTGCACGGCGGCCGTGACGGCAACGCCACCGCCACCAACCTCGAAGGCATCTTCGCTGCCGGTGACGTGGCTGACCACGTGTACCGTCAAGCCATCACCTCGGCCGGCGCCGGTTGCATGGCGGCACTGGATGCCGAGCGTTACCTGGACAATCTGCAGAACGCTTGATGCTGTTTGCATAGCAATGAGAAAACCGGCTTCGGCCGGTTTTTTTGTGCCTATGAAAATATGATCTCCATCGTGTAGGAGCTGCCGAAGGCTGCGATCTTTTGATCTGGCTCTTGAAGATCAAGATCAAGATCAAAAGATCGCAGCCTTCGGCAGCTCCTACAGGTCAGGTCAGTTTTGCCAGGCACGCCTCAAGAATATCCAGTCCTTCCTCCAGCACCGCAGCTTCGGTCGTCAACGGCGCCAACAGCCGAATGATGTGCCGCGACTTGCCGCTAGGCATCAACAACAAACCTGCATCCCGTGCCAGCGCCAGCAGCTGCGTCAACTGCGCCGCTGCGGGCGAGCCGTCGGCATTCGCCAGTTCGATGCCGCGCATCGCGCCAACACCGGTCAGGCGTCCCAGATATGGCGACAACTTGCTCGCGCGCCAGGTTTCGTAGCGACTGACAATCGCCTCTTCTTGCTGCGTGCCCCACGCTTGCAGATTGGCATCGGTCATTTCGTCCAGCGTCGCCAATGCAGCGGCGCAGGCGATGGGGTTGCCGGAATAGGTGCCGCCGAGCCCGCCCTTGGGCAAGATGTCGAGCAGCGATTTGCGCCCGACCACCGCACCCAGCGGTACGCCACCGGCGATGCTTTTACCGAGCAGGATCAGGTCCGGCTCGATGCCCAGCCGCGAGAACGCAAAACGCTGACCGGTGCGGCCGAAGCCGGACTGGATTTCATCGGCGATCAGCACAATGCCCTTTTCGTCGCAGAATTTGCGCAGCGCCTGGGCGAACTCGACGTCCATGGCCAGGAAACCCGCTTCGCCCTGCACCGGTTCGACGATGAAGCAGGCCACATCCTCGACGTCGATTTCAACGCTGAACAACCGATCCATGGCCTTCAGCGCTTCAGCGCAAGTCACGCCGTTATCCTGGCTGGGGAAGGGCAGGTGATAGACCGGCCCAGGCAGCACACCGACTTTTTGTTTATAGGGCGCAACTTTGCCGTTGAGGTTGAGCGTGGCCAGGGTGCGACCGTGGAAGGCGCCATCGAAGGCGATCACGGCCGTGCGGCCGGTGGCGCCGCGGACGATTTTCAGCGCGTTCTCAGCCGCTTCGGCGCCGCTGTTGGTGAGCATGCCGCTGACCGGATAATCGACCGGGATAAACGCGCTGAGGCGCTCCATCAGTTCGAGGTAAGGTTCGTGCGGCGCGGCATTGAACGCGTAATGGGTCAGCCGTGTGGCTTGTTCGCGAATGGCGTCGACAATGGCTGGATGGCAATGGCCGAGGTTGAGTACGCCGATGCCACCGACAAAGTCGATGTAGCGTTTGCCATCGGTGTCCCAGACCTCGGCGTTTTTGCCGTGGCTGAGCGTGACAGGGTGAACGATATTGATCGACTGACTGATGGTTTCGCTGCGCATGGATGACCGGCTCGGAAGAAGGAGGACTTCTTTTTATCTAAGCCGTCAGCAGTGGTAAGGGGCAAACGAAATAAAGTTGCCGGGTCAATCTTAAAAGTCTGGATGTGTTGCTAGAACCTGTAGGAGCACGGCTTGCCGGCGATGGCGATTTCAAGTGCGCCATCGCCGCTCCTACAGAAAAGCTATCAGCGGCGGGTCAGCGGCTGTTGAGTGAACTTCACACCCGCCAGGCCATGGGCGATCAACGCACGGATATTGCCGTGATCGCTGCCTTCAGGAGTAGCCAGCACGGAGCGGTAATGCTCGCCGAACGCCAGTAGCGCTTCTTCATCGCTCAGGCCTTCCAGCAAGGCCAGACCCAGGGTCTTGCACGAACCTTCGTTCTGCCCGGCAGCGTTTTCCACGCCGCCATTGTTGAAGGCCTGGGGCTGATAGTCGTAGCCGGCGGCGATGAAGGCCAGGGTGTCGGCGAAGGCATGTTCGCCGCTCTTGAGGCTGTCGCGCAGGGTGTTCAAATCACTCATTGGGTTTTCCTTTCGCGAACGCCGCTTGCTGTTCGGCGTTGGCTTCTTGCTGATATTGGGCTTTCCATTCGGCGTACGGCATGCCGTAAACCACTTCGCGGGCGTCGTCGAGGCTGACCTCGATCTGGCGCTCGTCGGCGGCGGCCTTGTACCACTTGGACAGGCAGTTGCGGCAGAAACCCGAGAGGTTCATCAGGTCGATGTTCTGCACATCCTTGCGGCTGTCCAGGTGCGCGACGAGCCGGCGAAAGGCGGCGGCTTCGAGTTCCAGGCGTTGTTGGTCGTTCATGGCGGGCTCTGTGTGACTCAATCGTGCGCGGATGATAAGAGTCTGACGGGCAATCCGCCAGACGCGCTCAGCGGCTCGCCGCCAGTGTAATCGACACCGACTCGGCAAATCGCAGGGCATGAGGCTTGTCGACTTCGACCTCGGCGTACAGCACCGACTTGTTGGCCATGACCAGATCGAGAATTTCCTGGGTCAGGCGTTCGAGCAGGGCAAAGCGGTTGCCTTCGACGTGAGCGATGATCGCCTTGGTGATGGTCCGGTAGTTCAGCGCGTGATCGATATCGTTGTCACGCACCGCTTCCTGGGCCGCATAGAGGATGGTCAGGTTGATCAACACATCCTGCTTGTTGAGGATTTCATCCTCGTTGATACCGATGTAGGTGCGCAGGCACAGGTCCTTGACCCGGATGCGTGCCATGCCTGGTTGAAGTTGTGGCATTACTACTTGCTCCGTCCAATCAATTGCAGGAACTCCTGACGGGTGTTGCTCGACTCGCGGAAGGCGCCGAGCATCACCGAGGTGTTCATGGTCGAATTCTGTTTCTCGACACCGCGCATCATCATGCACATGTGCCTGGCTTCGATGACAACGGCGACACCCGCCGCGCCGGTGACTTGCTGCACCGCCTCGGCGATTTGCCGGGTGAGATTTTCCTGGATTTGCAGGCGACGGGCGAACATGTCCACCAGTCGTGCAATCTTCGACAGGCCCAGCACTTTGCCTGTTGGAATATAAGCCACATGCGCCTTGCCGATGAAGGGCAGCATGTGATGTTCGCAAAGCGAATAGAGCTCGATGTTGTCGACGATCACCATTTCATCGTTGTCGGAGGCGAACAGCGCGCCGTTGACGATCTCTTCGACACTTTGCTCGTAGCCATGACAAAGGTACTGCATGGCCTTGGCCGCACGCACCGGGGTGTCTCGCAGGCCTTCGCGATCGGGGTTTTCACCGAGGCCGATGAGGATCTCGCGATAGCTCTGGGACAGGGCGTTCTGGTGCAGGGATTGCGTCATGGAAGATCCTCGCGGGACACTTATTTGATGTGCCTTCCGCCGTTGACGGTCAGGGTCGTGCCGGTGACATAAGGGTTGTCGAGCAAATAGCGCAGGCTGTGATAGATCACTTCGCTGCCGGGTTCGATGCCCAGCGCGGATTTGGCCAATGCCTTGGCGCGGTAGGCTGCGTCGTCGTCAGGATTGAACAGTAGCAGGGCCGGGGCGATCGCGTTGACCTTGATGGCCGGCGCGTATTTGGCCGCGAAGGACAGGGTCAGGCTGTCGAGCCCGGCTTTGCTGGCGCAATAACCGATGTGCTTGCTGCTGCCCTTGCGGGTTACGTCATCGCTGATGTGCACGATGTCGGCAGGGCTTGAGCGTTGCAGCAAGTCGGCGCAATGCAGGTTGATCAGGTAGGGCGCGAGCATGTGCACGCTGAACATGCGGGTGAACGCTTCGGCATCGGTGTCCGGGGTTTCGGCGAGCCATTCGGAGGCGTTATGGACGATTGCCCGCAGGCTGTCGGTATGAGTTTTCAGTTCGCTGATGAAGGCAAAGATTCCGGCTTCGCTGGAGAAGTCCGCAAACACCGCCGTCGCCCCCAGATCCCGCAGGGTTTGTACGCCGGGGCGTTCGCTGCGGTAGCTGAAGATCACGCGATGGCCGTCTTCGAGCAGGCGCTGCGCACAATGCAGGCCGACACGCTGGCCGGCACCGGTGATGAGGATGGGGGCTGCGGAAGAAGTCATGAACGGCTCGCATCGCGGTAAGAGCAAAACTATACCAGCGACTGGCCGTGTAATGCCGCTGAAAAGATCGCAGCCTGCGGCAGCTCCTACCTTGAAATGCGATCCCTTGTAGGAGCTGCCGCAGGCTGCGATCTTTTAGCGGTTTTGAGGGCTTGGCTCGGCAGGCAAGCGCCGCGTCGGCGCCGCGTTCAGCCAGTTGGCCAGCAATCGGGTCGACAGCGGAATGAAGAAATAGACCATCAATGGCGTCAGGCACAAAGTGCTGATCAATACCCGGCTCAGCAGACCCATTTCGCCGAGCAACGGCCCCAGTGCGAAGTTGAACAGCAGGGACACCGGGAAAAACGCCAGCCAGATTGCCACGGCCTGTTTCCAGCGCGGTGGGCGTTGTCCGGCGGCGCCGAACCAGCCTTCGATGCCGCTGACCCGATGTTCTGTCGGATGGGCAAACAGATCGCTGCCGCGTGCCAGCCAGGCAGTACGCGAGGCAGAGTGCTCCCAAGCGTGCAGGGTCTGTTCATCGGCGAAGCGGAAAATGATCTGGAATTCATCATCGTCGGGTGGCGGTGCCAGCACGCCTGAACCGAGATAACCGGGAAAGTCGGTGGCCAGTTGTTCGCCTTCGCGCAACCAGGCGATCAGATCCTGATAACGCCCGTTGGCGACACGGCGCGCAACCATCAGCGTGACGGGGGAGGTAGACATCATGTATCTCCGTAAACAAACGCGTCGCTCCGGATAGGAGCTTCGCCAGGCGCAGCACCGGGGTGGTGGGCTGCGCCTTGGGACAAGCAAGGATTATTCCTGATTCCAGCAGCGACGTCTGCGGCCTTCGAAACGACCAATGTCTTGAATCATGATGGGGCAGGCGAGTTAGAATGGGATCCAAATCACACATGGATGTAGCCCTCCCAGATGCCTGTCCTCACTGACGTTGCTCCTGGTGTGTCGCATACGCGCTCTCTTGACCAAGAGGAGCTCTTTCCCATTCGCGAAGTGGCGCGTCTGACGGGCGTCAACCCGGTCACGCTTCGCGCATGGGAGCGACGCTATGGGCTCATCGTGCCAACGCGCACCGAAAGCGGGCATCGTCTGTATTCGATGACCGATATTGAACGCGTACGCAGCATCCTCGACTGGATCGAACGCGGCGTGGCGGTCAGCAAGATCGGCAAGATACTGGCCAAGGCCGCACCGCTTGAGGCACTGTCCCACATCATTCCAGACAACCTCGTGCAAGCCGACTATGCGCAATGGCAGCAGCAGGTTCAGGCGGCGGTGAGTGCTTTTGACGATGTGGCGCTGGAACAGGTCTACGGGCAGATTTTTTCCAGTTACTCCCAGCCGGTGGTGTTCCAGGACATCCTGATCCCGCTCTGGAAGCAGATGCTGCAACGCCAGGAGTCTTTCGGCGGGACGAGCGAGTGGTTGTTCCTCGATGGTTTTCTGCGGTCACGGGTGCTGCAGCGCTTGCTGTTGATCCGTGACAAGCAACCACGGCGCGTGATCGTCAGCGCCCTGGCAGGTCAGTGCCGGGAGCTTGAGTTGCTGATTGCCGCCCTGTTCCTGAGCAGCGGGCAAACCGGTGTGCGCGTGTTTACCATCGGCCAGCCGTTCGACGAATTGACGCTGATCTGCGAAAGAATCAAGCCCCAGGCGCTGGTGCTGTTTTCCAATCACGTCCCTTCGCCTGAACTTCCACGGCGTTTGAATCGCCTGGCGATGAGCCTGGATTGTCCGGTGTTGCTGGCGGGCGATGCGTCGGATCTGGCCGAGGAAAGCCTGGCCGGGTCATCGATCGGGTGCTTGGGGAATGAGGGCGAAGTGATGCGCCAGCGACTCAAGCAGTTCCTGGCGGGCAACCTCGATACTTGATGTCAGAGATGCAGGGAGGGGTGGGTCAGCCGATGCTGCTGCAGGATGTACTGGCGCAGGCGTTCGGTTTCGTCTTTGTCGTCCTGGCTCAACTGATAGGCATAGAAGCCTTGCTCGGTTTCTTTCTCGAACGTGCCACGCAACGCAATTCGCTCATAACCTGACGGGCTGAACCACAACGCGAAATGCTTCGGCGCTTTGGTCTTGTTGCGAACTTCCAGCAAAACACCCTTGAACGACACTTCATGCACCCACATCGTGCCGGGCTGGCCCTTGGCGTTTTCCAGGGCAACCGGTTCGTCGAGCACCAGTCGCCATGGCCGGACCAGAGGCCCGTCTTCATAGATGCTGGGAACGCCCAAACGCAAATGCAACGCGTGAAACTCGTCTTCCACCAAGTGCAGCGGGAAGGTCATTTGCTGGTTTTCGAAATTGGCTTGAATGGTGACTTGCTCATGGGCGGCGAGGCGCGTGAGCAAATCACGGATTTGCGAACCACCGTTGACGAGCAGACTCGACGTCGCATCCCGCACATTGAGCTGCGGGTTATGTTGCATGGTCTGGATGAAATCCAGCTCATCCTGGGTCAGGAGCGCGTCGCGTTGCATGGCAGACTCGAAAGATATAGTTACAAAGTCATTGGTGATTGTAGTTAATGACAATTAATTCGCAGATTTGTTTGCGCCGTTCGTCGCCTTGAGTGCAGCAAGCTCAGCCTGAACTTCAGCCAGTTGCGCCTCCAGCTGCACCACGCGCTGCTGCGCCTTGACCTGGACGGTCACGTCTTTCTGCACGCCGATGAAATAAACCTGGCCGTCGCTCGGGTTTTTTACCGTCGAAAGGGACAGCTCATTCCAGAAGGGCGTGCCGTCCTTGCGGTAGTTGCGCAGGATTTCCCGGCACGATCCTTCGCTGTTCAACGCGTCACGAATTTTCGGCAGGACGTCTTGGTCGCGATCGCCCGATTGCAGGAAACGGCAATCCTGATAGAGGATTTCTTCGCTGGTGTAACCGGTCAGGCGTTCGAATGCGGGATTAACATAAATCAGGATCTTGTCCTGCTCGCCTTCCTTTTCGGCAATCACGATGCCGTCGTTGGAGGCGTTGATGGCCAGTTGCAGCAGTTTTGCGTTGATCATCGGTGAAACCCTTCCTTGTTGGTTGTCTCGGGCATTCTAAAAGAACAATCGGGAGTGTGCTGTTAATATCCCGGTCCTTAACTCAGGTTCAGGATCAGATTGATGAAAGTCGCCATCATTTCCGGCTCGGTGTACGGCACGGCTGAAGAAGTCGCCCGGCATGCCGCCAGCATTTTGAAGGAAGCCGGTTTCGAAACTTCGTACAACCCGCGTGCAAGCCTCGCCGATCTTCAAGCCTTCGGCCCCGAAGCGTTCCTGGCCGTGACCTCGACCACGGGCATGGGCGAGTTGCCGGATAATCTGCAGCCGCTGTATTTCTCGATTCGCGACCAGTTGCCTGCTGCCTGGCGTGGCTTGCCAGGTGCGGTGATCGCGCTGGGCGATGCGAGCTATGGCGATACGTTCTGCGGTGGCGGCGAGTTGATGCATGAGTTGTTCGGTGAGCTGGGCATCCGCGAAGTGCTGCCGATGCTGCGTCTGGACGCCAGCGAAAGCGTGAACCCGGAAGGCGATGCCGAGCCTTGGCTGGCGGAACTGGTCGGCGCTCTGCGCGGCTGATCGATTTGCCTGGAGCACCCGCAACGGGGCTCGTCATGGTTCTGACGGGGCGGCTGAATGCGCGCCCCGTGCCTTCTCTGGCGGCGGCCATTTGACACGGATCCAAACTTCCTCGCCCGCTGACTCGTTCGGTCATCAAGCTGGCTGCCAATGCAACTACGCGAACCCGGAGGGCTGACTAGACTCGGTATTCATTGGAAACACTCCATAATAAAAACCAGAGGTTCCTAGCCGTGAGCGTAGCCCCCGTCCAATCGTCCCAGAGTGTCAAAGACCTGGTCAGCCCCGCCGAATGGCAGGCCCGCGTCGACCTCGCCGCCTGTTATCGCCTGGTGGCCCAGCATGGCTGGGATGATCTGATTTTCACCCACATCTCCGCCAAAGTTCCGGGCACTGAAGACTTCCTGATCAATCCGTTCGGCATGATGTTCCATGAAATCACCGCGTCGAGCCTGGTCAAGGTCGATCAGGCCGGCAACAAGCTGATGGACAGCCCTTACGAGATCAACCCTGCGGGCTACACCATCCACAGCGCGGTGCACGAAGTCCGTCACGATGTTGTCTGCGTGCTGCACACCCACACCGCATCCGGCGTCGCGGTGTCGGCGCAGAAACAAGGGATTTTGCCGATCAGCCAGCAGTCGTTGTTCGTCCTGTCCAGCCTGGCGTATCACGCTTACGAAGGCGTTGCGCTCAACCACGAAGAGAAAGCGCGACTGCAAGCCGACCTCGGCGAGAACAATTTCCTGATGCTGCACAACCACGGTCTGCTGACCTGCGGCAGCAGCATTGCCGACACGTTCCTGATGATGTTCACCTTCCAGCGCGCCTGCGATATCCAGGTCATGGCGCAGACCGGCGGCGCCGAACTGATCGCCATCGAACCGCAGATTCTGGCGGGAGCCAAAGCCATGATCGCCGGTGTCACAAAAAGTGCTCAAGGCATGGGCGGAGCGCTGGCGTGGCCGGCGTTGCTGCGCAAACTCGATAAACAAGACCCGGGATACAAACTCTGATGGCACTCGCCGAGATTCCCCTGTCGGTCTGGCGCAAACGCAGCCTGACATTCGTCTTCCGCGGCCAGCCCATTCGTTATTGGGCGGCGGGGCAGGGTGAGCCGCTGCTGCTCATTCATGGCTTTCCCAGCGCCAGTTGGGACTGGCATTACCTGTGGCAGCCGCTGGCTCAGCGCTATCGCGTGATCGCCTGCGACATGCTCGGCTTCGGCGACTCGGCCAAACCGGTGAACCACGACTACAGCTTGCTCAAGCAGGCTGATCTGCAACAGGCGCTGTTGGCTTACCTGGGTGTCGAACAACCGCTGCATGTGCTGGCCCACGATTATGGCGACAGCGTGGCTCAGGAACTGTTGGCCCGGCATTACGAATCACAGATCAATCTCGCCAGCTGTGTGTTTCTCAATGGTGGCCTGTTTCCTGAAACCCATCGTCCGGTGTTGATGCAAAAACTGCTGCTCAGTCCCTTGGGCTGGATGATTGGCCGCGCGTTCAGTCGTGATGGACTGGTGAAGAGTTTCCGCCAGATCTTCGGCCCACAGACTCGGCCCAGTGAAAGCCAGATGGATGACTTCTGGAGCCTGATCGAAAGCAATCACGGCCCACGGATCATGCACAGACTCATCACCTACATTCCCGAGCGGCGCACACAGCGCGAGCGCTGGGTCGGCGCGATGCAGCGCGGTGAAGTGCCGCTGCGGGTGATCGATGGCGAGGTCGACCCGATCTCCGGCGCACACATGGTCGCGCGCTACCGGGAGCTGATTCCCAACCCGGACGCGGTGTTGTTGAGCGACATCGGGCATTACCCGCAGATCGAGGCGCCGTGCCAGGTGCTCAAGCATTACCTGGCGTTTCGCGATCAGCTGTTGTCGCCGCCACTCAAAGTGGCTTGCTCTTGAGGGTTGGGGCTCATCATCCCCCAGCCTTATCGCACACCATTCAGCCTCCCCCCTGTTCATTGTGACACGCAGCGCCGTGCCTGAAACTCCAAGGCAATGTCCCTGGCCTGCTGGAGTTTCCCCACATGAACGAGTCTGTGCGCTTCGAAGATAAAGTCGTGATCATCACCGGTGCAGGTGGCGGCCTGGGACGGGCGCACGCACTGTTGTTCGCCAAACAGGGCGCGAAAGTGCTGGTCAACGACCTCGGCGGCTCGGCTCAAGGCGAAGGCGCGAACGCTTCGGCAGCGGATCGCGTGGTCGCGGAAATTCGCGAGGCTGGCGGCACAGCCGTGGCCAACCACGACTCGGTCACCGACGGCGACAAACTGGTCCAGCACGCCCTCGACGCCTTCGGCCGCGTCGACGTGGTGGTCAACAACGCCGGCATCCTGCGTGACAAGACCTTCCACAAAATGGACGACGCCGACTGGGACCTGGTTTACCGCGTCCACGTCGAAGGCGCCTACAAAGTCACCCGCGCCGCCTGGCCGCACATGCGCGAGCAAAACTACGGCCGGGTGATCTTCACCGCATCCACCTCAGGCATCTACGGCAACTTCGGCCAGTCCAACTACGGCATGGCCAAACTCGGCCTCTACGGCCTGACCCGCACCCTGGCCATCGAAGGCCGCAAGAACAACATCCTGGTCAACGCCATCGCCCCCACCGGCGGCACCCGCATGACCGAAGGCCTGATCCCGCCGCAAGTCTTCGAACAACTCAAACCGGAGCTGGTCAGCCCGCTGGTGGTGTACCTGGCCAGCGAAAACTGCCAGGAAACCTCCGGCCTGTTCGAAGTCGGTGGCGGCTGGATGGGCAAGGTGCGTTGGGAACGCAGCCTCGGCGCCGGGTTCGATCCACGGGTGGGGTTCTCCCCGGAAGATGTGGCTGCGCACTGGCAGCAGATCTGCGACTTCGAAGGGGCCGCGCATCCGAAGGACAATATTGAGGCGTTGAAGGAGATGATGGGGAATTTGCAGAAGTATTCGTTGTAAGGGAGAGTGGTGACCCCCCAAGCCGCTAGGTGCGGCTTGGGGGTTGATTTTATTCGGCGTAGCGTTTCTCTATGACGAACTGTGGTGGTTTCCAGTTAGGGCCTTTCACAGGGACAGGTCCTTCACCATTAGCGAGTACGCCTTCCTGGAAAAGTTGTGCATAAACTCGCAGTAGTTCTCCATTGGCAATAACTTCAAAGCGATATCGACTGAACATTCTATCCAACGATGGATATCCAAGGCCTACGCCGAATGCGGTCACAATATCTGCAATGGGTTCGTTTTTTACGATTTGCTCAATAGCGTTCACTGGACGCCTCCTTTAAGAAGATTTTCGTAGATTCGTTCGATTTGTTTATCGCCTGCATCGAGTGCGTCTGCGGAGTACAATAGTGAATCACTGGCGCCAAGCTTAAAATCTTCCAGTGTGGCTGTATGAGCGTTGTTCCATTCCGGCGAACCTTCTTCTGGCATAAAAACGTCACTTAGTCCCATGGCTCTGAATCTTTCCAGTTCCCGGATTTCATGAGTGTAATAGCGGCGGTCGGTATCAGTTAGAACCAATTCACCTTTCAGTACTTTCTCAAGGCGTCTGATCATAATGTCGTTGGCATCAGACTGATCGAGTCGAGCGGTATGAAGCCTTACCAGATCAACTCCTTGCCGGCTAACAGTTGCTGTTCTCCAGTCCAACTCCAGTATTGGCCCACCTGATTTTTCCGGATTGAATTTTCGCCCGCTGTGCATTCCCACTGCAGTGGCCCCGTCGTAAGGGGTGCTAAACACCACATACAGAGGTGGAACACCCGACTCAATCGGAAACACATAGATGAAACCACCAAAGCTGTAGAGATCCAGCGCTGGAGATGTATCTATCCGTCCTTCGAGGGCTGTGAGTGTTGCGCCTTCGTAGGCGACAACATTCGGCTCATGTACCGGAAGCACCGTCGATTCATCTACCGGCCTGACAATCGGTGTCCAGGTCATGCCGATGCCCGGAGCATCAGGGTGATGGGTGCTGTAAACGTTTAGAACTGGATCATAAGTGGCGAGCCGCACCGGGACTTTGTCAGGCACTGTGGTGCCATTTGCAGCGGCAACAACGAACTCCGTGGTGTTCTCTGTAGTTTTGGAGCCCAGCGCAACCGGCAGTTCGATTTCCCCATTGGCCTCGGCAATGGCATACAAGCCATCGGCGTCGTATGTCGTGAGATCCGAGAGTGGGACGCTCAAAGTGTGCGGTTCTTGTTTATCCCGTAGCGCGTAATAAACCAGCGCTGCGACACCAACGACTATCACCGCACCTGACGCTGTTCCGACGACTGCTGCCGAAGCCGTGATTGCTGCGGCCACAGCCGATCGGAGAGCTGTCCTGATCGCGATAGTCGTTGCCGCATCGACTGCCAGAGTTCCTGCTCCGACGGCAAATACCGCACCATTTGCAGCCGCCGCGCCCGAGACGGGAAACGGGCGAATGCCTTGAACGGCATTCAACGATTCCATGGACTCACGCAGCGTTTTTTCCTGCACTTGTCGTTCATTTTCGAGGCGCAGTAGTTCGGCTTGCCGTTGAACCTCTGCCTCGGCTTCGAGGCGAGCCTGTTCAGCCGCGAAGTACTGAGCGGCGGCTTCCGCGGTAATTCGGGCTTGTTCGGCGGCCACTCGCTCGGCTTCTGCCAATGCGGCTAATCGCGCCTGCTCTTGAGCATGTGCCAGCGCTTCAGTTTCCGCCCTGATGCGTGCTTGTTCAGTGGCTTGCATGACACTGGAGGTGTGTTGAAGAATGGCGGTTCGCTGCTGGAGTGACTGGAGGGTTTGAGCCAGTAATCTTGCTTCGATCGCGGCTCTAAGCGATTGATGCAACGCTTGCATGGCAATGCCATTTGGGCCAGGCCACTTCTCTATTTTTGTGGCCCTTATCATGAATACGTTGATATGCCGATTAAATGGATCACCTCCATAAAACGCATGGGCAGTAGCAGTGTTGACGTAGAATTGTGTGGTTTTACGCTCTGTAAGTTTGCTCAGTACCCCTAATTCCCGAGCAACTGATTGCAGTGGTGGAACCGGGTTCGTCGGGCCTTCGAGTCGAGTTGTTGAAAGTTCTAATTCGATTGTTTGCGGTAATTGGCCGAGCCTGATCTGATATTCCTGTTCCAGCGCCCGAGTGGTGTTTAACACGGTGCCTCGATTTTGATTGTAAGTTGATACTCCGGGGCCGAAGGGGCCCGCTTGCAGATTGTTTCCCGCTCGAGCAGGGGAAATAAAATGATCGGGTGCTACCCCGACTATATCGACAGGGGTATCTATTTCAAGAAAGCCCGGTCTCGACTTTTGGTCCTTGGGTCGCGTTGGTGGTCTTTGCATATTCATATCCTTTTGAGTTTGCACGTTGTAGGAATGCAAGTTTCGGCATGCTTACGCTGCAAGCTTTTCTTGCCATTTCAAGTTACAGCGGAATGAAAAGTAATGTGTCTGAGAGCTATGTAGGCTTTTACATAGAGAATTGAGTGATGTTTCAGGAGATTTGGAGCAAAGACGAAGTTGTCTTCTGTGTAGAAAGGATCTTTCCTATGCCGTTATAGGAAGTGTATTGTAGGACTGGTTTTAAACACCAAGTGTGACGGGCAGGCTGATAAAACAAACGCCCATAAAAAAGGCCGCTGCAAACGCAGCGGCCAAAGCAAGACGTTGGATCCAGGAGCTACAAATCAACGTCGGTGTACTCGGGGGCGATGAGTCGAAACGCTTCAACTCACCTGAAATCTGTTGCGAATGGCGAAGGTTGGATCACCTGTCGTCGCTTCGCGCTTTCCGGCTATTTTCCGTGGAAGCCCGGTAAGAATAAGTCTTTGCCGGCAAAGGAAAAACAGCGTTTCCGGACATGCACCGTTACCGCTTGCGTAACAGTCGTGTGAGCCCAGCGTAGCCCATGATTTCGACTTATGCCGCCACATCCAGTGAATCTATGCCCCGTGCAATCGCCCGTGCCATAGGGCCAGTCATCCTTTAGAGGTACATCACGAATACCTCCTTGGTGCGCTTATCGCCCCAGGCACGCGGCAGTAGGGTGAGGCCTTCTTTCACTCACCGGGGAAGACGCATGACAAAAACAACAATGCGCGCCATCTTCACACCGCAGGCGCTGGCCGCTGCGGTTGCCTTGGGCTGCTGTGCCCAGGCGCAGGCTGTTTCATTCAACATCGGGGAAATCGAAGGGACGTTCGACTCTTCGCTGTCGGTCGGCGCGAGCTGGGGCATGCGCGATGCGGATGACTCACTGGTGGGTATCCCCAATGGTGGTAGCGGGCAAGCTTCGACCGGCGACGACGGGCGGCAGAATTTCAAGAAAGGTGAAACCTTTTCGAAGATCTTCAAAGGTATCCACGACCTCGAACTGAAGTACGGCGATACCGGTGTGTTCGTGCGCGGCAAGTACTGGTACGACTTTGAACTCAAGGACGAAGACCGGCCGTTCAAGCCGATCAGTGATCACAATCGCAAAGAAGGTTCCAAGTCGTCCGGTGGGCAGATCCTCGACGCGTTCGTCTATCACAACTATTCCATTGCCGATCTGCCGGGCACGGTGCGTGCGGGTAAACAGGTGGTCAGTTGGGGCGAAAGTACCTTCATCGGCAACTCGATCAACAGCATCAACCCGGTCGACGTTTCCGCTTTCCGTCGTCCTGGCGCCGAGATCAAGGAAGGGCTGATTCCGGTCAACATGTTGTTCGCTTCGCAAGGCCTGACGGACAAGTTGACGGTAGAAGGTTTCTATCAGCTGGAGTGGGACCAGACCGTCGTCGACAACTGCGGCACCTTCTTCGGGGTCGACGTGGTGGCGGACGGTTGCGACAAGGGTTACACCGTCGCCAGCCCGGCCATTGCCCCGTTGCAGCCGGTAGCCGCTGCGTTTGGCCAAGGTTTTGAGGTGACAAAGGAAGGTGTGGTCGTTCCCCGTGGCGGCGACCGTGATGCCCGCGATTCCGGACAGTGGGGTACGGCGCTGCGCTGGTTGGGTGACGACACCGAGTACGGCCTGTATTTCATGAACTACCACAGTCGCACGCCGAACGTCGGCACGACGACCGCCGGCCTTGCGACGTTGGCGACCATTCCGCGCATCGTGACCACGGCCAACGGCATTGCCCCTGGCAGTGGTTCGGGGCTGGCGCAAAGTGTGATGCTCGGGCGCGGCCAGTATTACCTCGAATACCCTGAAGACATTCGCTTGTATGGCGCGAGTTTCGCCACCACGTTGTCCACCGGTACGGCGTGGTCCGGCGAGATCAGCTATCGGCCGAATCTGCCGGTACAGGTCAACACCAACGACCTGACCCTGGCGATGCTCAATCCCATCGCCGGTGGCACGGCATCACCCATCGCCACCTCGCCCGACGCCGACAACAAAGGTTATCGGCGCAAGGAAGTGACGCAGGTGCAGAGCACGCTGACGCACTTCATCGACCAGATTGCCGGTGCCGATCGCCTGACCCTGGTGGGCGAAGCGGCGGTGGTGCATGTCGGTGGCCTGGAGTCCCGTAGCAACCTGCGTTACGGCCGCGACTCGGTGTACGGCCAGTATGGTTTCGGCGGTGATACCGACGGTTTCGTGACCTCGACCTCGTGGGGTTATCGGGCGCGGGCGATCCTCGATTACAACAACGTGATCGCCGGGATCAACTTCAAACCCAACCTGTCCTGGTCCCACGACGTCGCCGGTTACGGCCCCAACGGGTTGTTCAACGAGGGCGCCAAGGCCGTCAGCCTCGGCGTCGATGCGGACTACCGCAACACCTACACCGCAAGCCTCAGTTACACCGATTTCTTCGGCGGTGACTACAACGTGCTCGAAGACCGCGACTTCGTGGCGTTGAGCTTTGGCGTGAACTTCTGATCTGGCTGAAAAGGATGAATTCAATGCGCAAGATGATTCTGCAATTGGGCACCGCCCTGGCCTTGAGCGTGCTGGCCGTGAATGTGATGGCAGCGGTGTCACCGGAAGAAGCGAACAAGCTCGGCACCACGCTCACGCCGCTGGGGGGCGAGAAGGCCGGCAATGCCGATGGCTCGATTCCGCCGTGGACCGGTGGCATTCCGAAAAACGCTGGCGCGGTGGACAGCAAGGGTTTCCTTGCCGATCCGTTCGCCAATGAAAAACCGCTGTTCACCATCACCGCGGCAACGGTCGACAAGTACAAGGACAAGCTGTCCGACGGGCAGGTCGCGATGTTCAAGCGCTATCCTGAAACCTACAAGATTCCGGTCTATCCAAGTCATCGCACGGCAGCTCTGCCGCCGGAAGTTTACGAGGCGGCCAAGCGCAGTGCGCTTAACGTAACGCCGACCAACGATGGTAACGGCCTGGCCAATTTCACCGGCAATCGCTATTACGCCTTCCCGATTCCGAAGAACGGCGTCGAGGTGATCTGGAACCACATCACCCGTTATCACGGCGGCAATTTGCGTCGCACCATTACCCAGGCAACACCACAATCCAACGGTGACTTCACCGTTATCCGCTTCAAGGACGAAGTGGCCGTGCCGTCGCTGCTGGGGGATTTGAAACCGGGCAGCGATGACAACGTGCTCAACTATTTCAAACAGGAAGTGACCGCGCCGGCGCGGTTGGCGGGCAACGTGCTGCTGGTTCACGAAACCCTCGATCAGGTCCTGGAGCCGCGCAAGGCGTGGATCTACAACGCCGGACAGCGACGCGTGCGACGTGCACCGCAAGTGGCGTATGACGGTGTGGGCACCTCGTCCGATGGATTGCGCACCACAGACAACTTCGACATGTTTTCCGGCGCCCCGGACCGCTACGACTGGAAACTTATCGGCAAGAAGGAAATGTACATTCCGTACAACAGCTACAAACTCGACTCGCCTGACCTGAAATACACCGATGTGATCAAGGCCGGTCACATCAATCAGGACCTGACCCGCTATGAATTGCACCGGGTCTGGGAAGTGGTGGCCACGGTCAAGCCGAATGAGCGGCACGTGTACGCCAAGCGCCACATGTACATCGACGAAGATACCTGGCAGGTGGCGCTGGCCGATCACTATGACGGTCGCGGTCAACTCTGGCGGGTGGCCGAAGGGCATGCGCAGTTCTACTACGATCATCAGGTGCCGGCCTATACCGTCGAAGCGCTGTATGACCTGATTGCCGGTCGCTACATCGCCCTCGGGATGAAGAACGAGGAGAAACGCAGCTTCGAATTCAACATCGCGGCAAAAGCCGGGGACTACACGCCAGCGGCACTGCGGAGTACGGGTGTGAGGTAATCGTCCTACAGGCTCCTACACAAAAAGGTGACTTCGCGGTCACCTTTTTTATGGCTGCAAATCAGTCTGCTGAATACTTCTTCAACAAGCGCTCGGGAGGGGGCTAGGGTGGCGCCACAACTATAACAAGGCGCATCACTATGACTGCCATGACGACGTGTCTGGACCGTCCTGGACTTCTGCCTCGCTTGTCTTCCCATCATCAGCCCCGCGAGCGACTGGTCGAGCCTTTGCTGGTCTCGACGGCGCGGGTGAAATTGCTCTGTGCACCGGCCGGCAGCGGCAAGAGTGCGCTGCTCACCGAGTGCCTGTTGCGTGCGCCGGCGCATTGTCGGGTGTATTGGCTGCCGCTGGCGGGTGAGCCGTTGAGTGCTGCCGATTTGTTGCAGCGGTTGGCGCAGGTGCTGGGACTCGGAACAGAGGACGAGCCTGCCTTGCTGGATTACCTGGCCCGGTTACAGACACCGACCTGGCTGTTTATCGATGACTACTGCCGCGTTACCAATCCTGAGCTCGACCGTTTACTGGATCGTTTACTGGCTGTCAGAAGCCCTGTGTTGAATTGGTGGCTGGGCTCGCGTCGCCGACCCGCCTGCAACTGGCCCCGCCTGTTGCTCGATGACGAGTTGTACGAGTACGACGGGCATGCTTTGACGTTCACCGAACGTGACGTCGAGCAGATGCTCGGCCATGTCGAGCCGTCGCGCGTGACAAGCATCGCCAGGCGAGTGATTCAGCGTAGCGGCGGTTGGTGCGCCGGTGTGCGCATTGCCTTGCTCGACGGCTGCCAGTGGGCTGCCGGACAGGACAAGCAGGAACGTTCGGCGACATTGCTCGATTACTTGCAGCATGAACTGTTCAACACCTTGCCCCCCGAGCTGGTGGAAACCTGGCAGGTGCTGGCCCATTTGCCGCGATTCAATGCTCGCCTGTGCGAGCATCTGTTCGGCGCCGGTGAAGGCGCAAAAGGGTTGCAGACCTTGCAGGACATGGGCTGTTTCATCGAGCCGTGGGAAGACTCTGTCGACTGGCTGCGCGTCTACGTGCCCCTGGCCCGGGCCATGCGTGACGAGCAGGGTTCGGCCGGTCGTTCCTGGCATCGCCGCGCGTGCCAATGGTTCTGCGCCGAGGAAGACTGGCAGGGGGCGTTCGAACAGGCGCTGCTGGCCGAAGAGTTCGAAGCCGCGGTGAGTCTGTTGCAGCATTTCAGTTTTGAGCATCTGTTCCGACGCGAGAATGTGCGCCTGCTGTTGAACCTGCACGAGCGCCAGGGCCAGGAGTTGACCCTCGGGTCGCCGCAATTGGTCGGGCTGATCACGGCGGCGCTTTTGTTTGCCGGACGCTTCGATCAGGCAGCGGAGTGCATCGAGCAAATGGCGCGGTTCGCGCCGCAGCCGACGGCAACGTCACAGCGGCAACTGCTGGCGCGTTGGCAGGCGCAGCAAGGCTGGCTGCTGCATTTGCAGGGGCGCATGGCGGCGGCGCGCGGGCACTTTATCGAGGCGCTGGCCGAGCTGGGCGCGGACGCCTGGCCGGCGCGATTATTGTGCCTGTCCGGGTTGACCCAACAGGCGCTCCTCAATGCCGAGCTCGATGTCGCGCAGGCGCTCAACCGTGACGCACTGTGCCTGGCGCGTGCGCAAGGTTCGTTGCTGTTCGAAGGCTTGCTCGAACTGGATCACGCGCAATTGCTGGAGCAACGCGGCGCTCCCCGGCGTGCCGAAAGCCTGTTGGCCGATGTTCATGAGTTGTTGTCTCGACAGGCTGATCGTCCGACGCCGCTGCTGGGGCGGATTGCCTTGCGGCGCGGGCGCTTGGCGCTGAGTCAGGGGCAAGACGACGTGGCCGGTGAATTCTTCCACAGCGGTCTTCAGGACTGCCTGCTCAGTCACGACAAGCGTGCGTTGTATGGCTTTCTCGGGCAGGCCCAGGTGGCGGCCAGTCAACGCGATTACGCCCATGCGTTTGACCGCTTGCGTGATGCCGAGCGGTTGATGCAACAGCGGCAAATTCCGGACACGGTGTATCGCGGAGTTCTGCTGCAGATCAGCAGCCACTTCTGGCTTCAGCAAGGGCGGCCACAACTGGCCCATGAAGCACTGACTCGCGTATTGCGCCATTACCGCGGCCCTCATGCCCGACAGGCGCCTCCGGCTACCGTGCAACTGATCGCACGGATCGAGTACTTGCTGGTGCTCGCCGAAACCCATCTGCAACTGACGAAGCAGCCCTTGGAGCGGCTCAAGCTCTTGCTCGATCAAGCGCAACAGCATGGGCTGCTGGCGTTGGAAGCGGAACTGCAACTGGTCATCTGCGAAGTGGCGGACCTGACTGGTGAGCCTGACTTGGCGAGATCGGCTTTGCAGGCTGGTCTCGCCTTGGTAAGGCGTTGCCAATTGCAGCAGGCCTTGAACGAATTGCGCTTGCGTCAGCCGACGTTGCTCAGTCGTCTGGGAGTGAATGATGAAGAGCCTGCGGCGGCTCTGGACAGCAATCCATTGAGCGGACGTGAGTTGGAGGTGCTAAGCCAGATCGCCAAGGGCAACTCCAATCAACAGATTGCTGACCTGTTGTTCATATCGCTACATACGGTAAAAACCCATGCGCGACGTATCAACGGGAAGTTAGGTGTAGAGCGCAGGACCCAGGCTGTGGCGCGGGCGAAAGAACTTGGGTTGATTGTTTAGTTGCTTTTGATTTCTCGATTCACGAATGAATACAAGTCTGTGGTGTACTTCAGGTGTAGGGGTGTTTATAAGTTTTTCGTCGGTCTTGGTTTTATTAGGCGCCGAACCGATCCCACTTATTTGAAAGGATGCTACGGATGAGTAATGATTTGCTGAAGGGAGTTAGTGAAAAGCTTGCAGAAATATTCGAGGGGATGGGCCACGCAATTGATGTGGATAAAACTTATCTTACGTCGGTGGTGGTCAATGAACAGGGTAAGCAGGTGGTCGATTACTCGGAAAGCCTGAGTTGGGCGATAATGGAAAAAGTACAAGCGAACGAACTGCCGGATTTCAAAGAGGATTTTGCAGGGGTGTTTTTCAAGCAGTGGACTTTTGATCCTGCTTATCGAGTTGCCAGTGTGGATGTGATCGATGTAAATAATAGTGGTCGATTTATTGTTCGGTCTTATCGGGATGAAAAGCGCGCAGTGAAATCGACGGTTTCTGAGTGAGGTTGTCTTTCTCAAATTAAGTATGTGCATGCAATAAACATTGAAAAGCAGTTGTTATTAACTTATCCCTGCGGGTAGAAGCCGCTGGAATAAGTTAACGGTAAGCATGCTTTCAATGGGGTGCGGCAGGCTCATACCCCATCCGCCAGCTTACGGCCCGCGTCGCCGCCAGCAATCGCTGCGCCGCCGGGCCGTTTTCATCGGCATGAAACAACGATGTCGGGCCGACCACGGTCAGCACCGCCACGACATTGCCCATCGCGTTCAATACCGGTGCCGACAAGGCATCCACGCCGGGCATCAGCAAGCCATGCACATGGTGCAGGCCGCGTGCGCGGATCTGCTCGCACATTTCGGCGTAGGCCTGATCGTCTGCCAGTGCGTGAGTTGCGTGGCGCTGCAACTCCTGTTCGCGCAGGTCCACGGTTTCGCGCTTTGGCAGGTAGGCGCCAAACACCAGTCCCGTCGAGGAACTGAGCAGCGGCAACACCGAGCCCAATTGCGTGACCACCGTGACCGCACGCACCGCCGGTTCGATGCGCACCACCGTCGCGCCCTGATTACCCCACACCGCCAGAAAGCAGGTTTCGTTCAAGTCGTCGCGTAACTCGGCCAAGGGCAGGGCGGCGACTTTCATCACGTCCATACTGTTGAGTGCCGCCAGGCCCACGCGCAAGGCCTCACGACCCAGGCCGTAATGGTTGGTCGCAGCGTTCTGTTCGGCAAAGCCGCTGGCGATCAGGGCCTGCAAATAGCGGTGAACCTTGCTCGCCGGCATCCGCACGTGTTCTGCCAGGCGCGAGAGTGACGTCGAGGGCGACAACTCGGCCAACGCCTTGAGGATGTCGGTACCCACCTCGGCGGAGCGGACTTTCTGTTTACCGTTGCTGTCGCTGGTGGGCTTTTCCATGGTGGCGCTGGGATCCGGGGATGAATGGGCGTCTTTATAGCTTGACGGTCAATACCAATCAAATTACGTTATGCGTAATCGAATTACGATAAAAATAACCCCGGCGTGCCACAAGCTCTGCAACAGAGCGATCGGCGACCGCCGACTCCCTGTTCAGGAGGCTCCATGAACCTCGATTCAACGACGCCAGCGCTGGCTTATCAGTCAGGCTTCGGCAACGAATTCAGCAGCGAAGCGTTGCCCGGCGCACTCCCGGTCGGCCAGAACGCGCCGCAAAAAGCCCCTTACGGCCTCTACACCGAACTGTTCTCCGGCACCGCATTCACCATGGCCCGCAGCGAAGCGCGACGGACGTGGATGTATCGCATCCAGCCGTCGGCCAATCATCCGGCGTTCGTCAAACTCGATCGGCAACTGGCAGGCGGACCATTGGGTGAAGTAACCCCCAATCGCCTGCGCTGGAATGCCCTGGAGATTCCCGCCGAACCGACCGATTTCCTCGATGGTCTGGTGAGCATGGCGGCCAATTCCGGCGCCGATAAACCGGCCGGTATCAGCATCTACAACTATCTCGCCAACCGCTCAATGGAGCGGGTGTTCTTCAATGCCGACGGCGAAATGCTGCTGGTGCCGCAACTGGGCCGCCTGCGCATCGCTACAGAACTCGGTGTACTGGAAGTGGCGCCGCTGGAAATTGCCGTACTGCCACGGGGTTTGAAATTCCGCGTCGAGCTACTCGATCCACAGGCCCGCGGCTACATCGCCGAGAACCATGGCGCGCCGCTGCGCCTGCCGGATCTGGGGCCGATCGGCAGCAACGGCCTGGCCAATCCACGGGACTTCCTGACCCCGGTCGCGGCTTACGAAAACCTTCAACAACCCACTACGTTGGTGCAAAAATTCCTCGGCCAGTTGTGGGGCTGCGAACTCAATCATTCGCCGCTGAACGTCGTCGCCTGGCACGGCAACAACGTGCCGTACAAATATGACCTGCGTCGCTTCAACACCATCGGCACTGTCAGCTTCGATCACCCGGATCCGTCGATCTTCACCGTGCTGACCTCGCCGACCAGCGTTCACGGTCTGGCCAACCTCGACTTCGTGATCTTCCCGCCACGCTGGATGGTGGCCGAAAACACCTTCCGTCCACCGTGGTTCCACCGCAACCTGATGAACGAATTCATGGGCCTGATCCAGGGCGAATACGACGCCAAGGCCGAAGGTTTCGTGCCGGGTGGCGCTTCGCTGCACAGCTGCATGAGCGCCCACGGCCCGGATGGTGAAACGTGCACCAAAGCGATCAACGCGGACCTCAAGCCGACGAAAATCGACAACACCATGGCCTTCATGTTCGAGACCAGCCAAGTGCTGCGTCCGAGCCGTTTCGCCCTTGATTGCCCGCAACTGCAAACCACTTACGATGCTTGCTGGGCCACGCTGCCCGCCACTTTCGACCCGACCCGGAGATAACCCATGACGCAGACTTCAATCACTCGCAGCTGGGTCGCTTCCGCCAACGGCCATGCTGATTTCCCGCTGCAAAACCTGCCACTGGGCGTGTTCAGCGTGAAGGGTTCGGCGCCACGCAGCGGCGTCGCCATCGGTGAACATATTTTCGATCTGGAGGCTGCGCTCGATGCCGGCCTGTTCGACGGTGCGGCGAAGGCAGCGGTCGAAGCCACTCGTGGCGGTCAGCTCAATGCGTTCTTCGAACTGGGTCGTGAAGCGCGCTTGGCACTGCGCGAACGCCTGCTGGAACTGTTCGCCGAAGGCAGCACCCTGCACGGCAAGATCGAAGCCCAAGGTGCAAAACTGCTGCCACTGGCAGCGGATTGCGAGATGCACCTGCCAGCGAAAATCAACGATTACACCGACTTTTATGTCGGCATCGAGCATGCGCAAAACGTCGGCAAACTGTTCCGCCCGGACAACCCGTTGCTGCCAAACTACAAGTACGTGCCGATCGGTTATCACGGTCGCGCTTCGACCATTCGCCCGTCCGGCACCGAGGTGCGTCGTCCGAAAGGCCAGACGCTGCCGGCCGGTCAGACCGAGCCGACCTTTGGTCCATGCGAGCGCCTGGATTACGAACTGGAACTGGGCATCTGGATCGGCCAGGGCAACGACATGGGCGACTCCATCGCAATCGGTGACGCCGCTGATCACATCGCCGGTTTCTGCCTGCTCAACGACTGGTCGGCGCGGGACATCCAGGCCTGGGAATACCAGCCGCTGGGGCCGTTCCTGTCGAAGAGTTTCATCACCAGCATCTCGCCTTGGGTCGTCACGGCCGAAGCGCTGGAACCGTTCCGTCGTGCCCAGCCTGCGCGCCCTGAAGGCGATCCGCAGCCGCTGCCGTACCTGTTCGACAAACGCGATCAGGCGGCTGGCGGCTTCGACATCGAACTGGAAGTGCTGCTGCTCACCGAAGCCATGCACGAACAGAACCTGCCGGCCCATCGCCTGACCCTGAGCAACTCGAAACACATGTACTGGACCGTGGCGCAAATGGTCGCGCACCACAGCGTCAACGGCTGCCAGTTGCAGGCCGGTGACCTGTTTGGCTCGGGGACTTTGTCGGGACCGGAAAACGGTCAGTTCGGCAGCCTGCTGGAAATCACCGAGGGCGGTAAAAAGCCGATCGAACTGGCCTCGGGCGAAGTGCGCAAGTTCCTTGAGGACGGCGACGAAATCATTCTGCGCGGCCGTTGCAGCCGCGAAGGTTTCGCCTCCATCGGTTTCGGCGAATGCCGTGGCAAAGTGCTGCCGGCGCGCTAAGGGGAACGGGTCATGGAGCTCTATACCTACTACCGATCAACTTCGTCTTACCGGGTGCGCATCGCGCTGGCGTTGAAGGGACTGGATTATCAGGCGCTGCCGATCAACCTGATCGCACCGCCCGGTGGCGAGCACCGCCAGCCGCCGTATCTGGCCATCAACCCGCAAGGTCGCGTGCCGGCCTTGCGCACCGATGAAGGCGGGTTGCTGGTCCAGTCACCGGCGATCATCGAGTACCTGGAGGAACGTTATCCACAGGTGCCGCTGCTGTCCAAAGACCTCGTTGCCCGCGCCCGCGAGCGTGGCGTGGCGGCGTTGATTGGTTGCGATGTGCATCCGTTGCACAACGTCAGCGTACTCAACCGGCTGCGGCAGTTGGGGCATGACGAAACGCAGGTAGTCGAGTGGATCGGCCACTGGATCAGCCAGGGGCTGGCGGCTGTGGAGCAGTTGATCGGTGATGAGGGCTTTTGCTTTGGCCCGCAACCGGGGATGGCGGATGTGTATCTGATTCCACAGTTGTACGCCGCTGAGCGCTTCAACATTTCCCTTGAGGCTTATCCACGGATTCGTCGAGTGGCGGAGTTGGCGATTGCGCATCCGGCGTTCATCAAGGCGCATCCGGCGAATCAGCCAGACACTCCCTTGTAGGAGCAAAGCTTGCTCGCGATGAACGATGACGCGGTATTCCTGATGGACCGCGTCGCCCCATCGCGGGCAAGCCTTGCTCCTACAAAGAGCGGTGGTTAATGGACGATGGAATTGGGCGGCAAATGCCCGAGTCGCTCCGTCAACCGAATCCTCTGGATCGGATCATCACTGAGCAGCAGCGCATGTTCCAGGTCGAAGCGCTCGGCATTGGGGCAATCCAACCGTTGATAGAGGCTGGCCCGGGCCAGGTAGTCGGCGGCGGTGCCATTGCCCAGTTCCAGCACGCGTTCGGCGTCCACCAGCGCACCGATGTAATCTTCGTTGGAAAGGTGCAACTGGCGCAGATTGCGCGACAGGCGTTGCAACATTTGCACGGGTTCGGCGGTGACCAGGTGTTCGGCGCTGAGCTTCAGGTTTGGGCCGTATTGGCGATGCAGCAGTTCCCGGCAATCGTTGGGATACAGACGCCGGCCACCGCACGGATCAAGCAGGTGATCGGCGCCCGGCACGCGCAGCAGAAAATGCCCTGGAAAATTGACCCCGACCAAGGGGATTTCCAGACATCTGGCCAGTTCCAGTGCAATCAGTCCCAGAGCCAGGGGTTGTCCGCGTCGGCGTTCCAGCACCTTGCTGAGCAACGCCACTTGCGGACGCAAGGGCGAGGAATCGTCCTGAGCAAATCCCAGGTCATTCATGCGCCGCAGCAGCGGTTGCGCCAGTTCGCTGACCGGCAACATCGGCAGGCTGCCACTGATCCGCTGTTGCAGCATCCTGAAATTTGCCAGCAGATCCTCGAAGTTCACCTCGCTGTCATGTTCGGCCGAAATCCATAGCGCCGCCTCGAACAGCGCGGGCGGTGAACGTTGCAGGCAGGCGAAAAACGATTGGCGCGGGGTCATCGAAATCTCCGGGCAATGCCTCGTTTTAGCCTCGTCTGCGCCATTCGTCCAGTGCCGCAACGGGTGGCCTCGGGTTATTTCCTAATGCCTGAATGGCCGCGTCGCTTATTCCGGTGCGCTTCTGCAATTTTTGAGCGCAAGCCTATACTGGCGACTACAAGAAGTGATTCGGGAGCCTTACGATGTTCGCTCTCATGCAAAGCACTCGCCTTGAATCGCTGCATCTGAGCGTTGACCCGGTCACCGGGTTGAAGGCGGTGATTGCCATTCATAACAGTCGCCTGGGGCCTGCCTTGGGTGGTTGTCGTTACCTTGCCTATCCCAGCGACGAGTCTGCGGTCGAGGATGCGGTGCGCCTGGCCCAGGGCATGAGCTACAAGGCCGCGCTGGCCGGTCTGGCCCAGGGCGGTGGGGTGGCGGTGATTATTCGCCCGATCCATGTGGCAAACCGTGCCGCGCTGTTCGAGGCTTTCGGGCGCTGCATCAATCAGCTCGACGGCCGTTACATCACCGCCATCGACAGCGGCACTTCGGTGGCGGACATGGATTGCATCGCCCAGCAGACCCAACACGTCACCAGCACCACTTCGGCGGGCGACCCTGCGCCGCACGCGGCGATGGGTGTGTTCACCGGTATTCGTGCGACGGCCATGGCTCGCCTGGGCAGCGATAATCTCGAAGGTTTGCGCGTGGCCATTCAGGGCCTGGGCAACGTTGGATTTTCGCTGGCAGAACAGCTGCACGCCGCCGGAGCCGAGTTGTTGGTCAGCGACATCGACCATGGCAAGGTGCAATTGGCCATGGAACAGCTCGGCGCTCATCCGATTGCCAACGATGCACTGCTCAGCACCCCTTGCGACATTCTTGCGCCCTGCGGTCTGGGCGGCGTGCTCAACAGCCATAGCGTGACGCAATTGCGCTGCTCGGCGGTGGCGGGCTCGGCGAACAACCAGTTGACCCATCTGGACGTCGCCGATCAACTGGAGCGACGGGGCATCTTGTATGCGCCGGATTACGTGATCAATGCCGGCGGGCTGATCTACGTTTCGCTCAAGCATCGTGGTGAAGAGCTGCCGACCATTACCGCGCATTTGTCGAAGATCAGTTCTCGACTCACTGAGGTCTTCGCCCACGCGCAGGCGGAAAAACGTTCACCGGCGCGTGTGGCCGATGAATTGGCGGAGAAGGTGTTGTATCGATAGATAGATCAAAAGATCGCAGCCTTCGGCAGCTCCTACAGGATGTACGCAATCCCCTGTAGGAGCTGCCGAAGGCTGCGATCTTTTGATCTGAAAATGAAAAAGGCCCTGAGCTATTCGACTCAGGGCCTATTCAATTCGGATGTCACTTTGCAGCTTTCGGTGCCTTGGCCGGTTTGGCTGGTGGCGTTGGTTCTTCGGCTTCAACCGCTTCAACCGTTTGCGCGACTTCAGCCGGCGCGGTCAGCAACTCGGACAGGGCGTCCGGTTGGCTCTTGAAGGCCTTGGCAAACACATCGCGGTTCTTCGCCATGTAGATCCCGGCTTCTTCCACTTGCTGCTCGGTCAAGGACGGAACGGCTTTTTGCAACACTTCAGCCAGCAGCTCGGCCAGTTCGAGCATTTTGTCATGACGGTCAGCTTCGGCTTTATCCATGAACAAGCGCTCCAGATCTCGGCTGCTGCGGTATACCACTTCGACGGCCATTCACCACCTCACATGCCTTCACATTGGTTGTCGGTTTCGACTACTGTATCTATATACAGCGAAAAGGATAAGCGAATCCCTTTGCTTTGGGTAGTGGCTTTTTAATGTAGTCCGGATTCAGGGTTTGTCAGGCCGGGAGCACGGCAGGTGCGACCAAACGCCACGGAGCGTAATTTACAGCGGCTCGCCATCATGGGGTGGCCTTTTTTCTGCATGCAGAAAACCGTCACGTCCAACCCGCATTATCCGGTCGAGCCGACCTAAGGAAGCATCATCGTGAAAATCAACTGGGCCGAAAAGCTGCGGCAGAACGTGCATGAACTGGCCGAGTCCCTGGGCAACCTGTTCGTCGAGACCTTTCACTACCTGGCGCTGTTCGCCATCGGTGCCGTGACCGCGTGGGCGGCGGTGATGGAGTTTCTGGGGATGCTCGAACAGGGGCACATCAAGATCGATGACATCTTGCTGCTGTTCATCTATCTGGAACTGGGGGCGATGGTCGGGATTTACTTCAAGACCAACCATATGCCGGTGCGCTTCCTGATCTACGTGGCGATCACCGCGTTGACGCGCCTGCTGATTTCCAATGTCTCCCACCACAATCCGCCAGACCTGGGGATCATCTACCTGTGCGGCGGGATTCTGCTGTTGGCGTTTGCGATCCTGGTGGTGCGTTACGCTTCGTCGCAATTTCCGTCAGTGAAGATTGAAAACCCGCACCGTAAGATCGGCGCGGGTTCCAGTGAACATCCGGAAGTGGAGAAGGGCGAGCTTTAAAGCCCCATGGCGGGGCGAGGGCGCCCTTTGGCTTTTGGTGGCGGCAGGCTGCGCGCGCCGCCAGCGGTCATGGATTCGAGGATGGCCACCGCGCTGTGGCCCTGTTCGATGGCAATGCCGAACTGAATGCTCTGCACCAGTCGTTTGAGGCGCTCAGGGTCGTTGCGTTGTTCGGCGCTGATCATGCGCTTTGCGACTACGCGGCCACTGTTGGACAGGGTCAACATGATGCTGCCGTCCAGACCCTGAATGCTCAGGTTGATTTGATAATCCGCTGCAAAGGTATCGGTAATGAGCTGAAAGGGGTTGTCCATGATGCGTCACCGCCTGATTGAACGTGCAGTTGTTGACCGGCCGTGATCGGGTTGGTTCGCAACGCCGGACCACCGGCCATTCACGGGCCATATCGCCATCATTGTTCCAACAGGGATGTAGCAAGGGGCATGCCGACTAAATTGTCGGACAATGATCACAGGCAAAAAGAAGGCGGGCACCTTGGCCCGCCTTCTTTTTGCCTGCCCGTTTCAGGGCAATAAAACCCGACGTGCCTCCAAAGCGATCAGCATTCCACCCAGTTGACCGCCAGGCCGCCCCGTGAGGTCTCTTTGTATTTGTCGTGCATGTCGGCGCCGGTGTCACGCATGGTGCGGATCACCCGGTCCAGGGAAATGAAGTGTTTGCCGTCGCCGCGCAGGGCCATTTGCGTGGCGTTGATCGCCTTCACCGCCGCAATCGCATTGCGCTCGATGCACGGCACTTGCACCAGTCCGCCCACCGGATCGCAGGTCAGGCCCAGGTTGTGTTCGAGGCCGATTTCAGCGGCGTTTTCCAATTGCTCCGGTGTGGCGCCCAACACCTCTGCCAGACCAGCGGCTGCCATGGCGCAGGCCGAGCCGACTTCGCCCTGACAGCCGACTTCGGCCCCTGAAATCGAAGCGTTTTTCTTGCACAGAATGCCGACCGCCGCCGCGCCCAGAAAGAACGCGACAACGTCATCGTCCGACGCGTCCGGGTTGAATTTCATGTAGTAGTGCAGGACCGCCGGAATGATCCCCGCCGCGCCGTTGGTCGGGGCGGTGACCATGCGCCCGCCGGCGGCATTTTCTTCGTTCACGGCGAGGGCGAACAGGTTGACCCATTCCATGGCCGAGAGGGTCGAGGTGATGACATTCGGCTTGCCGATTTCCAGCAGGCTGCGGTGCAATTTCGCTGCGCGACGCGGCACATTCAGACCACCGGGCAGAATGCCTTCGTGGTGCAAGCCTTGCTCGACACACTCGCGCATCACCGACCAGATATGCAGCAAGCCCTGACGGATCTCGGCGTCACTGCGCCAGGCCCGCTCGTTGGCCATCATCAACTCGGAAATCCGCAGACCGTGCTGGTTACAGAGCTGGAGCAATTCGACAGCGCTGGAGAAATCGTACGGCAACACCACGTCGCTGTCGGGAGCAACACCGGACTCGGCCTCGGCCGCTTCGATGATGAAACCGCCGCCCACCGAGTAGTACGTTTGCTCGAACAGCTCGCCGGTTTCGCCGAAAGCTGTCAAAGACATTGCGTTCGGGTGGTAGGGCAGACTCTCGTCGAGCAGCAGGAGATCGCGTTTCCAGTCGAAGGCAATCGTCACTTGGCCCGCGAGCGATAGCTCACCGGTTTCGCGCAGGGTGTGAATTCGGCTGTCGATGGTGGTGGGGTCGATTCGGTCCGGCCACTCGCCCATCAACCCCATGACGCAGGCGCGGTCGGTGGCGTGACCGACGCCGGTTGCCGACAGGGAGCCGTAGAGGCGGATCTCCACGCGGCGCACATCGTTCAGCAAAGCCTGATCGATCAACGCTTGGGCGAAGGTCGCCGCCGCGCGCATCGGACCAACGGTATGGGAGCTGGACGGGCCGATGCCGACTTTGAAGAGATCGAAAACACTGATAGCCATGCTAAAGCCTATTCCTGAAATGGAAGATGAATCGCTGCCATTTTTGTAGGACAAGCGCACTTTCAGCGATACTGCCTCCCTAGGTCCTACGTGACCAACGAAACTTCCTAAGACAGCCTTTAGCAGGACTAAACGATGAGTCGTCAATTGCACGCCCAGACCTACGTGTGGCTGCAGGTGTTTTCCTGCGCTGCCCGGCACTTGTCGTTCACCCGCTGCGCCGAAGAACTGCACATCACACCGGGGGCGGTCAGTCAGCAGATCCGGCAATTGGAAGAGCGCTTGGGTTTTCGCCTGTTTCATCGGCGTGCACGGGGCGTGGAGTTGAGCGCCGAAGGCCAGCGACTGGCCATCACGGTCAATGAGGCCTACGGCAGCATCGATGCGGAATTGCGCCGACTGGACGCCGGCATGATCAGCGGGACCCTGCGGGTGCGTTCGATTCCGTCGTTCCTCAGCAAATGGCTGACCCCGCGTTTGCCGCGGTTGCAGCAGCGCTTTCCGGACATCCAGTTGCGCTTGGTGGCCGAGGACAGCAGCGTGCCGTTGCATGAGGGCGACTTTGATCTGGCCATCGACTTGAACGATGGCAGCTACCCTGGATTGTTATCCACAGCCTTGCTCGATGAGCAGATTTTTCCGGTGTGCGCGCCGAGCCTGCTACGCGGACGTCCGCCGCTGCATGGCCCTGCCGACTTGATGCATTTCCCGCTGCTGCACGACATCACCGCCTGGCGTGGCAGTTACGAATATGCGGAATGGGAGTTCTATCTCAATGCGATCGGCTTCGAAGGCGCGGATGTGCGGCGCGGGCACACGTTCAATCGCAATCACCTGACGATCGAAGCGGCCATTGCCGGGATGGGCGTTGCGATTGCACGGCGCACGCTGTTGAACGATGAGCTGGAGCGCGGTGCGCTGATCGTGCCGTTTGGCCTGACCGTGCCCAATCACAAGCGCTACATGGTGCTTTATGCGCCGGGTGCGCTGAGCCATCCGGGCGTGCGTGCGGTGCATGACTGGCTGGTGGAAGAGGCGGGGATTTTTCGTGGCTTGCACCCGCTGGGGGAGCGGCAAATGTGAGTAATTATTACGTAAGAGCGGGGCGACTCAACTCCCGACCTTAACAGCGCTTTTGCCGGTTGTCCGGTTTTTTTGCGATTACAAATTTATCTTTTTTTAGGGGTTGAATTGTTCAGCGTACAGACCGATTGTGTAAGTAAGAGGTCACGGTGATGACGCCCAAGGGCTTAGCTGACCGGCCTCTCGCGAGCTAGCTGAAATAAGGGATGAACTATGCAAATCCAAGTCAATAGCGATAACCATATTCAAAGCAGCATCCGACTGGAGGAGTGGGTACGTACTACCATTGAGAGCACGCTCGAACGATACGAAGAGGACCTGACACGCGTCGAGGTTCACCTGCGGGACGAGAACGGCGACAAGCCCGGACCACACGATTTGCGCTGCCAGCTGGAAGCGCGGCCAAAAGGCCACCAACCGATTTCCGTGACCCATAAAGCCGATAGCCTGGAACTGGCGATCGACGGTGCGGCCACCAAACTTGAACATGCGCTGGAGCATATGTTCGGCAAATTACGCGGCAAACGAGCCAATGTGGTGCCCATCGAAAGTGGCGCCCATGCCGATACGCTGCTGGAAGAAGAATTTCTGGAAAACGAACAGGCTGCGCTCAACGGCTGACAGCTGATCCAACTCTTAACCTTCCCATTAAAAACGGGCCTGCGAATGCAGGCCCGTTTTGCTTTGTGGTGAAGGTGAAAACTTGAGGGAAAGCGGTTAGCGGCGATTGTCTTGGCAAGCCAATCTCATTCGGCAGCTTTGCGTATGAGAATATTTATCATTAATATTGCGCTTTGCTGGCCTCGCACGTGGGCCCACCCGTTTTCCAGGTCCTTCATGAAAGCCAAAAGCCCCACGCTCCCCGTTTCCTATCGACTGGCGGTCACTTCGCGAGTGCTTGCCGCTGTGTTCGGTGGTTATGGGGTCACGGCGCTGGCGAGTGTCTGCCTGACGCTGTGGGTGCCTGTGGCCCGCGCCGAGGCGGTAGTGACCGGAATGACCAGTTCCTTCGTGATCTATCTGCTGGCGGTGATCTGGTGCTTTGCCTGTCGAACGGCATGGCGGGCGTGGTTCGGGTTGATTCTGGCAAGCCTGTTTTTGGCGGCGCTGGCCGGGCTGGCATACTGGATGGGGCTGTCATGAAAGAGGGCTTTCGCCAGGCCATGGCCTGGTTGCACACCTGGGCCGGTTTGACTTTCGGCTGGTTGCTTTTTGCGATTTTCCTGACCGGCACGCTGGCTTACTTCAAGGACGAGACCAGTCACTGGATGCAGCCGGAAATCCCCGCGCGTTCGGTGTCATCCGAAGCCAGTCTGACGCTGGCCCAGGCGTATCTTCAGCAGCACGCCTCCGGCGCTTCGCGCTGGCTCATCGAGCTGCCCGATGCCCGTGAACCCGCGCTTTCAGTGCGCTGGCAACAGGCGCCGGCCAAACCCGGTGAACGCGGGCAACTCACGGCACAACTGCTCGACCCGCAAACCGGCAATGAAGTCCAGGCCCGGGACACCCAGGGCGGCGAGTTCTTCTACCGTTTCCACTTCCAGTTGCAAATGCCCTATCCGTGGGGGCGTTGGCTGTCGACCATCGCGGCCATGGTGATGTTCGTCGCGCTGATCAGCGGGATTATCACCCACAAGAAAATCTTCAAGGACTTCTTCACCTTCCGCCCGCGCAAGGGCCAGCGCTCCTGGCTCGACGGGCATAACGCGGTGGGTGTGCTGGTGTTGCCGTTTCACCTGATGATCACCTACAGCAGCCTGGTGATTTTCATGAGCATGGTGATGCCGGCGAGCATCCTGGCGGCGTACAAAGGTGACGTGCAGGCGTTCTTCAGCGACGTGTTTCCAGCCGCCAATACGGCGAAAGCCGCTGGTCAACCGACGCCGTTACTGCCCTTGGCAACGCTGCTGGAAAAGGCCCGCGAGCAATGGTCGGGTGGAGAGGTCGGGCGCTTGACGGTGAACAATCCGGGCGATGCGAACGCCTCGGTGGTGTTGGCTCGCAGTGGCGCGGACCGCGTGGTGCATGACTTCGGCAGTGCCGTGACGTTCAACGGCGTGACCGGGCAGCTACTCGCGGCGACTCAGGCTCAACCGTTGCCAATGGCCATTGCCGGCAGTTTCTACGGTTTGCACATGGGCCATTTCGCCGGCCCGCTGTTGCGCTGGTTGTACTTTGTCTGCGGGTTGGCGAGTACGGCGATGATCGGCACCGGGCTGGTGATCTGGCTCGGCAAGCGCCAACTCAAACATGCCAAGAGCGGCGTGATGCCCTTCGAATTGCGCCTGGTGGAAGTGCTGAATATTGCCAGCATGTCAGGCCTGGTCGTGGCGGTGGCGGCGTTCTTCTGGGCCAACCGTTTGTTGCCGCTCGGCATGGCCGAGCGGGCCGGTTGGGAGGTCAACAGCTTCTTCATCGTCTGGGGGATTAGCCTGCTGCATGCCATGGTCCGCCGAGGTCGTGCGGCGTGGGTGGAACAATTGGCGCTGGCCGCGTTGCTGTTTGGCACGGTGCCGTTGCTCAACGCGCTGACCACGCCTTATCACCTCGGCGTCACGCTGTTGCAGGGCGATTGGGCCATGGCCGGTTTCGACCTCGCGTGCCTGGGCAGCGGCGTGTTTCTCGCTTGGGCTGCCTGGAAAATGCAGCGCGCCGGAAAGACCGAAGTCGTCCGGCAACGCGCCCAATCGATCAAACTTGAGCAAGAGGCAAACTGAATGTTGTTGGCCTGCTTGCTGTGTTACGCCGGTTTCACCGCGCTGTGTTTGTCCATGGATCGTCACCACACCGAGTTGCTGGGGCGCAAGCCGACGCTGGTCATGCGTCGACGGATGAAGCTCGCGGGATGGTTGCTGCTGGCCGTTTCGCTGTGGGCGGCGGTGTCGACCACAGGCTGGGCGCTGGGTCTGGTGGAGTGGTTTGCGGTGTTGATGCTCAGTGGCTTGTCGCTGGTCATGCTGATGCCGTATCGCCCGCGCCTGGCGTTGGCGTTGGCCGGGATCAGCCTGCTGGCCAGCCCGCTTGCTGCGTTTGCGCAGTATTGAATCGATGATCAACCGTCCAGCCGAACCCGGTGATACCGAGCGCGATGAACCGCGCGGCGACCGTGCGCATTTTCTTCAGGTGTTCCTCTCGCAACGTTCGCAAATGGAAGCGCTGGTGAATCGGCGCGTCGGGTGCCGGGCGACCGCGGCGGACCTGGTGCAGGACTTGTTCCTGCGATTCTGGCGACGGCCGCTGGTGCAGGTCGAGGAACTCAGCACCTATCTGCTGCGATGCGCCGGCAACATTGCCATCGACCATTTGCGCAGTGAGGGCTCGCGGGTGCGGGCAAGCGAAGGCTTGATGACGGAGCCGTCGGACAGCGTGGGTGGCGAACCGCAAGCTGCGCTGGAAGCAGGTAACGATTTGCGCCACGTCGAAGCGGCGTTACGCGCATTGCCCGAACGCACGCGGCAGATCTTTTTGCTCAACCGCATCCATGGTCGCAAGTACTCCGAGATCGCCAAGGCCATGGGCCTGTCCCAAAGTGCCGTGGAAAAACATATGATGCGCGCGCTCGAGGCCTGCAAGGCCAGCCTGCGGGAACCGCAACCGCGTACGCCAGGGAAAGCACCGTGAACAACTTTCAATCCGTCACCCCGACGCCCGCTCAGGAACAGGCCGCGCTGGCCTGGCTGAGTCTGTTGCATGACCAGCCGAGCAGCGGTGATCAGGCCACTTTCAGCCAATGGCTGAAGGCCGACCCCGCCCACGCCGAAGCGTATGCCCGTGCGCAAGTGCTATGGGAGTTGAGTGAAGTACCGGCGCGCACCCTGGCCGAGGAAGACGCCTTCGCTCTGCAGGGTTATCTCAATGCCATGAACCGCTCGCGGCGTAGCAGCGTTCGACGTTGGTCCGGCGCACTGGCCGTGGCCGCTTGTTTGCTGCTGATGATCAGCCTCGGCAACGGGTTTCAGCCGTTGCGCTGGATCGATGATCTGGGCGCCGATTATGTGTCGGCACCGGGAGAAATCCGCACCGTTACGCTGGCCGACAAATCCCAAGTTACCCTTGATGCCGACAGCGCCATTGCCGTGGATTTCAGCGGTGGTGAACGGCATGTGCAGGTGCGTCGCGGTGCCGGTTTTTTCAGCGTGACCCACACCGGCGAGCCGTTTGTGGTTGATGCGGAAAAGGGTCAGGCGCGGGTGCTCGGCACGCAGTTCGAAGTGCGCCTGCAACCCCACGGCGCGCAGGTCACGGTGTTGTCCGGGCGGGTGGGTGTGACGGCGGACAAAAACGCCGGGCAGCAAATTCTCACGGCGGGCCAGCAAGTGGCGTACGGCAATGGCTCGGCGGAAAAACTGCACGCGGCGGACAGTGAAGCGCAACTGGCGTGGCGCCAGGGTTGGCTCAATTACTACAAGGCGACGCTGGCCGATGTGGTGCAGGACCTGGGGCGTTACTACCCGGGGCGGATCGTGTTGCTCAACGATGAGCTGGCTCAGCGGCGGGTCAGCGGCAGTTTTCCGAGCAAGAACCCGCAAGCGGTGTTGAGTTCGTTGCAGGGTGTTTTGGGGTTTGAGCAGCATCAGGTTTTGGGGCATCTGATTATTTTGCGCTGAACCAAAATCAAAAGATCGTCCGAACGCGGCCCGAGCCTTCGGCAGCTCCTACAGGGAAATCGCGACCCAATGTAGGAGCTGCCGAAGGCTGCGATCTTTTGATCTTCATAAAATATTTTCAACTTTCTGCTGAGGTAAAACCGAACGCCATCCGTGTAGTGACTGAAACTGCGAGTCATTCGCATCCGCTGCGGTTCTACACAGGTCATGAGTCATGAAGTCCAGGGCAAAATCGGGTTCGGTCAAACAATGGTTGGGTGTTTCTGCGTTGAGTTTTTCGGCGTTGGCGTTGCTGCCGCTGAGCGTGGCGATGGCTGCGCAAACCAGTGCCCAGCAACAGACGCAATTCAGCTTTTCGATGGCCGCCAAACCGCTGCCCCAGGCCCTGAGCGACTTCAGCCGCACCACCGGCATCAGCGTGGTCTACACCGATGAAGCGCCCTATGGCATCACCGCACCCTCCGTCAGTGGCCAGTTGAGTGCAGAGCAGGCGTTGCAGCGTTTGCTCAGCGGTTCCGGTTTCACTTTCCGCCGTACCGACGGCCACACGATGGTGCTGGAGCCGCTGCCCACCGAAGGCGCGTTGAACCTGGGCGCGACCACCATTACTTCCATGATGGACGAGTCCACCAGCTACCAGCCGCCGCCCACCAGTTCGGTGATGCGCAGCTCGGCACCGCTTCAGGAAATTCCGCAGACCGTCAACGTGGTCGCGGCCCAGGTCATTCGCGATCAGGCGCCGCGCAATCTCGATGACGCCCTGGCCAACGTCAGCGGCATCACTCAAGGCAATACGCTGGGCAGCACTCAGGATTCGGTGATGACTCGCGGCTTCGGCGACAACCGCAACGGCTCGATCATGCGCGACGGCATGCCGATCGTGCAGGGCCGTGGCATGAACGCCACGGTGGACCGGGTCGAAGTGCTCAAGGGACCGGCCTCGCTGCTCTACGGCATTCAAGACCCGGGCGGTGTGGTGAACATGGTCAGCAAGAAGCCGGAGCTTGAGCAATACAACGCGTTGACGGCGCGCGGCTCGACCTATGGCGATGGCAAGAACGGCAGCGGCGGCACCTTCGACAGCACCGGTGCGCTGGGTGATACCGAATTGGCTTATCGCATGGTGGTGGACCACGAAGACGAAGATTACTGGCGCAACTACGGCGTGCATCGCGAAACCCTGGTCGCCCCGTCGCTGGCCTGGTTCGGCGAAAGCACCAAGCTGTTGTTCGCCTACGAACACCGTGAATTCCTGACCCCGTTCGACCGGGGCACGATCATCGATCCGCGCGACAACCACCCGCTGGACATCTCCCGTGATCGTCGGCTCGACGAGCCTTTCAACAACATGGAAGGGCGTTCGGACCTGTATCACTTCGAGGCCGATCACGAGCTCAACGACAACTGGAAAGCCCACTTCGGCTACAGCTGGAACCGCGAAACCTACGATGCCAGCCAGGTCCGCGTGACCGCCATCGACACCAGGAAAGGCACGCTGACCCGCAGCATGGACGGCACGCAGGACGCGATCAGCACCGACCGTTTCACCACGCTGAGCCTTGAAGGCAATGTCGATGTTGCGGGCATGCGTCATGACCTGGTGTTCGGCATCGATGACGAGTACCGCAAGATTTACCGCGAAGACCTGATCCGCCAGAAAAGCCTGACCACCTTCAGCTACCTCAATCCGGTTTACGGCCGTGAAGTGCCAGGCTCCACTGTCAGCCCGGCCGACAGCGCCCAGACCGATAAACTGCGCAGCGACTCGGTGTTTTTGCAGGACTCGATCCACCTCACCGACAAATGGATTTTCGTGGCGGGCGGGCGTTTCCAGGCGTACGACCAGTACGCCGGCAAAGGCGTGCCGTTCCATGCCAACACCGACAGCAACGGGCAGAAATGGGTGCCGCGCGCTGGCCTCGTTTACCGCTATACCGACGAACTGTCGTTCTACGGCAGCTACACCGAATCGTTCAAACCCAACTCGACCATCGCGCCATTGAGCGGCAGCACCGTCGTGCTCGACGGCAGTGTCGCGCCGGAAGAAGCCAAGTCCTGGGAAATCGGCGCCAAGCTTGATTTGCCGGGGCGCGTGACGGGTAACGTCGCCCTGTTCGACATCAAGAAACGCAACGTGCTGATCGCCAACTCCGAAGGTCCGGTGACGATCTACAGCGCCGCCGGCGAAGTGCGTTCCCGTGGCCTGGAAGTGGATTTGAGCGGCCAGCTCAGCGACCGCTGGAGCATGATCGGCAGCTACGCCTACACCGATGCCGAAGTCACTGAAGACCCGGATTACAAAGGCAAGAAACTGCAAAACGTGGCGAAGAACAGCGGCTCACTGTCGGCGGTGTATGACTTCGGCAGGATCATCGGTGGCGATCAATTGCGAGTCGGTGCGGGTGCGCGTTACGTCGGCGAGCGGGCGGGTAATGCGGTAAACGATTTCGAGCTGCCGAGCTACACCGTTGCCGATGCGTTCGCCACCTACGACACGCAACTCGACGGGCAGAAGGTCAAGTTCCAGCTCAACGTGAAGAACCTGTTCGATCGCACGTACTACACATCGGCGGCGAGCCGGTTCTTTGTGTCGATGGGGGATTCGCGGCAGGTGACGTTGTCCAGCACTTTGGAATTTTGAGGCGAAAGCTAAAAGATCGCAGCCTTCGGCAGCTCCTACATGAGATTGCGTTCTCCTGTAGGAGCTGCCGAAGGCTGCGATCTTTTGATCTTGTTTTACCGCAAAAACGCCTGCCGGTATTCCCCAGGCGTCCCACCCAACGTCTGCCGAAACCGATTGGTAAAGTGACTGGCACTGGCAAACCCGCACGCCAACGCAATCTCCCCCAACGGCTGCGCAGTCGAGCGCAACAATTCCCGTGCCCGATTCAGGCGTCGCGCCAGCACATATTGATGCGGCGGCAAACCGAAGCTCTCACGGAACATCCGCGCAAAGTGGTATTCCGACAGCGCACACAGCGCCGCCAGTTGCCCCAGGCTGATGGCTTCGGCCAGATGACTGTCGATGTAGTCCACCAACAACCGCCGTTGATGCGCGGCCAAACCACCCTTGAGGCGCAAGTTCGGGCGCACGCTGACCTGGCTGAGCAGGGCATGGCCGAGTATCTCGTGGGCCAGGCTGCTGGTGAGCAAACGTTCGCCCGGTTCGTCCCAGTTGAGGGTGATCAACTGGCGAAAACGCACGGCCTGCTGCGGATCATCGAGGAAGGTTTGCTCGCGCAATTGCAATTCACGCGGTTCGCGATCGAGCAGGGTGACGCAGCCGAGGGCAAATTGTTCGGGGCTGAAATACAGGTGCGCGAGGCGGATGTCGCCGTTGATCACCCAGCCGGACTGATGGTCGGCGGGCAGGACGCACAGCTTGTCGGGGCCACCCTTGGTGCCGGGTTGATCGCGGCGAAAAGTGCCGGTGCCGCCGGCGATATAGCACGACAGCGTGTGATGGCTCGGCGCTTCGTAATCCTGGGCGTCGTGGTGATTGCTCCACAAGGCTGCGGACAAGCCGTCACCGAGCTCGGCGCTGTGCTCAAGGCGAGCATTCGGCGAGCGGTTGAGGGCTTGAAAGACTTGCAGGGTATCCAGTGCGGCCATGATCGGTTCTCTCCAACGCCTTGCATCCTACTCCGTAGACCTGCGCCTGCCAGCCCGTCGTGCGACAAAAGCGCAAGTTTATGCAAGTGCGCCAGGGCGCGGCGCAGGACACTGGGCACCTATCGAGGAGCCTTTGTCATGAACCTGTCTTTGTACCTGCTGACCGTGCTGATCTGGGGCACCACCTGGATTGCCCTGAAATGGCAACTGGGCGTGGTGGCGATTCCCGTGTCGATCGTCTACCGCTTCGGCCTTGCCGCGTTGGTGCTGTTCGTCATGTTGCTGCTCACCCGGAAGCTTCAAGTGATGAACCGTCGCGGGCATTTGATCTGCCTGGCGCAGGGGCTGTGCCTGTTCTGCATCAACTTCATGTGTTTCCTGACGGCGAGTCAGTGGATCCCCAGCGGTCTTGTGGCCGTGGTGTTTTCCACCGCGACACTGTGGAACGCGCTCAATGCGCGGGTGTTCTTCGGCCAGAAAATCGCCCGCAATGTGTTGATGGGTGGTGCGTTGGGCTTGCTCGGGCTGGGTCTGTTGTTCTGGCCGGAACTCGCGGGCCACACCGCCAGCCCGGAAACCTTGCTCGGCTTGGGCCTGGCGCTGCTCGGCACCTTGTGTTTCTCGGCGGGCAACATGCTGTCGAGCCTGCAACAGAAAGCCGGGCTCAAGCCGCTGACGACCAACGCCTGGGGCATGGCTTACGGCGCGGCAATGTTGTCGGTGTGGTGCCTGGTCAAAGGCATTCCGTTCGATATGGAATGGAATGCGCGCTACATCGGCTCGCTGCTGTATCTGGTGATTCCAGGCTCGGTGATCGGGTTCACCGCTTACCTGACGCTGGTCGGTCGCATGGGGCCGGAGCGTGCGGCGTATTGCACCGTGCTGTTCCCGGTGGTGGCGTTGAATGTCTCGGCGTTCGCCGAGGGCTATCAGTGGACCGCGCCGGCACTCGCAGGGTTGGTGATGGTGATGCTGGGGAACGTGCTGGTGTTCCGCAAACCCAAGGCACCGCTGGTGCAGGGCAACGGCAAGTTGGCCTGAAGCAATCTGCGAATAAACGGGCAGGCGTGTCTGGCGCCTGCCCGTTTTACTTTAGCCCTTCCAGACTTGCGGGTTGACCAGATCCTGTGGTCGTTCACCCAGCAAGGCGCTGCGCAGGTTGGCCAGGGCACGGTTGGCCATCGCTTCGCGAGTCTCGTTAGTGGCCGAGCCGATGTGCGGCAAGGTCACGGCGTTTTTCAGCTGGAACAACGGCGACTCGGCCAGCGGCTCTTTTTCGTAGACATCCAGCCCGGCGCCGCGAATGCGGTTGTTTTGCAGTGCGTCGATCAGTGCGGGCTCGTCCACCACCGGACCACGGGAAATGTTCACCAGGATCGCGCTCGACTTCATCAGCGCCAGTTCGCGGTGGCTGATCAGGTGTTTGGTGTTCTCGCTGAGCGGCACCACCAGGCACACGAAGTCGGCTTCGGCCAGCAGTTCATCGAGGCTGCGGAATTGCGCGCCGAGTTCCTGCTCCAGCTCAGTCTTGCGGCTGTTGCCGCTGTAGAGGACCGGCATGTTGAAACCCAGGCGACCACGGCGGGCAATGGCGGCGCCGATGTTGCCCATGCCGACGATGCCCAGGGTCTTGCCGTGCACATCGCAACCGAACAGCTGCGCGCCGACGGTGGCTTGCCATTGGCCGGCCTTGGTCCAGGCATCCAGCTCGGCGACGCGGCGGGCGCTGCTCATGAGCAGGGCGAAGGCCAGGTCGGCGGTGCTTTCGGTGAGCACGTCCGGGGTGTTGGTGAGCATGATCCCGCGTTCGTTGAAGTACGCGACGTCATAGTTGTCGTAGCCCACCGAGACACTGGACACCACTTCCAGCTTGGCGGCGTTCTCCAGTTGCGCACGACCGAGCTTGCGGCCGACACCGATCAAGCCGTGGGCGTGGGGCAGGGCGTCGTTGAACTGGGCGTTGATGTCGCCGTTTTTCGGATTCGGCACGATGACGTCGAAGTCTTGTTGCAGGCGTTCGACCATCTCAGGCGTGACGCGACTGAAGGCGAGGACGGTTTTTTTCATGGATGCAGGCTCGTCGGGCGGAGGAGAATGCTGAGCACGCTAACATTCTTCCCTTGATTTGTGCGAGTCGCTTAACAGCAGCTAGCCGCGCTTCATCCAGTTATACTGGCGCCTTTCGCGGCTCGCTGACCGGGCCCGACACTTTGCGCATCACCCGGAGCTTTCATGACTTCCCCGATACAACCGCCGGTCGCCGACGATTTGAGCGACAACGTCGACGCCAGTGCCGACAGCGAAACCAAAGCCGAAATCCCGGCGTTCAAGTTCCCGTTCAAACCGGGTGAGCTGGCGTCCGCCAAGGGTTCGAACCAGCCGTGGTACAAGAACGGCGCCAAGAATGGCCACACCAAGACCCCAGGCATGGCGCCTCCGGGGACGCGGCGGTCGATGGGTAAGCGCTAAGTTTCAGGCCTTGCGTCGCTCAATCTGCCGCCATCGCGAGCAAGCTCGCTCCCACATGTGATCGCATTCTCATGAAAGAACGCATCACCCTGTGGGAGCGAGCTTGCTCGCGATTAGGCCATTACAGGCGATGAATCCTTTGGATCAAGCCGCCCGCAACGGAATAAACGCATAGTTCGCTGGCGCTTCTGTCGTCACGAGCGCCCCGGCTGCAACAACCTGCCCGGCAATGTCCTCACTCGACACATGGAACTGCCACTCACTGCTCCACTCCGGCAACGTCTGCCCGGTCAGTTCGTCGATGATCGTGGCGAACTCGTTCATGTCCGGTAGATAAGCGGTGAACCCGTCGCCTTTCAGCGCTGCCGTGCGGAACCCCAGCAACGCGCAAATGGCGTCTTTCATCTGGATGTCATCGCGATCCGCCTGACGAGAGCGCTGGATCAACTCCGACAGCTCACGGTCGACCAATTCACCACCGACGATCAGGTCCGGCCCTTTTTCCCAAGACTCGGGCGGGCATTCCTTCACGGCAGTGTTCAGCGGAATGTGTGGATTGATTTCCATCGGATAAATACGGCACACCAGCGGCCGGCGTTCGTAGATGCGGCAGAGGTTGTCTTCGTCAAGATTACGGCAGGGGCCGACGTTGTAGGCGGCGAAGGTGATGGCGACGTAAGCCTCGGCGTCGGCGCTGCGAACCACCGCCGAACGACGTTCGGCGTGTTCCCGTTGTTGCACCGGCAGGCCCAGGCCGTTGCTCAGGAAGGCTTCCACCAGCACGATCACCTGACCGCCGTCGGCGGCCCACATGCGGGCTTCGGGGAGGGTCAGGGGCACATGGTGATCATTGCAGCATTTGCCGCAGCCTACGCAGGAAAACGTCGTATTCATTGAGCGGTCAGTCGCATCCGAGAGCATGAAACGGCGACAGAATGCCGCCGCAAAGACCGCTATCGAAGCAAGTTATGCGCCACTCACTGCGCCTTGGCGCTCGGACGGATGGAGTCCCATTCAGTGACGTACGCGGTTTTGCTCTTTTTGTTGTAGAGGCACAGTTCGGTGCCTTGCGCGCCTTTCATGTGTTTTTGCGGATATTGGCCTTGCAGCAGGAGGGCGGTGTAGCCAACGCGGTCATCGAACTGCGCGGCGTTACCGACGGGTTTGGCATCCTTCAGACCGCTGGCCTTGGTGCAACTGGCGAGCACGGTTTTGTCGTAAGCGGCCCATGCGTCAGCGCTGGAGGCTTGGGCCTGAGTGGCGAGGGCGGTGAGGCAGAGGAAGGCCAGGGTGGCGGTTTTCATTGTTCGGGGATCCTTGGGCAGGTAAGGGCCAAGGTGTGAGTATGTCAGACCGGAACAGGTTCCCGACGCACCTCACACATCCCGACACGCTCATACAACCGCCGCGCGCGCAGGTTGTCTCCCAGCACCTTCAAATCCACAAAGCCTTCCCGACGCAGCTGAAATACTTTGAAGGCGTGCAACAGCAACGCGCGGCCCAGACCTTCACGTTGCGCCCTTGGATGCACCACCAGATTCTTGATGTAAGCGCTGGTCCAGCATTGGCATACGCCAACCACGCCTTCGCCATCCAGGGCAATGAAGCACAGGGCGGGATCGTATTCAGGATCGGTTTCAAACTTTTGCTGCCAGAGTTCCAGCGTCGGCACTCGACCGCCACCGTCGCGGTAACCCAGTTCCATCAAGCGATGGACCGCGTCGGCGAGCTCGGGGCGATAGGTGATCAATTGAATGCCGGTCGGCCAATCGATAGCCGGCACAACCTCGGCGAGGTCGCGCCGCATCAGCCAGCAATAATCCACGCTCAACTCAATGACCTTGTTCGGCCACAGCCTTGGCTGCTTCGATCAGGCATTTGGTCAGCTCCGGCGACGAGAATTTGGTCAGCACCGCGTTCGCCCCGGCCAGCCGCGCCTTTTCACTGTTCATCGCGCTGTCCAGCGAGGTGTGCAGCAAGACATAAAGATGTGCGAAGTCCGGCGTTTCGCGCAGGGTGCGGGTGAAGGCGTAACCGTCCATTTCGGACATCTCGATGTCGGAAACGATCAGGTTGATCTGCTGCGCGGTGCCTTGCAGGTCCAGCAGGCAGTCGATGGCTTCCTTGGCACTGCGCGCCGTGTGGCATTGCAGGCCGAGGTTGCGCAGGGTATGCACTGATTGCTGCAACGCGACCTGGCTGTCATCGACCACCAGAATCCGCGCGCTGCCCAGGACTTCGGCGTCTTCCATGCTGAGCTCGGTCGGCGCCATTTCGATCTGCACCGGGGCGATGCCGTGGATGACTTTCTCGATGTCCAGAACCTGCACCAGCGTGCCGTCGACCGAGGTCACGCCGGTGATGTACGAGCGCACGCCGCCAGAACCGAACGGCGGCGGGCGAATGTCGGTAGTCAGGCAGTGGACGATCTTGCTTACTGCCTGCACGTGCAGGCCCTGCTTGGAACGGCTGACATCGGTGACGATGAGGCAGCCGCCGTTCGGATCTTCCAGCGGACGCTCGCCGATGGCGCGGCTCAGGTCGATCACCGACAGCGACGCGCCGCGCAGCGTGGCGATGCCTTTGACGTGCGGGTGCGACTCCGGCAGCTTGGTCAGCGGCGGGCAGGGGATGATTTCACTGACTTTGAGCAGGTTGATCGCCATCAACTTGCCACTGCGCAAGGTAAACAGCAGAAGCGAAAGTGAATCTGCGCGGGCTTTGGTGGTGGACATAAGAACCTTCTTGGGCAAAAGGTGATGGGCTGTCACGGTTGCCGACAGCTATCGATGCCGGGTTATCGACTTGTTTGGGGCAGGCTTTAGCTTCATGGGCATCGGGTAGATCAAAAGATCGCAGCCTGCGGCAGCTCCTACATGGATCGCATTCCCCTGTAGGCGCTGCCGCAGGCTGCGATCTTGATTTATTTCATGCCCAACCTTTTGGCCATCCGCCCAAGGTTCGCTCGATCCAGCCCCAACTCCCGCGCCGCACTGGCCCAGTTGTTGTTATGCCGTTCCAGGCACGCGCCGATCAACTGGCGCTGATAGTTCTCGGTGGCCTCGCGCAAATCGCCGGTCACCAGCGCCATGGCAGCCGTGGCCGGTTGCTCGGCGCTGACTTCAATGCTGCCGTTAGGCAGGTCCAGGTCGGCGGCGCTCAAGCTGAGAATCTTCGGCCGTTCCTTGCAATTGCCCAGCGCCTTCAATGCGCTGCGGCCGATCAGGTGTTCCAGTTCCCGCACGTTGCCCGGCCAGTCATAGGCGAGCAACGCGGCCTGGGCATCGCTGCCCAGGCGCAGGCTGTTGAGGCCCATGCGCGAGCGGTTCTGCTCCAGGAAATAACCGCTGAGCAGCAGCACGTCACGGCCACGATCACGCAGGGCCGGCACCAATAAAGGATAAACGCTGAGGCGATGATAGAAGTCGGCGCGGTAGCGGCCGCTGCGCACTTCTTCAGCCAGGTCGCGGTTGGTTGCCGCGATCAGCCGCACATCGACCTGATGCTCCTTGTCCGAACCCAGGCGCTGCAATTGACCGCTTTGCAGCACGCGCAGCAATTTGGCCTGCACCGTCAGCGATAATTCGCCAACCTCATCGAGAAACAGCGTGCCGCCATTGGCCAATTCGAATTTGCCACGGCGGTCATTCATCGCCCCGGTGAAGGCACCGCGCACGTGGCCGAACAATTCGCTTTCCACCAGCGTGTCGGGCAACGCCGCACAGTTGAGGCTGATGATCGGCTTGTCGGCGCGCGGCGAGGCGGCGTGAATGGCCTGGGCAACCAGTTCCTTGCCGACCCCGGTTTCCCCGGTGATCAGCACGGTCAGGTCGCTGCCGCCCACCAGGCTGATTTCTTCCACCAGGCGTTTGAGCGCTTTGCTCTGGCCGATCATTTCGCGATTCTGCTGGCCGCTGGCCTGACGATAGACCTCGGCGCGCTGATGCTCGTCTTCGACGCGGTTGTTCAGGCGTTCGATGCGCTCGACGGCATTGACCGTGGCGGCGGCGAGACTGGCGAAGGCCTCAAGCGCATCCAGTTCGATCGGTTCGAACTGCTCCGGGTCGAGGGCGTCGAGGGTCAGCAAGCCCCATGGGCGCTCGTCGATGAGCAGCGGGCAACCCATGCAATCGTGGACTTCCAAGTGATCATCGAGACCATCGACGAGGCCGTCATAAGGATCGGGCATGTCGCTGTCGGCGGCGAAACGGGTCGGGCCAGGGCTGCTGAGCAGCGCTTCGAAGCGCGGATGTTCGCTGACCTTGAAGCGTCGGCCGAGGGTATCGGTACTCAACCCGTCGACGGCCAGCGGCACCAGCCATTCGCCATCGAGACGCAGCAGGGCCGCGGCATCGCAGGGCAGAAGGGCGCGCATGGCTTCGAGCAGGCGTCGATAACGCTCGCCTTCGGGAAGTTCGCGGGACAGGTCGGAGACCAGTGGCAACAGCGCAGTAAGCAAGGATTTTGCAGTCATAGTGACTCCATGTAGTCGGTGTGACTATAAGTCAGGCTGTGTCGTTATGACTATCAAGTTTTTAACATGTTGATTTATAACGATTTAATAGTTGGCATGGAAACTGAAATGCATAGGGCAACAGTCAAGAAAATCCCCGCTGCTCAGGAGTCATTTTATGCTTAGCGTCCAAGACCGTGCCATCGTCAAATCCACTGTGCCGTTGCTGGAAAGCGGTGGCGAAGCCTTGATCACTCACTTCTACCGCATGATGCTCTCCGAGTATCCGGAAGTCCGCCCGCTGTTCAACCAGGCTCACCAATCCAGCGGTGACCAACCGCGTGCCTTGGCCAACGGCGTGCTGATGTATGCGCGCCACATTGACCAGCTCGACCAGTTGGGCGACCTGGTGGCCAAAATCATCAACAAGCACGTTGCCCTGCAGATTCTCCCTGAGCACTACCCGATTGTAGGCACCTGTCTGCTGCGCGCCATTGCCGAAGTGCTCGGCGAAGAAATCGCTACCCCGGAAGTGATTGCAGCGTGGGGTGCGGCTTACGGTCAACTTGCAGACATCCTGATCGGTGCCGAAACCAGCATCTACGACCAGAAGGAACAAGCTCCGGGCGGCTGGCGTGGGGCGCGGGAATTCATCATCGCGGCCAAGATCGAAGAAAGCGCGGAAATCACCTCGTTCTACTTCGAACCGGTGGACAAAGGCTTGATTCTGGCTGCCGAACCGGGCCAGTACATCGGCATGAAACTGATCCTCGACGGCGAAGAAATCCGCCGTAACTATTCGCTGTCGGCCTTGGCGAACAAAGGTCAGTACCGCATCAGCGTCAAGCGTGAGGCCGGTGGTCGCGCGTCCAACTTCCTGCACGATCAATTGCACGTGGGTTCGACCATCCAGCTGTTTCCGCCATCGGGCGAGTTCACCCTGACCGCCAGCGACAAACCGCTGGTGCTGATCAGCGGCGGCGTCGGCATCACCCCGACTCTGGCGATGCTCGAAGCGGCGTTGCAGACCGAGCGTCCGGTGCACTTCATCCACTGCGCGCGCAACGGCAGCGTCCACGCCTTCCGCGACTGGATCGACGGGCTGGCCGAGCGTCATCCGCAACTCAAGCGCTTCTACTGCTACGCCGAAGATGACGGCGTGAGCCCGGCGGCGCACAAGGTCGGTTTGTTGAGCCAGGAGCAACTGGGCGAATGGCTGCCGCAAGAGCGTGACCTGGATGCTTACTTCCTGGGGCCGAAAGGTTTCATGGCGGCCATCAAGCGTCACCTCAAAGCCTTGGGTGTGCCGGAGAAGCAAAGCCGTTACGAGTTCTTCGGGCCGGCTGCGGCGTTGGAGTAACCCTTTAAAGATCGCAGCCTTCGGCAGCGCCTACAGGATGTTCCTCATCTGAATGTAGGAGCTGCCGGAGGCTGCGATCTTTTGATTTTCTATTCAAAAGTTAATCCCTTCTTAACCCGCCTGTCGTCTATTCCCCCGACATCCCCCAGCACGCGCCCAGCGTGTAGACTGGCGGGCAATCGATATCTTCAAGGGAAACGCGATGAGCGAGGAAACAATGCGGTTGGGCCGTGAACGGCGCTATCTGGTGTTGCTGGGCATCATCTGCCTGGCGCTGATCGGCGGCGCGCTGTACATGCAAATCGTACTGGGCGAGGCGCCATGCCCGCTGTGTATCCTGCAACGTTATGCCCTGTTGTTGATCGCGATCTTCGCCTTTATCGGCGCGGCCATGCGCAACCGTCGCAGCATTACCGTGTTTGAAACCCTGGTGGTGATCTGTGCCCTGGCAGGTGTCGCCGTGGCGGGGCATCACGTGTACACGCAGTTCTACCCAGCCGTCAGTTGTGGCATCGATGTATTGCAGCCGATTGTCGACGGCTTGCCGCTGGCGAAGATCTTCCCGCTGGGCTTCCAGGTCGACGGTTTCTGCTCCACGCCGTACCCGCCGATCCTCGGTTTGTCGCTGGCGCAGTGGGCGCTGGTTGCCTTTGTGCTGGTGGTGATACTGGTGCCGTTACTGACGATGCGTAACCGCAAGTCGTTGCGCTGAGAGCATCTGCTACGGCGTATTGTCGGACAAAAAACGCCCCGGTCTTCGCTGAGAAGGCCAGGGCGTTTTTTTGCATATCAGAGGACGATGGAAAACACCGTAGCAGGTGGAAACACAGGTGCGACACGTGTGCGACATGTTGTCACATCTTGAGTGTCGCAGCGGCCTCCAGGGTCGCGGATTGGTGCGCGATCGCGCAATGAAATTGGTCCGTTTTGCCCACCGCCGAGAACAGCCGCCAACAGGCTGCAGCAGGCAGTTTTAACAGGCTCTGGCAATTTGCCAGAGCCCTTGTCACATGGGGGCTTGGGCGGCGTCGAGAACACCTGTCGGACCCACAATGCTGTCTGAATCGCGGGTGGTAGACCTACTATTTTTGGTGTTTTTGTTGAGAATTAATTTCGATAACATGCGCCACTTTTACGAGTTCGGCGAAGCATTGTTGCGGCTCGGGATATAAATTATTTCGGGATGAGACATGGTTTAAAAAACGCTACATAACTACAATCGCCCCCACTGAATTCCCCGGCGCTGTTCACCCTCTCGAGGTGTTTGAACAGAATCAGGGTGTCGAGAGGCCGGGCGGCTTCATGCGACTCCCAGGTGTCGGTGCCTCCAACTATCCGCACCAAATGGAATTGGTCTGTAACAAGGCCTTTGACCACGAATTCGAATAAGAACTCACCGCTGGCCCAGGATTTGTCGAAACGCGTCTGACGCTCGACGGGCAGCCCTTATTCAATCCAAAGAAATGCCAACCCTTGGCAGGGTGAAGTGTTGGCGATCAAAACCCAACTGCATTGCGCAAGCTGCTTTAGAGGTCGTGAGATGAGTAAAAACAGGTACCCCAGACTACTAGGCTTAGTGCCGCTGCTCGGCACGTTGTTGCTGGGAGGCTGCAACATGACCTTGCTCAATCCCACCGGCCAGATTGGCCTGGAACAGCGCAACCTGATCATCACCGCAACGCTGCTGATGCTGTTGGTCGTGGTTCCGGTCATCGTCATGACCTTCCTGTTCGCCTGGAAATACCGCGCGTCCAACACCAAGGCGACCTACACGCCTAAATGGAACCACTCCACCAAGATCGAGATCGCGGTGTGGACTGTTCCGGTGTTGATCATCATTGCCCTGGGTTACATCACCTACATTTCGACCCACGAACTGGACCCGTACCGTCCGATCGAATCCGACGTGAAGCCGGTGACCATCGAAGTGGTCGCGCTGGACTGGAAGTGGCTGTTCATCTACCCGGAACAAGGCATTGCCACGGTCAACAAGATCGTGTTCCCGGCGAACACACCCATCAACTTCAAGATCACCTCCGACGCCGTGATGAACTCGTTCTTCATCCCGGGCCTGGGCGGCCAGATCTACGCGATGGCGGGCATGCAGACCAAACTGCATTTGATCGCCGACCGCAACGCTGAAATGGAAGGCATCTCCGCCAACTACAGCGGCGCTGGTTTTACCGGTATGAAATTCAAAGCGATCTCAACTTCCCAGGAAGATTTCGACGCCTGGGTAAGTGAAGTCAAAAAGGCACCTAAACAGCTTGAACAAGCTGAATACGCAGCCCTTTCCAAGCAGAGCCAGAACAACCCAGTCGAGCTCTACTCCTCGGTGACGCCGAACCTGTTCCAGACCATCGTCGACAAGTACGAAGGCATGAAACCGGGCCCGAAGGTCAAGCACGAGAAGAAAGAGAAAGAAGTGGCCGCTACGGACATGAACTCGCATTCAGCTGCCGGGGCAGAGGAGTAAACGATGTTTGGTAAATTAAGTTGGGAAGCGGTCCCGTTCCACGAACCGATTGTGATGATTACCATCGCCATGATCGCGCTCGGTGGTCTGGCACTGTTCGCGGGTATCACTTACTTCAAGAAGTGGACCTACCTGTGGACCGAGTGGCTGACGTCGGTCGACCACAAGAAAATTGGCGTGATGTACATCATTGTCGCCATGGTCATGCTGCTGCGCGGTTTTGCCGACGCCATCATGATGCGTACCCAGCTGGCCATGGCCACCGAGGGTTCGCCTGGCTACCTGCCACCTGAACACTATGACCAGATCTTCACCGCTCACGGTGTGATCATGATCATCTTCATGGCGATGCCATTCTTCACCGGCCTGATGAACCTTGCAGTGCCGCTGCAGATCGGCGCACGTGACGTTGCCTTCCCGTTCCTGAACTCCTTGAGCTTCTGGCTGCTGGTTTCCGGTGTTGTGCTGATCAACCTGTCCCTGGGCGTCGGCGAATTCGCCAAGACCGGTTGGGTTGCCTATCCGCCGCTGTCGGGCCTGCAATACAGCCCTGGCGTGGGGATGGATTACTACATCTGGGCGCTACAGCTATCGGGTCTGGGGACAACGCTAACGGGGGTTAACTTCCTCGCTACCGTGCTGAAAATGCGTACCCCTGGCATGAAACTGATGGACATGCCGATCTTCACCTGGACCTGCACCTGGGCCAACGTCCTGATCGTGGCTTCGTTCCCGATCCTGACCGCTACCCTGGCACTGCTGACGCTTGACCGTTACATGGATTTCCACATTTTCACCAATGAACTTGGTGGCAATCCAATGATGTACGTCAACCTGTTCTGGGCGTGGGGCCACCCTGAGGTATACATCCTGATCCTGCCGGCATTCGGCATTTTCTCGGAAGTCATCTCGGCCTTCACCGGCAAGAAACTGTTCGGCCACAAGTCGATGATCTACGCTTCGGGCGCGATCTCGGTACTGGGCTTCATGGTTTGGTTGCACCACTTCTTCACCATGGGTTCGGGTGCCAGCGTCAACGCCTTCTTCGGTCTGGCGACGATGCTGATTTCCATCCCGACGGGTGTGAAGCTATTCAACTGGCTGTTCACCATTTACCAGGGTCGTCTGCGCTTCACCAGCCAGGTTCTTTGGACCCTGGGCTTCATGGTGACCTTCGCCATCGGCGGCATGACCGGCGTACTGCTGGCCATCCCGGGTGCTGACTTCGTTCTGCACAACAGCCTGTTCGTGATCGCGCACTTCCATAACGTGATCATCGGCGGCGCGGTATTCGGCTACATCGCTGGTTTCGCGTTCTACTTCCCGAAAGCGTTCGGCTTCAAGCTGCACGAAGGCTGGGGTAAAGCAGCGTTCTGGTTCTGGATCTCGGGCTTCTTCGTCGCGTTCATGCCGCTCTATGCACTGGGCTTCATGGGCATGACCCGTCGTCTGAACGCCACCACCAACCCTGAGTGGGTGCCGTACCTGTACGTCGCCATGTTCGGTGCGGTGATGATCGCTGTCGGTATCGCCTGCCAACTGATCCAGCTGTACGTCAGTGTGCGTGACCGCAACAAGCCAGAGAACATGTGCGAACACGGTGATCCGTGGAATGCCCACACTCTGGAATGGTCGACCTCGTCGCCACCACCGTTCTACAACTTCGCCGTGCTGCCGAAAGCCGACTGCGTCGATCCGTTCACCGAAGCCAAGGAAAACGGCACTGCGTACAAGGCTCCGGCCAAGTACGAGCCGATCCACATGCCAAACAACACCGCTACCGGTGTGGTCATGGGTGCTCTGCTGACCGTGTTCGGTTTCGCGATGATCTGGCACATCTGGTGGCTGGCAATCGCGAGCCTGGCAGGCACTGTCGTCTACTTCGCGATCCACGCTGCACGTGACGACCAGGGCTATATGGTCCCGGTTGAAACGATCGAGCGCATCGAAGCCGAGCAGCACAAGCGTCTGGTAGCGGCAGGGAAAATCCCGGCCACCGCCACCCGTGTTGAAACCTCGTTGGAACAGGCTTAAACCATGTCGAACTTAGTGACCAATGCTGGACACACCCATGTCGATGGACATGGGCATGATGACCATCACCACGACTCGGGCGAGATGACCGTATACGGTTTCTGGCTCTACCTGATGACCGACTGCATTCTGTTTGCGTCGATCTTCGCGGTGTACGCGGTACTGGTTAACAACGTAGCCGGTGGCCCGTCGGGCCACGACATCTTCGAACTGCCCTACGTGCTGGGCGAAACCGCTCTGCTGTTGTTCAGTTCGATCACCTACGGCTTCGCCATGCTGGCGTTCTACCGTGGCAACAAGAAGCAGGTCCTGGGCTGGTTGGCCATGACCTTCCTGTTCGGCGCCGGCTTCATCGGCATGGAGATCAACGAATTCCACGTTCTGATCTCCGAGGGTTACGGCCCTAGCCGTTCCGGCTTCCTGTCCGGCTTCTTCACCCTGGTCGGTACCCACGGTCTGCACGTGACCAGCGGTCTGATCTGGATGGCGATCATGATGTATCAGGTCAACAAGCATGGCCTGACGTCGACCAACAAGACCCGTCTGAGCTGCCTGAGCCTGTTCTGGCACTTCCTGGACGTTGTCTGGATCTGCGTATTCACCGTTGTTTACCTGATGGGGACTATGTAAATGGCTAACCCAGCTCATTCCCACCACGGCCACGATGACGCCGGTCACGGCAGCTACAAGTCGTACGCCATCGGTTTCATCCTGTCGGTGATCCTGACCGTCATTCCATTCGGTCTGGTGATGTACCCGTCGCTGCCGAAGTCGATCACCCTGTTGATCGTCCTCGTGTTCGCGATCGTCCAGGTGCTGGTGCACCTGGTGTACTTCCTGCACCTGGACCGTTCGGCCGCGCAGCGTAACAACGTGATTGCGTTTGTCTTCGCCGCGATCGTAATCGTCCTGCTGGTTGGCCTGTCGCTGTGGATCATGTTCAGCATCCACACGTACATGATGGCGAAGTGAGGTAGACCCGATGTCGCTCAAGCACTTTATCCAAATCACCAAACCGGGGATCATTTTCGGTAACGTGCTTTCTGTGGCAGGCGGGTTCTTCCTGGCCTCGAAAGGGCATGTCGATCTGGCCGTGTTTCTGGCCGCCATGATCGGCACGTCCCTGGTCGTCGCCTCCGGTTGCGTGTTCAACAACTGCATCGACCGCGACATCGACATCAAGATGGAACGCACCAAGAACCGGGTGCTGGTACAGGGCTTGATCTCCCTGAAACTGGCCCTGATCTATGCGACCGTCCTGGGTGTTCTCGGCGTTGCGTTGTTGTACAAGGTGGCCAACCCGTTGGCCGCTTTGTTCGCGGTAATCGGCTTCGTGATCTACGTCGGCTTCTACAGCCTGTACCTCAAGCGCAAGTCGGTTCACGGCACGCTGGTGGGCAGTCTGTCGGGCGCCATGCCGCCAGTGATTGGTTATGTCGCAGTCAGCAATACCTTCGACATGGCCGCGCTGACGCTGCTGGTGATGTTCAGCCTGTGGCAGATGCCGCATTCCTACGCCATCGCGATCTTCCGCTTCAACGATTACCTGGCCGCATCGATTCCGGTGCTGCCAGTGAAGCGCGGGATTCAAGTGGCCAAGAAGCACATCCTGATCTACATCCTGGCCTTCCTCGTGGCGACCTTGATGCTGACCTTCAGCGGCTACGCCGGCATGAGCTACCTCGCCGTCGCCGCGGCCATGGGCATGTACTGGTTGTACATGGCCTGGACCGGCTACAAGGCAGTGGATGACACGGTCTGGGCACGCAAGCTGTTCGTGTTCTCGATCTTCACCATTACCGCGTTGAGCGTGATGATGTCCCTGGACTTCAAAGTGCCGGCCGAGTTGCTGCTGACGTACGCGCCTTAAGATTTAGACGCTGTAACGAAAAGCCCCGCCTTCGAGAGAAGAGCGGGGTTTTTTGTTGGGGGCTAATTGCTAGGGTGATTCGTCAGGAAATTGATTTGTAGATTGCGTAACTATGAGCAATTTGCCTATAGTTTGTCGATGCGAACCGTATTCTTTGAAACCACTACCTTCACCGCCGCCGTTGGAAATTATCTGACGGACGATGAGTATCGTGCGCTGCAATCGCACATGCAGTTGAACCCGCAAGTGGGGGATGTCATGCCTCGAACCGGTGGCTTTCGAAAGCTTCGATGGGCGGATGGACGCCGAGGTAAAGGCAGACGAGGTGGCTTGCGAGTTATCTATTATTGGCTTATGAATGATGGTCAGTTCTGGATGTTTGCAATTTATGACAAAGATGAGCTTGAGAACTTGACCGCCGACCAAGAAAAGGCGCTCAAGAAAGCGATAGAAACAGAGCTAAAAAAACGAGGTACCCCATGAAAAAACGCGACCTGTTTGCAGAATTGATGCAGGGCGTTGATGAGATGGCGGCTCAACGCGAAGGCAAAATTACGCTGCGCAATACGTCCATCGAGGACATTCCGGCTCCTGAAGTGGGGGCGCAAGAAATCGTTGCGCTACGGGAAAAGCTGCACATGTCTCAAGCGGTTTTTGCCAAACGTATTCGAACCAGCCCCAGTACCTTGAGAAACTGGGAGCAGGAAAAGTCAAAACCCAACGCTCAGGCAGCCTTGTTGATCAGGCTGGTGGAGAAATTCCCGGATATGGTGGATCGACTGGCAGTGGTTTGATTGAGTCAGCGAACACGTGAGAGGCCCCGCATTCGAAAGAATCGCGGGGCTTTGTCATTTACGCGCGGTTGTTACTCGGTACATCGAGTATCTTCACCACATCGTCGATGATTTATGAACACCGCAACCCCCTGTAGGAGCGAGCCGGCTCCGGGCGGCGTTCCGACGATGGCGGTGTGTCTGGTGACATTGATGCTGGATGTGACGGCCCCATCGCGGGCAAGCCCACACAGGGATTGAGGGTTGTTTGTTATTTGTGTGGCTTGTCCAGCAAACGGAAAAACCGCTCGCGCACCTGCACATGATCACTGTGCGCCACGTTGAACCTGAGGAACTGATTGGCATCCGCCGCCTTGCTGAGCATGGTTCCCGGCGCCAGCACCAGTTCGATTTCCAGACCTTTTCTGGCCAGGCATTCGGCTTTGTATCCCTCTGGCAATCGCGTCCAGATGTATAACCCTTCCCCCGGCAAAGACGACACCGAACACCCGGCTTCGCCCAGCCACGCCGCCACCCGGCTGTTCGACTCGTAGAGCCGGTCCACCGTGCGTCGCATGTGTTTGGTGTAGCTGCCGTCGCTGAGCATGGTGCAGATGATCTGCTCGGCCATTTCCGAAGTCATGCCGCCGCAGGCCATTTTCAGCGTCACCATCCGCGCCGCCAGTTGCGGCGACAGCACCGCGAAGCTGACGCGGCTGTTGGCGGTCAGGGTCTTAGAGAACCCGGAGACGTAGGAGACATTGTCCAGTCCGCTCGCCGCCAGGCGCGGCGTTCGGCGTTGCTGCATGTCGCAGTACAAATCGTCTTCGAGGATGTGGAAGTTGTAGCGATGGCTCAACTCCACCAAGCGGTATACCTGCGCCGAAGTGAACGAATGCCCGGTCGGGTTGTGCAGGGCGTTGTTGGTCATGTAGAGCACGGGACGATGGGCGATCAGCAATTGCTCGAACGCGTCCAGGTCCATGCCGTCACATTCGCGGCGGATGGTGATGACCTTGACCCCGTGCCACGCCAGATTGGTGTGCATCGTGAAGTAGCAAGGGTCGTCGAGCAGCACCGTGTCGCCGGGTTTGACCAGCAGGCGCATCAGCATGTCGATGGCTTGTACGGTGTTGGCGGTGGTGATGATCTGTTCCACCGGCGCCTCGATGCCCAGGGTCGCCATCTTGACGCGCAAGGCCTGGCGCAATGGCAGGTAACCGCTGGCGTTACCGTATTCGCCCATGCGCAGGGTGGTCGCGCGAAGCGTTCCGCGCACGGCTTTGAGCAATTCTTCGGCCGGCAACCAGGATGAAGGCAGGAAACCGGCCCCCGGACGCAGCGCGCCATTGTCCAGCAGCACCGCGCGGCGAACCACGCTGAGGGTGTCTTGCGGGAGCAGGTCCGGGCCGGCATCGGGCTGGATCGTGGCGCTGGAGCGGTGCACGTAGTGCCCAGAACCCTGGCGTGACACCACCAGGCCCTTGGCCCGCAAGCGGTCGAGGGCATCGACCACCGTGGATTTGCCCACGTTCATCAAGTCGGAAAGTTCGCGAATCGGCGGCAGCCTGGAGCCGTGGGGCAGGCCGCCCTGGCTGATCGCCACGGTCAATTGATCGACGATCTGCTGCACCAGCGGTACACCCGGCTGGAACTCGATGGCGGCGATCACTGCGCGCTGAACCTGCATTTTACTGGTCTCTCCGGCAGTAAAGTTCGTTGGATTCTATACGAACTTGCTCTGATCAAGACAAGCATCTCTTTCTACTATCGCTTTGGAGTGTTTTCGGATTGTCGACCGTTTTGTCGGTCGTTCAGTCGCCAAGGTGTATGAGGTGTTGCAATGAGTTTAGAAACAACCGCCGTCGTGGCGAAACCGGTGATCAACCTGCGGTTGTTCACCATTCGGATCATCACGGCCGTGGCGCTGTTCGCGGTACTGGGCAAGGCCAACGTCTGGCTCGACACCGCCACCAACAGCATTCTGGCCCTGGGTTATCGGGCCTTGTTGCTGCTGTTGCCGTTGACGTTGCTGGTCCTCGGTCGCCGTTCCCTTAGTGTCACGTTGCTGTGCGCTGCCGCCGGTCTGGTGCTGCTGGCCGTCACCAGCAACCAGGGCGTTGTCATGTTTGCCGCGGCGTTGTTTGCCTACGGCATTGCGATTGCCGGTTACCTGATCAAGAGCGAAGCGGCGCAGACCAAGGAAGGCGCGGCCTATAACCGTGTGGCCATGAACATGGGCAGCCTGCTGGCCGGTTTGATCCTGCTGTCGCCGCTGCTGACGCCAAGCATGTTTTTCCTCGGTGCCGCCAGTTTCGTCCTGTTGTGCCTGCCGATCGCCATGGGCGCAACATTCACCACCGAAGCCGCCGTGGCCCGCCCGGCCAGCCAGGAAGGTAGCGGCTGGCGCAACAAACTGCCGTGGGTGATCGCCGGGATCATCATGGGCATCAAGCTGTTTGGTGTGTTCTCGATCCTGCCACAAGCGATCCTGCTCGAAACCGGCGAATTGCCCGCCTGGTACGGCCTGATGCTGATCCTCAACAGCGCCGTCGTGGTGTTCGCGCAAGTGCCGGTCATGAAACTGATCGAGAGCACCGGGCGCTTCAAGGTCCTGACAGTGATCGGGATCATCGTCGGCGGTTTTGCCGTGCTGTCTTCACCGGCTGCATTCCACGTCGAAACCCTGGTCGGCGCGCTGATCTGGGTGGCGCTGCTGTCCATCGCCGAATGCGCGTTCAGCCACCTCGATTACTTCTCGGTCAAGCAGAACAACATGTTCGTCAAGGAAGTGTCCTTGGGCGTCGGTGCCGGGTTGACCGTGTTGATCATGCGGGTCATGCCACCTCCCTACAACGCGTTGTTGCTGGCTGCTATCGGCGCTGCCGGGATCCTGGTCTGGTACTGGCTCAACCGCAAATCCATTGCGTCGCTGCATGACTGACTTATCGCCGTTTCGGTTTTCACTTTGCAAGTCGGGGACATTATGAATACGACTTCATGCGTAGTAGTGGTGGGGTACAACGGCAGTCGGGTCCACGATATCCCGAAGTTGCGTGAACTGTGCAAGTCGCTCTACAACGCCCGGTTGATCCTGCTGGTCGAGCAGATCCAGCCTTTTGACGAACAGGTTGCCGATCACGTTTGCAGCACCTCGCTGGCAGAAAAAGATGTAGCGGCCTCACTGGAACTGGTGGTCGGCTGCCTGAATGCTGACCGCTGGAAGCTGATCGGCGTGCTGCCGTTTTCTGATCGCGGCGTGTTGCTCGGTGCGGCGCTGGCCAGTCATTTCGGCTTGCCCGGCATTACGCCGGCCGAGGCGCGGGCGGGGTTGGACAAGCAGATTTTCCGCCAGCTCGAAGCGGCGGCCAGCACATCACCCGATGATTATCGGCCTGTGCTTTCCGTGCGAATTGAAAGCCTGCCGGAACTGCGCCAGCGGGTGATCGAACTGGGCGGCAAGGCGTTCATCAAGCCTGCCTGCGAAGGCGCCAGCCGTGGCTGCCGCGTCATCCGTCACCCGACCGAATGCGACGAGGCGTGGCTAGCGCTCAAGCCTTATCGCGAGGGTGGCATCGTACTCGAAGAGTTGATCCAGAACGCCCGGGAATACAGCTGGGATTATGTTGCCGGAAGCACCTGGATCACCGAAAAAACCACCACCGAAGGCGCCTACCGCGCCGAGATCCAGCAAGTGGTGCCCGCACCGTTGGCGGCTGACGCACAGGCTCGATTGATGGCGGCCGGCCGGCACATGGCGGGGCTGGTGGCGCAGGACAACGGTGCCTGGCACAACGAAGTTTTCCACAGGGCCAATCATCGCACTTCGGCCGTGGAAACCAACATGCGCCCCGGTGGCATGCATATCTGGGATCTGGCGTGTCAGGCGTTCGTCGATTTCAACCCGTGGGAACGTTGGGTCCGCTGGGCCGTGGAAGGCCAGGTCGATAGCCATGACCCGGTGCCTCGCGGCTACTGCGGCATTCGCCTGCTGCGGGCTAGCGCCGGTGGCCTCTTGCGCGATGTACCGGACATCCAGGCCCTGGCCCGGTCGCTGGGCATCGAACTGGTGGAAGCGGTGCTGAGCAAGCGTATTGGTGATTCGGTCACCGCGCTGGTGAAAGACAATTTCTCGTTCATCGGCCACATCGTGTTGTTCAACGAGGACTACGAGCGGCTCAGCCACGACCTGTTGCGGCTGGCCGAAGCCGTCGAATCACGCGTCGGCATCACCAGCCTGGCACCGTCCGTAAGGGCCGTGGGTTGAGCCGTGTTTTAGCACTAGCGATCGATGTTTTTTGCAGTATTGATCAAGAGGGGTTGGTAAATGATTTCGCACATGACCTGTGATGAACGCTTCATCGCGCTGGCACAGGAGTTCGGTTATGACATCTACGGCGAGAACACCGCTGGCGGGCATTACGCGCCGCTGATTCGTCACCACGATGAACTGTATATCAGCGGTCTGGTGCCGCGCATGGACGGCAAGATCCACTATCCGGGCCGGGTGGGGCGGGACCTCAACATGGCGGATGCGCAAGCAGCCGCCAGCATCAGTGCGATGCGCGGGTTGGCGCTGATCGTTGATGCCATCGGTTCGCTGGACAAGATCAAGTCGCTGATCCGGGTGACGGTGTATGTGAGGTGCACCGAGGATTTTGTCGACCTCAGCGAAGTCGCCAACGGTGCGTCGGATGTGTTCAGTCACGTGCTGGGCGATGCCGGGAAACATACACGGACGACCGTGGGTGTTTACCAGTTGCCAAAAAATGCGGCGATCGAAGTTGATATGATCGTGGCGCTGCGCCCTTCAGCGTTATAAGTAGCGTTGTTCGACTTTACACTGTTGAAGGGTTCGCCTAAGGTCTGGTAACTCAAGTCGGCAGAATAAGTTGGAATCAGCAAATGAATAACGTTCAGGGTGCGTTTTTTTCATATAAAGACTTTCGCCAGAGTTTAGATCGGCAGCCAATCAAACCACGGGTGTGGAAGGCTGCTGAACTTACCGATATGCGTCAGACCCTTGAGGCCAGCGACATCGATATTGTTGCGCTGGCCCACGATAACAACCTCGAAGGCTGCCAATTGACACCCGGAATGGCGGTGTCCATGCAGTGGCTGGTGCCGGGTTCAACACTCACCGGCCATGCCCATGCCTGGTGGCATCTGTTCATCATTCAATCCGGTGGCGGCGCGCTGACACTGGGCGATGCCGATGAGGTGAACGTCAGCCCCGGCGACGTGTTGCTGGTGCCGGCCTGGACCCGGCACGGCTTCGTCAACACCAGCGCAACCGAGCCGTTTGCCATGCTCAACCTCAGCAACATGCCGCAGATGGCACTGCTGTCCAACCATGTCGACAACGTTGGCTTGATCCCCCGTCAACGGTAATTTTTCCCTCTGCTGCACACCAGGGAGTCCGCGTTCGCTGACTCCCTTTTTCGTTTCTGTCGTGCCCGCAAAAAATCCTCGTGGAGATTGGCGTGTCCGGATTTCTGTATCGATAGAAACAGATAATTTCTGTATCTGTTCAGCGGGTAATCAACTTAATACGATCGCTTCAAATGCAACGGATTAATGTGCTTAGTGCAAGGGAGCGTTCTATGGAAAGTGCGAAGTTGAAGCTGTATCTCGGCGCAGATTATGTCAGCGCTTTTGCGATGTCGGCTTATGTGGCGCTCAAGGAGAAGCAACTTTCGTTTGAGCTTGTAACAGTGGATTTGAAAGCTCGCGAAAACTATCAAGCGAATTATCGCGATCTTTCATTGACCTGCAAAATCCCGGTATTAGTTCACGAAGGTTTTGCGCTGTCGGAATCTTCAGCCATTGCCGAATACCTGGAAGAACTCGCTCCAGGCTCGAAAAGAATTTACCCGCAAGACATCAAACAGCGCGCTCGCGCTCGTCAGCTTCAGGCCTGGTTGCGCAGCGATCTGCTGGTGGTGCGCAAGGAGCGTCCGTTTGACCTGGTGTACTTCGGCAAGAAAGACACGCCACTGTCCGACGACGCCCGGGCCGCTGTCGATCGACTGTTCTTCGTGGCCGACCGCTTGCTGGAAGAGGGCGCCGAGCACCTGTTCGGTGACTGGAGCATCGCCGACACCGACCTGGCAATCATGCTCAACCGACTCGTTGCCAATGGTGACCCGGTGCCTGCGCGACTCGCGGCGTATGTGCGCCGTCAGTGGGATCGCGACAGCGTTCGGGCATGGATGGACATAGAGCGCAAAGCGCCGGCCATCGCGTAAACGACCATCAGGAGCGCGGCCATGCAAGGACTGTCGGAGCACGAACGCTACAAACCCTACAACGCACGCACCATTCGCGACACACCCTACTGGGACAAGCTGACCCCGGCATTGCAGGAAGCCATGACCGTCGTGGCCCGGGTCATGCCGTTTCGCACCAACGAATACGTACTGGGGACGCTGATCGACTGGAACAACATCCCGGACGATCCGATTTTTCGCATGACCTTTCCCCACAAGGACATGTTGCTGGCGGATGAATACGCATCGCTCAAACAACTGATAGAGCAGGATGACGCCGTCGCGATCAAACGGCGGATCGAAGCGATCTGGTTGCGCATGAACCCGCATCCGGCCGGACAACTGACGCACAACAGCGCCACCCTTGAAGGAAAAGTCCTCGCGGGCATTCAGCACAAGTATCGCGAGACCGTGCTGTTTTTCCCCGGTGCCGGTCAGACGTGTCATGCGTACTGCACGTTCTGTTTCCGCTGGGCGCAGTTCATCGGTGAGGAAGAACTCAAGTTCAACGCCCGTGAGTCCCAGGAGCTGGTGAGTTACCTGCGGGTGCACACCGAAGTCACCGACGTGCTGATCACCGGCGGCGATCCGATGATCATGAACACCCGTTCGCTGGCCGGTTACATCGAGCCGCTGCTGGCGTTGCCGCACATCAAGAGCATCCGCATCGGCACCAAATCCGTGGCGTACTGGCCGCAGCGATTTGTCAGCGACAAGGACGCGCCCGAGTTGCTCGAACTGTTCCGGCTGATCGTCGCGGCGGGGAAAAACCTCTCGATCATGGGGCACTACAACCACCCGGTGGAGATCCGCCAGGACATCGCCCACCAGGCTGTCGAACGTATTCGCTCCACGGGTGCAACGTTGCGCATGCAGGCACCGGTGATTCGCCACATCAACGAAAACCCCGCCGATTGGGCGGACCTCTGGACCGAAGGCGTGCGGCTCGGTGCGGTGCCCTATTACATGTTCGTCGAGCGCGACACCGGCCCCAGTCACTACTTCGCGATGCCGCTGGCCCGGGCGTTCGAAATCTTTCAGGCGGCGTACCGCACGGTCTCCGGATTGGCGCGCACGGTGCGCGGGCCTTCCATGAGCACCTTCTACGGCAAGGTGTTGATCAACGGCATCGAGACCGTCGCCGGGGAAAAAGTCTTCGTGCTGCAGTTCCTCCAGGCCCGCGATCCGCAATGGGTGTTGCGCACCTTCTATGCACGCTTCGACCCGCAGGCGACCTGGTTCGATCAGTTGCGCCCGGCCTTCGGCGAGCGAGCGTTTTTCTTTCAGACCGAGCCTGAGCTTTTGTTGGCGACAGCGCCGGAATTGATACCGGTCCTGCTGCAAACGGCGTAGGACGAATCTTGATTACTGGGGAGATAAGGACATGAGCGGTATTCCGTTTGATCAGCGCGAGGGATTGATCTGGCTCGATGGCGAGTTCGTCGAGTGGTCCCAGGCGCGCCTGCATGTGTTGACCCACGGCTTGCATTACGCAAGTACGGTGTACGAAGGGGAGCGCGTGTACAACGGCAAGATCTTCAAGCTGCGCGAACACACCGAGCGCCTGTACCGCTCGGCGCAGTTGATGGATTTTGCCATCCCGTTTGAACCCGCCGAACTGGAGGCCGCCAGTCACCAATTGCTGCAGCGCAATAACGTTGCCGACGGTTACTTGCGGCCGGTGGCCTGGCGCGGCAGCGAGATGATTTCCACCTCGGCGCGCTTCAACCGCGTGCATGTGGCGATCGCCTGTTGGCAGTGGCCGAGCTACTTCGACCCGGCGGCGCGCATGGACGGCATTCGCCTGAAGACGGCAACGTGGCGCCGTCCGCCGCCGAGCAGCAGCCCCTTCGAAGCCAAGGCCTCAGGGCATTACCAGATCGCCACACTGAGCAAGCACGACGCGGAAAACAACGGTTACCACGACGCCTTGATGCTCGACTGGCGCGGCCGCATCGCCGAAGCCACCAGTGCCAATGTGTTCTTCGTCAAAGGCAGGAAGCTGCACACGCCGACACCGGATTGTTTTCTCGATGGCATCACGCGGCAGACCGTGATCGAACTGGCCAAGGCGCTGGACTATCAAGTGATCGAACGCACGATTTTGCCTGCGGAGCTTGGCAGCTTCGACGAGTGTTTTCTTACCGGTACCGCCGCCGAAATCACCCCGGTGCAGAGCATCGACGAGCAGCACTACCAACCGGGCAATGCCTGCCGCGATTTGATTGCCGCTTACACCTCAACCGTCAACGCCTGATAAACCGCCGGGAATCTCACCATGTCAGATCAAGGGATTGTTGCGTCCAAACCATATGTTTCGCTGGGCCATCGCCATGAAGAATTGTCGCGTCGTGGCTGGACGGTGCTTACGCCGGGGGAATTTGCCCACGATGTTGTAGGAACATTGCACGAGTTCGGTCCGGTTATTCCGCAGTTCAACGGGCAGGTAGCGTTTGCCATTACCCGCAAGCCGGGCTACGAAGCCCTGCCGTATTCCCAGAGCATGAACGGCATCGGTCCGCACACCGAAGCGCCGGTGTATGGCCCACCGCCGCGCTACCTGGCCTTGCATTGCCATAAACAGGCCACTTGCGGTGGCGGGCACACGGGATTGGTGGACGGTTACGCGTTCTTGAAGTCGCTTGAGCACACCGAACCGGAATTGCGCGAATGGCTCGATGACACGCCCGTGGAATTCGTCGCCACCGCCAAACCGGGTGAACCGGCGCAAACCCGGGTCAGGGAATACATCCTGACGCCTACAGCTGAAGGAGACATTTTCCGCTTCAGCTACAACCAGTTTCACTACGGCGATGTGAATCCGTCGGAGGAAGCTTTACAGCAGTCGCAAGTCGCCAACAACACCTCGCCACTGGCCAGATTTGCCGTGCTGGGTGAAGCGTATTTCGTCGAGCACAACGTTCCGGTGCTGATTCCCGACGGATGCATGTTGATTTGGGACAACTGGCGGATGATTCACGCCCGCAGCCGATACACTGACCCGGCGCGCAACCTGACCCGCTACTGGCTGGCCTGATTCTTCCGTCGCCCTTCATTCTTTTGGCGTACCCCTCGCGGGTACGCGTCTTACAGGTATTGCGTCATGCAAACAGCAATCGAGATTGCCCAGGTCGATCATCAACTGATCGTGCGGCTCAATCAGGCCTGGACCAAGCGCGCCACGGTGTGTTCGCCGGACAAGGCCCAGGTCAACGAAGTGTTCGACCCAACCCGCCCGGATTACCCGGAGTGCATGGTGCCGTTTTTTCATCATCCGAAATTCCAGGCCTTGAGCGATGAGCTTAAAAGCAGCGTGGTGACCTGGGGCTGGATCGGCTACAACCTGCGCACGGTGACCGCCGAGGAGCATGTGGTGAACCCGGCGTTGAGCGTCATCGCCAACCAGTACCTGGGCAAGGACGACTGGCATTTTCGCGAGGCCATGCAGCAAACCCTGATCGACGAGCACTACCACACGCTCATGCACTTGCGGGCCATCGAGCGAACCAAACTCGATCGCGCACTGGATCGGGATCTGGACTTGCCGCCATCCGTCACTTATCTGCGCCTGAAGGCGCTGTGTGAAGAATTGCCGGAGCAATGGCAGCGCGACCTGGCGGCGATCACTTTCGCGGTGGTGGCCGAGATCAGCGTCAACGCCTATCTCGACCTGCTGGCGGACGACCAGACGATTCAGCCGCAAAACCGCCGCGTCGCCGAACTGCACAATCGCGACGAGTATGCGCACAGCAAGGTGCTGGCCGAGGTGGCCAAGGTCATGTACGCCAACATGCAGCCTGAGCAGCGAGAGTTTTTCGCCGGTCATTTGTCGGTAGCGCTGAGTGCTTTTATCGCCCAGGACTACTCGATGTGGGAGGCGATCCTGACGCAATTGGGCGTCGAAGATGCGGCGGCGATCATTGCCGACACCCGCGAGAGCAACAAGAACGCGACGATCATGCGTGACTACAGTGGCCTGCATAAACTGGCGCACGACCTGGGTATCAGCGAGCAGATTGACTTCGATTTTCGTCCGACCCTCAAAGCCACCGCAGCAGCCTGAACCCGGAGGTGTCCATGTCCGTTCCCGTTTACGAAGTGTTCGCCATCCGTGTCGGCGCCAATGCCCAACGCACCGCCAGGGAGAATTTTCTCTACGACGCCTGCTGCGGTGATCCGAACGCGCCAATGCCGCTGGATTATTACTTCTGGGTCATTCGCAACGAGCAACAGGTGATCGTGGTCGACACCTGTTTTCAACCGGCCACGGCGGATCGGCGCAACCGCCAGATGTATCGCCTGCCGGAAGAATCCCTGCTGCAACTGGACATCGATCCGGCGCAGGTCGAGCACCTTATCCTCACGCATTTGCACTGGGACCATGCCGGCAATCTCGGGTTGTTTCCCAAGGCGACCGTGCATTTGCAGGAAGCGGAATTGCGTTTCTGCACCGGGCCGAAAATGAGCCATCGCACGGTGAATAAAACCTACGAGGTCGAGGACGTGATGTCGGCGTTGCCACCGCTGTTCGAAGGGCGGATGCGTTTGCACAACGGCACGGTTGAAGTGATGCCCGGCGTGACGCTGCATGCGGTAGGCGGGCATACGCCGGGTAGTCAGGTGGTGCGGGTGAATACCGAGCGCGGCTGGATTGTGCTGGCATCGGATGCTGCGCATTTGTGGGTCAACATCCGCGAGCGCAGTCCGTTTCCGATCATCGACGACCTGGCGCAGAGCCTTGAAGCGTTCAGCGAAATCGACCGTCTGGCCGATAGCGAAGACCATGTCATTCCCGGTCACGATCCGTTGATCGCCGAGCGTTTTCCGCACTGGAATGATGACCCGCATATCATTTGCCTGCACCGAGACCCCCTTTAACCCAAAACCCCTGTAGGAGCTGCCGCAGGCTGCGATCTTTTGATCTTAAAAAATCAAAATCAAAAGATCGCAGCCTGCGGCAGCTCCTACAGGTTCGTGGTTAATCCTGGTTTTTCAAGATTCGGCCCAATGTCTCCAGCGCCCCGTCAATCCTCGGCGAATACGGCGTCCCACACCCAATTCGCACAAAATTCCCGAAGCGTTTGGCATTGGAAAAGATATCCCCAGGTGAAATCTGGATGCCAACGTTCAACGCCTCATGAAAAAGCGCCATGGCCGAATGCTGCACCGGCAATTCCACCCACAGCAGCGTGCCGCCCTGAGGGTTTGTGACTCGGGTGCCTTCGGGGAAATACCGGGTGATTGCCGCGCTCATCTGCTGGCGCTGTTGCGTCAGGGTTTTCCTCAAGCGTCGCAGGTAGCGTTCATAGGAGGGTGTTGCCATGAACGCACTGACCGCCAATTGCGACAACGCTTCGCAACCACGGGACTGGGTGTGCTTGAGCATCTCCACGCGGTCGTGCCATTTGCCGGCGCTGATCCAGCCCAGGCGCAGGCCCGGTGCCAGGGTTTTGTTCAGCGAAGCGCAATAGATCACGTTGTCGGTGCGGTCCCAGTGCTTGAGGGTGGACAGCGGTTGTTCGGTGTCCACCAGATCGCCGTAGGTATCGTCCTCGATCAGCACCGTGTCGTGCTCGGCGCACAGTTTTACCAGTCGAGCCTTGTGGGTGTCGGGCATGATGCTGCCCAGCGGATTGTGCAGGTTGGGCATGACGATCAATGCCTTGATCCGCTCGGGGCCTTGCAGCAGATGTTCGAGCGCCGGCAGGTGAATCCCCGCGTGGGTCGAGGCCGGGACTTCCAGCACCCGCAGGTTCAGGCTTTCGAGGATTTGCAGCAGGCCGTAGAAGGTCGGCGACTCCACGGCTACGGTATCGCCGGGGCGGGTCACGGCACGCAAGGCCAGATTGATCGCTTCGGTGGCGCCGTTGGTGATCACGATGCGCTCGGCCGTCAGGTTGGTTTTGGCGGTCAGCATCCGACGGGCAAGGACATTGCGCAGCGCAATGTTGCCACTGGTTGGCCCTGTGGTATCGAACACATGCGAGTCCTGGCGCAGCGTCTTGATCATGTTGTCTTGCAGCGTCTTGAGCGGATAGAGCTGCGGCGCGCAGTAGGCGCTGGCGAAATTGACCTTGACCGTCGCCCGCTGGCTGGCCTTGAGCACCGAAGACACCTGTTCATGAATACCGACGTAGACACCGGTATCCAGCGGCGGCGGCACGGCGGTCAGCGCAGGTTTGCTTGGCGTGTCGGGCTGGCGGATGTAGTTGCCCGAGCGCGGCCGCGCTTCCAGCACGCCATAGTCCTCAAGCTCCCGGCACACCTGCACGGCGGTCGACAGGCTGACGGCATGTTTCTCCATCATCAAGCGGATCGAGGGCATGCGTTCGCCGGTTTTCAGGGTGCCGCTGCGGATGGCGTCCAGGTAATGGTTGGCTAACTGACGGTAGAGCGGGAGCGTGTTCATGATGACCTCGGCAGTCGCACCACTGAGGTCTTGGGCTGGAAAGTGAGTCGACGCTTCCCGCAGACGGACTCGTGATGCTGATGGGGGAAGGGAAGTGTTGTTCTGGCGTTGATACTGGAAGAGTAATCGGGGATTCGCCGGAATCGCGGGCAATAAAAAGCCCCGCTCTGGGGCGGGGCTCTGGGTGTTGCGGCGCTTGATGCGCTGGCGGGAATTACTGCGCGGCGATGCTGTAGCCGTCGAACGCGGTTTGCTGTTGCAGGGCGGTGATGATGTTCTTGCGGTTGACCGCTTGTTCGGCCCCGGCATTGTCCAGGAACGTCTCGCTTTCCAGCTCCGCTTCATCGCCTTCACCGACAAAGGTGAACCCGAGGAATTCCAGGGCTTCACGGTCGACGCTCAGGCGCGAGCGCGGGGTGCGCAGCGGCAAGGTCACGCTGATGCCGTCCTTGCTGATGGTGAACACTTCGACTTCTTTCTTGGCCTTGGCGGCCTTGCTCTTGCCGCCGCTCGGGTTGCTGATCGCCTGGTGCGTCTGGTTCAGCACTTTCAGCGCCAGGCCGTAGACGATTTCCTGGAACGCCGGGTCGTCCTTGAAGCTGGACAGGATGCGGCCGATCGAGAATTTGCTGCTCAGGTCTTCCAGGGCGGCGATGTCGGCGGCCTCGGCGTCCTTGAGTTGCTTGAGTTCGCCCATCAGTTCGTAGGCTTTGTCATCGTCGAAGCTGTCGTGGGCCTGGCGGATCGCGGCGCGCAGTTCGCGGATCTGGTCGCTTTCGCGGGTGGACTGGAAAGCGTCCAGCACCATCTCGCTGATGGTTTTCGCCTGGGACACGTGTTGTGAAAGATTGATGGAGTTTTCGTATTCCGCTTTGGACGACAGGGTGACTACGGATTCAGCGGTGTTGGAATCGGACATTGAAATTTCACTACTTTTTTAGCTTGAATTGGGGCGAGAAAGCACGAGGGCTTTTTCAGGTCGCCTAATCTATTGGACCGGGGCGGCGTTGTCACGACCCAACAGGCCAACGGGCGATTTTGCCGGGTCGCGACGGGTCGAAAAACTGGGGTGTATTGGCCGACGTCATCGCTGGCAAGCCAGCTCCCACAGTGATTTAGGTTGTCCGCAGATCTTGCGTATACCTATTAACCCTGTGGGAGCTGGCTTGCCAGCGATGAGGCCCGGTCAGGCGCCACAATTTCAGGCCTGTCTTGGTGTATTGAGGTTCATCGACCGCACCGCCAGCGTCGACGCCGTCTCTTCATCAACCGGCAACGAAAACCTGAACGTCGCGCCGCGCCCCGGCACATCGATCAACTGAATCTCGCGTCCATGCAATTGCAGGATGCGATGCACGATCCGCAATCCCAACCCGCCGTCACGACGTGCACCGCCGATATTGAACGGCCGCAAGAACAACCCTTCACGCAATTCCGGGGCAATCCCCGGCCCTGTATCGCTGATGGTCACTTCGATAAACGACCCTTGCGGGCGCAGCCCCAGTTCGACTTCTCCGCCCTGCGGCGTGTGGCGCAAAGCGTTATCGAACAGGTTGGTCAGCACCCGCTCAATCAAACCCAAATCGGCGCAGGCCGCTGAAACGTTTGGCGCGAACGTGGCCTTCAGTTCGACCTGACGCGCTTCGGCGGTGAGTTCGAATTTCTGGAAAATGTCCTGGGCCAGATCGGTCAGGGAAAACCGCTCCAGCACCGGTTGCACAAACCCATGCTCCAGCCGCACCAGTTCCAGCAGCGATTGCGCCAGGCCACCGACCTTGCGGCTCTGATCCAGCGCAATGCCGAGATAGCGGCGGCGATCGGCGGGTGACAGCGTGGAGTCCTTGAGTGACAGGGTTTCCAGATAACCGTGCAATGAAGCCAGCGGCGTGCGCAAATCGTGGGAGATGTTCGCCACCAGTTCGCGGCGTTCCTGATCCTGGCGAGTCAACGAACGCCATTGCTCGCCGAGGCGTGCCTGCATCTGCCGGAACGTGGCGTCGAGGATGGCGATTTCGTCGTGGCTGGCGGTTTTTTCCGGGGTGAGGGGCAGGGCCGGGGTCACCGGGACGCCGTCGATGTCGAACTGGCTGACGGTTTCGGTCAAGCGGCGCAACGGCCGGGTGATCAAGGCAAACGCGGTGAGACCGGCAATCAGGCACAACAGCGCGACCAAACCGATAGAGAGCAGGGCGGTATTAAGCGCGGCGCTGGTCGCACCGCGTTCGGCCAGTCGATCATGGTCTTCACCGAGCAGCACCACGTAGAGATAACCGGCCGGTTTGCCGTCGACCTTCAGCGGCGCGGCGCTGAACACCTTGCGTGCATCAACGCTGCGCGGGTCGTCGCCGGGAATCGGCAGCGCATCGCCCCGTAGCAGACGCTGGATCGGTGCCAGGTCAACCTTCTCCCGGCGAATCCGGCCCTCGGGCGCGGCGCTGCCGACAATCTTGCCCGCGGTGTCGAGCAGGTACACCTCGACACTCGGGTTGACCTGCATCAGCTTGCTGAACAGATCGCGCACGGCATTGGGCATCAGGCCCTGGGTGTCCATCAGCACCGTGTCGCGGGCGATGTGTTGCGCCAGGTCGCGGGACAAGCCTTGCACCACTTCCTGTTCATGCATCTGGTTGGAGCGCACTTGCATCCACGCCGACGTGCCGCAGCACACCAGCAGCAACACGGCGAACACCAGCGACAGGCGTTGCGTCAGGGTCAGCCTCATGGCTGCGGCTCCTCACCGGTGGCAAATTTGTAGCCACGACCCCACACCGTGAGGATGCGCACCGGTTGCGCCGGATCGGCCTCGATCTTGGCGCGCAGGCGATTGATGTGGGTGTTGACCGTGTGCTCATAGCCTTCGTGGCTGTAGCCCCAAACGGCATTGAGCAGGTCCATGCGCGAAAACACTTTGCCGGGCTGGCGGGCGAAAAAGTACAGCAAGTCGAACTCCCGGGGCGTGAGGTCCAGGCGCCGACCGTCGAGGGCCACTTCGCGGGTGATCGGGTCGATGGCCAGGCCGTCAATGAGCAGGCTACCGGCGTCCATCTTCAGATTGCGCGCCATGGCCTCGACCCGGCGCAACAGCGCTTTGACCCGCGCCACCAGTTCGAGCATGGAAAACGGCTTGGCCAGGTAGTCGTCGGCCCCCAGTTCGAGGCCGAGAATCCGGTGCACTTCGCTGGAACGCGCACTGGTGATGATGATCGGCGTGTAGCGCGCCATGGCCCGGGCGCGGCGGCAGATTTCCAGACCATCGACGCCGGGCAGCATCAGATCGAGGATCAAGGCATCCCAGTTGCCTTGCTGCAACAGGCGCATGCCTTCAGTGCCATCGGCACTGTGCACCACCTCGAACTGCTCATCACGCAGATGCAGGCAGATCAGGTCGGCGATGTGCATGTCGTCCTCGACCACGAGGACGCGTTTGGTCTGTTCCATCCTGCTCATCCTTCGGCGCGGCTAAGGTGCAAAAAACTGTGGGAGCGAGCTTGCTCGCGATAGCGGATTCACATTCAACATTCATGGCGGCTGACACAACGCCATCGCGAGCAAGATCGCTCCCACAGTAATCGCATCCGTTCGAAATCGGCGTTATGCATTGTGCGGGTTTTTCACAGCCCGAGTTATCACGAATTGTTTAACTTCCCGTGAGGATTTGGCGATCACCCCAAGCCTAGGCTGTGTTCCATGAAACACCCTGGATTTTTGGAGGCGCGCATGTTTTCTCGACGGCAATTTTTAGTAGCAAGCGGCGGGCTGGGGTTTGCAGCCCTGGCGATCGGCCTGTTGCCGAAGTTTTCCACAGGCTCGGCATTGATCAGCGAGGCCGACGCAGCGGAGGTGTTCGAAGTGACCCACAGCGACAGCGAATAGCACGCGATCCTCAGTGACGAACAGTACGAAATCCTCCGCGAAGAAGGCACCGAACGCGCCTACAGCAGCCCGCTGAACAACGAGCACCGCGACGGCACATTCGCCTGTGCCGGTTGCGACCTGCCACTGTTCTCCTCGGCGACCAAGTTCGACAGCCGCACCGGTTGGCCGAGTTTCTGGGCACCGCTGGATAAGGCAGTGGCCACCCGTCAGGACCGCACCTTCGGCATGGTCCGCGAAGAAGTGCACTGCCGGCGCTGCGGCGGGCATTTGGGCCATGTTTTCGATGACGGTCCGAAACCCACCGGTCTGCGCTACTGCATGAATGGGTTGTCGATGAAGTTCGAGCCTAAGACCGCCTGATCCATTTCACTCACTTTTTAGCAGGTAAACGCCATGTGGCTCCTGGTCCTCGCCTATCTCGGTGGTGTGCTGACGATTGTCAGCCCGTGCATTCTGCCGGTACTGCCGTTTGTCTTCGCCCGCACCGGGCAGCCGTTCATGAAGAGTGGTTTGCCGCTGCTGGCGGGCATGGCGCTGACGTTCGCGCTGGTCGCCACGCTGGCGGCGGTAGGTGGCGGTTTGGTGGTGCAGCTCAATCAGTACGGGCGCTGGCTGGCGCTGGTGTTCGTCGCGCTGTTCGGCCTGACACTGATGCTGCCGCAACTGGCCGAGCGCCTGACCCGGCCGTTGGTCGCGGCGGGCAGTCGTTTGTCGGAAGCGGCGGGTGCCGATGCGCGGCCGCGTCCCGGTGCTTCGTTCCTGATCGGCGTAGCCACGGGCCTGCTGTGGGCGCCGTGTGCCGGACCGATTCTCGGTTTGCTGCTGACCGGTGCGGCGCTGCAAGGCGCCAGCATTCAAACCACCTTGTTGCTGCTGGCGTACGCTGCCGGTGCGGCGACGTCCCTGGCGTTGGCGTTGCTGTTGGGCGGTAAAGTCTTCACGGCGATGAAGCGCTCAATCGGCGCTGGTGAGTGGGTGCGTCGTGGCCTGGGTGCAGCGATGCTGGCCGGTGTGGCGGCGATCGCACTGGGGCTGGACACCGGGATTCTGGCGCGGGTTTCGACGGCTTCCACCGGCGGCATCGAGCAAGTGCTGGTGGAACAACTGGCCGGTAAATCTCCGCGTAACAGCGGGGCGATGATGGCGCAAGATCCTGCCGCCGAAGGCGCAATGCCAGTGGCTGACAAATCCACGGGCAGCTTGCCGGTCGAAGGCAATCTGCCGCCGCTGGACGGCGCCGTGCAGTGGCTCAATTCGCCGCCGCTCGATGCCCAGGCGTTGAAGGGTAAGGTCGTGCTGGTGGATTTCTGGACCTACTCCTGCATCAACTGCCTGCGGTCGCTGCCCTATGTCAAAGCCTGGGCGGAAAAATATCGCGATCAAGGCCTGGTGGTGATTGGTGTGCACGCGCCGGAGTTTGCCTTCGAACGCGACATCAAGAACGTCACCAAAGCCATGAAGGATCTGGGCATCAACTATCCGGTGGCCATCGACAACGAATTCAAGATCTGGCGCGCGTTCAACAACGAGTACTGGCCGGCGCACTATTTCGCCGACGCCCAAGGCCGTATCCGTTACCACCATTTCGGTGAAGGTGCCTACGACGAATCGGAACGGGTCATCCAGCAACTGCTGCGTGAAGCCGGTGCCGCCAAAGTCTCGGGCGGGCTGATCAATGCCAAGGCTGACGGCGTGCAGATGGCGCCGGACAGCAACGAAGTGCAATCGCCGGAAACCTATGTCGGCTACCAGCGTGCCGAGCATTTCGTGCCGGAAACCGCGTTGGTGCCTGACAAGGTCGCCGCCTACAACCCGCCTGCACAACTGGCGCTTAACGACTGGAGCCTGGGCGGTCAATGGCATGTCGACTCGGAACGCGCCACCGCCAGCGCTGCGGACAGTCGCATCGTATATCGCTTCCACGCCCGGGATTTGCATCTGGTGCTCGGCCCCGGCGCCGATGGCAAACCGGTGCGCTTCAAGGTGCTGATCGACGGCAAGACCCCGGGCGACGACCACGGCATGGACGTGGCCCCCGATGGCAGCGGCACCGTGACCGACCAGCGTTTGTATCAACTGGTGCGGCAGAACGGCGGAGTGACTGACCGAACCTTCAGCATCGAGTTTCTTGATCCGGGCGCATCGGCCTACGCCTTTACCTTCGGCTGATTGCCTTTCAATTATTCAGGAGTCCAAATCATGAAAACCCTGTTCACCTGGCGCCGTACGTTGTTGGGGCTGGCCGCTGCCGGCGTCATCAGCCAATGCTCGGCGTTCTCCTTCGGAAGTGCTGAAGAGGCAGTCGTGATTCCGCCGCCGACGCTCGACGAAATCACTCAGGCCCACAGCGAAACCGCAGTCTTTGCCGGCGGTTGCTTCTGGGGCGTCCAAGGGGTGTTTCAACACGTCAAAGGCGTGAAAGATGCCGTCTCCGGTTATGCCGGTGGCGCGGCCAATACGGCGCAGTACGAGCGTGTCAGCAACGGCAATACCGGCCATGCCGAATCGGTCGAAGTGACGTTCGACCCGACTCAGGTCAGCTACGGCACCTTGCTGCAGATCTATTTTTCCGTGGCGCACAACCCGACCGAACTCAACCGCCAAGGGCCGGACACTGGCACGCAATATCGCTCGGCGATTTTCACCAAAAACGCGGAGCAGCAAAAAGTCGCCGAGGCCTACATCGCCCAACTCGACGCCGCCAAGTCGTTCAGCAAACCGATCGTGACCAAGCTGGAAAGCTACAACGGGTTCTACCCGGCGGAAGAAGAACATCAGGACTTTCTGACCGAGCATCTGACCTATCCGTACATCGTGATCAACGATCTGCCGAAAGTGGCGCAGCTCAAGCAGCTGTACCCGGATCGCTATCAGGACAATCCGGTGCTGGTGAAGGACGGTATCTAAGGATTTATCCCGAAATCACATTCTTGCCGGCGATTTTCGAGCGGTACAGTGCCTGATCGGCTCGCGCCATCAGGCCGGTCTGTTGCTCTTCATCAAAACGCTGGACCACGCCGAAACTCATGGTCACGTGGAAGTCGCCCACGGGCAGCAATTCCGAAAGGCCATGGCGGATTTTTTCAGCGAGAGTCCGGGCTTCGGCCAACGAGGTGTTGGGCAGCGTCATGATGAATTCGTCGCCGCCCCAACGGGCCAGCAGGTCGCCTTCACGCACGAAGCGTTTGACGTTCTCGACCACCTGCACCAGCGCGGCATCGCCCAAGGCATGGCCATAGTGATCGTTGATGGTTTTGAAGTCGTCGATATCCATGGCGATCAGCGACAGTGGCTCGCGAAACCGCTGGGCGCGCTCGCAGGCCTGAGGCAAAACCTGTTCCAGGCGATAGCGATTGGCGATGGCGGTCAGGGTGTCGGTTTGCGCCAGTTTGCGGTTTTCTTCGAGTTGCAGCTGCAACTGCTGATTGACTCGGGACAACTCCTGGGTGCGTTCTTCGATCAACGCTTCCAGGGAGTGATTGCGCCGTTCGAGTTCTTCGAACAGGCGTCGCTTGTCTTCGATGCTGCGGTGCGCGCCGATCATCCGTGCCACTGAACCGTCGACATTGCGCGCCAGGATATGGCCGCGATCTTCGATCCACAGGTAATTGCCGTCCTGCATGCGGCAGCGGTACTCGGCCTGATAGTCGGGGGCACGCTGGCTCAGGTAGTCGTCGAACAGGGCCATTACCCGCGGGTAATCGTCGGGGTGGATGACGTTCTCCCAGGTCAGCACATTGTTGTCCAGGGAGTGCGGCGTATAGCCGAGCATCTCGTACCAGCGCGCCGTGCGGTAGACGAAACCGGTGTTGGCGTTCCAGTCCCAGATGCCGTCGCTGACCAGTTCCAGGATGGTGTGCAGCATGTCGTCATTCATGTCAGCCGCGTTGAACTTCAACGGCTCGATATTCGATGCCTCACCCATCTGTGCTCTCCCTGTCACTGAATCATCAGCCCGCAGATTAGTGCATGGCGCATTCCGCCTGCTAGTGCTTGCCCCACTTCTGCACGGCGAAGTCGACGAAACGCCGCAATTTCGGCAGGCGGTAGCGATCCTGAGCGTAAACCAGGTGCATCGGTCGGCTGGGCGGGCAAAAATCGGGCATCAATGCCAACAGTTTTCCGTCCCGCAGATCCTGTTCGACCAGCGCATCGGGCATCATCACGATGCCCATGCCGGTCAGCGCCGCTTGATGCAGCCCGGCCGAACTGTTGATCAGCATCGGCCCGCTGACCCCCACGCTGACTTCGCCGTCAGGTCCGGCCAGCCGCCACTCCTTTTGCACCGATTGCCAATCATCCCCGGCCGGATAGGCAAAGGACAGGCAGTCGTGGTGCCGCAGGTCTTCAGGTGTTTGCGGTGTGCCGCGACGGGCCAGATATTCAGGGGATGCGCACATGGTCAGGGTGTAGTCGATCAGCGGACGGGCGATCAGGTTGGAGGGTTCCAGTGCGCCAAGACGAAACGCCACATCCAGACCGTTTTCCAGCAGATCCGGGCGACGGTTGGTCAGCACCACGTCGAGTTTCACTCGCGGGTTTTGCAGGCTGAACTCACTCAGTGCCGGCGCCAGACGCTCGGTGCCGAAGGTCAAGGGCGCGGTGATGCGCAAGTTGCCGCTCGGTTCGTCGAGTGCCTGTTCGGCCAGACGTTCGGAGTCCGCCACCAGTCCCAGCACTTCCAGACAACGCTGGTAATAGGCGCTGCCGAATTCCGTCAGACGCTGGCGCCGCGTCGTGCGGTTGAGCAGGCGTACACCCAAGCGTTGCTCCAGCGCCTTGAGGTGATTGCCGACCATGGTCGTGGACATTTCGCACTCCGAAGCGGCGGCCGTCATGCTGCCGGCCTCCACCACTTTCACGTAAACGCTCATTGCCTGGAACAGATCCATTATCAAGCCCGACTTTAAAATGATTGAAGTATTGCAGTGTTTATCCAACTCAGGTGGCTAACCATACTGCAAAAACACCGACAATTGATGGAGCTTGATGTCATGACAGCCGCCTGCCTGATGAGCACTTACCAACCGCTGGCCTTGAGTTTCAACAAGGGCCTGGGCACGCGCCTGTGGGATCAGGCCGGTCGCGAATACCTGGACGCGGTGGCCGGTGTGGCGGTGACCAATGTCGGCCACTCCCATCCGAAAATCGTCGCGGCCATCACAGAGCAGGCCGGGTTGCTGCTGCACACCTCGAACCTCTACAGCATCGACTGGCAACAGCAACTGGCGCAGAAACTCACTCGGCTGGCGGGCATGGACCGGGCGTTTTTCAACAACTCCGGAGCCGAGGCCAACGAAACAGCACTGAAAATCGCCCGGTTGTACGGTTGGCACAAAGGCATCGAGCAGCCGTTGGTAGTAGTCATGGAAAACGCCTTCCACGGTCGCACCCTCGGCACCTTGTCCGCCAGCGATGGCCCGGCCGTGCGTCTGGGCTTCAACAAATTGCCGGGGGACTTCATCAAGGTTCCGTTTGGTGATCTCAAGGCTTTGGACAAAATCCAGCAATCCCACGGCTCGCGCATCGTCGCGATCCTGATGGAACCGATCCAGGGCGAAAGCGGCGTGCAACTGGCGCCACCCGGCTACCTCAAAGCGCTGCGCGATCTGTGCAACCGGAACGCATGGTTGCTGATGCTCGACGAAATCCAGACCGGCATCGGCCGCACCGGCCAGTGGTTTGCGTTCCAGCACGAAGGCATCGTCCCGGACGTCATGACCCTGGCCAAAGGCCTGGGCAACGGCGTGCCCATCGGCGCCTGCCTGGCCCGAGGCAAAGCCGCCGAACTGTTCACCCCCGGTAGCCATGGCAGCACATTTGGCGGCAATCCGCTGGCCTGCCGGGTCGGCTGCACCGTGCTGGATATTGTTGAAGAACAAGGCCTGTTGGAAAACGCCCGGCTTCAGGGTGAGCGGCTGCTGGAAAGATTGCGCATGGAATTGGCTGACAATTCAAATGTGCTGGCGATTCGCGGGCAGGGCCTGATGATCGGCATCGAACTCAAACAACCCATCCGCGACCTGAGCCTGATCGCCGCCCGGGATCATGGGTTACTGATCAATGTCACGCGAGGGCAGATCATTCGGCTGCTGCCGCCGCTGACGATTGATGAGCGGGAGGTGGGGATGATTGTCAGAGGATTGAGTCGGTCGATTGATCAGTAGTGGTATCTGCACAGTACGACACGCACTTCACCGTTCTCGATTGAGTAAACCAATCGATGTTCAGCCGTAATTCGTCGTGACCAACAGCCGCTCAGATTGTGTTTGAGCGGCTCTGGTTTTCCCAGACCGCTAAAGGGCTCTCGCTGGATGGCCTTGATTAGCAGGTTGATTCGTTTGAGCCCGGCCTTATCGTTTTGCTGGAACCAGAGATAGTCATCCCAGCCTTCAGGAGTGAACTCGATTTTCATTCTTCGATAAGTTGCCTGGCTTTGGTTTTTCCGGCGCGCAGGTTGCCGAGGGACTTGATCAAGCGTTCGGCATTGGCAGGGGAACGGAGCAGGTAGGCGGTCTCTTCCAGAGCGTTGTATTCCGCCAGCGACATCATCACCACTGGCTCACCTTTTTGGCGGGTGACCAGCAGTGGGGTGCGGTCCTCATTGACGCGATCCATTGTTTCAGCCAAGTGCGCGCGGGCGGTGGTGTAATTGATGGTGTGCATGCTGTAATCCTCGCTTAATGCACGGAACGTACAGAAATGGGTACAGGTTGACAAGGCGATACCTCTGAATGGTCGTTGTGCAATTGGCGCATCAACGTTTGATCTGAGTATCGTCGAATCCCCTTCGGGACGTTTCCGTGAACGATGTAGTCCTTATCTGATAAAGCATTGTGTAGACCAATTAATCGGCGAATCGCTTTGCATGGACGAAGTCTGCGATTCCAACCCGGTTCAGCAACTGAACCTTGGAGCCGGTAAACCCTTCAAACAACCGCTGATGCGCCACAAACCCACTCGACCCATCACGCATTCGATAGCTGCCCGCCCACTCCAGCAACGCAATCAATCGCTCGTCGTCCTTGGTTTCCCGCTGGCGAATATTGGCGACGCAAACCTCATCTTCAACGCTTATCCAGATCAGCGCTGTCGCCCTGTGGATAACTTCGCTGACGATCCAGCCATACACCCCTTCGATCACCCAGCGTGGTTCATCGGCCGCGATCCGCGCTATGCCCAAGGCTTCGGCGCGGGGGCGGGGGATGCTGTGTTCGTCGGATAGCCAGTGAATCTGGTCGAGATCGGTCCAGGGCACTTGCAGATGCTCGGCCAGCCTTTGCGCCAGCCAGCTTTTGCCGGAGCCGGAATTGCCGATGATCAAGGTTCGGGTGAGGTTCATGAACGCCACCGATCAATTGTAGGAGTGAGCCTGCTCGCGATAGCGGTGTGACAGTTACCACTTCGGTGACTGATAGATTGCTATCGCGAGCAAGCTCGCTTGTATGTTTAGACTTGAAGGGGTGGGTGGGACTAAAGCCTCGCTTCTGACTCTGACCAGTACAGACTGTGGGAGACATCGTCCCACCCCTTCACCTAATGCGCCGATAAGGAATGCATCGGCTCGGACCGACGATAGAAACAAGCCAGCGCAACGGTGAACCCCGACAAGCCTTTAAACCGTAGCTCGGAGGATGGGTCATGACAATCTCGAATTCGCAGGTGGTTGTTGGTGTGGATGTCGCCAAGGACGAAATCGTTGTCTATCGAGCTGATCAGCAGAAGAGCCAGGTGGTTACAAACGAGCGCTCAGCGCTCAAACAGTGGCTTAAGAAGTTACCTGCGCACAGCGCGATTGCGCTTGAAGCGACTAACACCTACCACCTTGATACAACGGAAATGGCCCACGAAATGGGGCATGACGTTTACGTCATTGATGGCTCTCGCCTCAACCGATACCGCGATGGAATAGGTATCCGAGCTAAAACCGATGCACTGGATGCCGAGCTATTGGCGCGCTATCTGAGCAAGGAATCCGACCGACTCCGGATCTGGAACCCACCGCCCAAGGCTTACACGCAACTCAAAAGCGTGCTGCGCCGCAGGGCTGAGCTCGTTCAACATCGGGTCGCGCTCAAACAAAGCTGGAAAGATGAACCCTTGCTCAAGGAAGCACTGGCGAACTACTTGGCCAACATCGAGCAGACTGAAAAAGCCATCCAGGCGCTCTTGAGGAGCATCGTCATTGAGGCTGGTATGGACGCGCAGGTTAAACGTTGCCAAGCCGTTGAGGGCGTCGGTGTACTGACGGCCACCGCTGCGGTGACGGCTTTCATGCGTGGAGAATTTTCTGACAGCGATGGCTACATCGCCTTCCTGGGTATGGATCCGCGGGTCAGACAATCAGGAAAAAAAGATCAGCGACGTTACTTATCCAAACGAGGTGACTCGGAGTTTCGGCGGCTATTCCATAACAGCGCCATGGCCGCAAGCCGTTCCGCGACCTGGAAACCTTATTATCAACGCTATTTGGCACGCGGCCTGAAAGGAACTGAAGCGCTAGTGATACTTGCCAGAAAACTAGCCCGGGTGCTGTTTGCCTTGATGAAAAACCAAAGCGAATACAAGCCAGATTCTATGTTTGGGGGTTCCCCCCAAACATAGAATCTCCCACAGGTTTTTGCGGTCATTCGTCGATTTCGGGAGGGACCATTCGCGTCTTCGGCGAGCCATTCGAATTGTGCTGAAAGATATCCTGTGGCTGTCCTTTCTCATTGAAAAACACCTGGCCAATCCCCGCCGAATTCCACAACCGTTCACCGGCTTCAGCATGCTCCGGAACGTGCGGCACGATGCGCATGCGCCGACGTTTGGTCAGCCAGTTCAGCGGCGAGCGTGGCGAATAGAGCCAGCGGTTGAGGCGGTCGAACCATTCCAGCAGCGCTGGCGGGAATTCGTTCTTGATACCGCTGCTGGTGATCTGCCAGATGCGCGGCCCGGCCTTGCGGTGGCGGATCAGCACTTCGTAGACGAAGGAATAATGCACATCGCCGGACAGCACCACGTAATTACCCGGTGTGCGCGAGTGGCGGAAAATGTTCAGGATCACCTGCGCCGCGCCGCGATGGGCCATCCAGTTTTCGGCATCGACCAACAGTGGATAACCGAACCAGCTGAACACCTTTTGCACGGTTTCGATCAGCTTCACGCCGAACACCGGCGCGGGCGAAACGATGATCGCGCTCGGATGATCCAGCAGTTCCTGTTGCAGTTCGCTGAGGGCTTCCCAGTCGAGCAGGCCGGAAGGCTGCTTGAGGTTCATCTCGCTGCGCCAGCGCCGCGTGCGGGTGTCGAGCACCACCATGGCCGGTGTGGTGGGCAACACGTAATGCCAGTGCTGGAACCGCAAAAGCTCATCGATCAAGCCGTCCTGGACGTCGCTGTCGAGATAACGATCGTGCCCGGTGGCGCTGAAGGCGCGGGCCTTTTCCAGTACATCGCCGAAGGCGTCCGGGTTGTTGCCCCAACCCTGGCACAGCATGTAGGCGATCAGCGCATTGCCGATGATGCGTTTGGAGAACGGATGGCCGTAGGCCGTTTCCTCCCATTGCGCGGAAAGGTTCCAGTCATCGGTAATGTCGTGATCGTCGAAAATCATCAGCGTCGGCACGTGCGCCAGCGCTCGCGCGACGTTGCCGAGACCGGCCTTGAAACCGTCGATGCGCGTCTGCTCCAACGCATAACGCTCACGTCGTTCCTTGATCAGTTTTGGCGGTTTTGGCGCGATCAGCGTCCAGGGCGTTGGCGACCAGACCAGCAGGTACATGGCCATGACTTCAGCGAAAGTAACGAGATGATTGTCGGCGCTGCTGCTGGTGAAAATCGGCTTGCGCGCCCCGCCGAAGAAGCGGTCGCGCAGGGTTTCGTTGCTTTTCAATGCCGGCAGCAAATCGGCGCGGTGGTAATAGCAGGCGGCGTGGCCGTACAGCGCGGCACTGTCGGTGACCACTGCGCCTTCGAGATGTTCTTCGAACAGGCCCAGACGTTCGATCAAGGCATGAATCGCCCGCAGAGTCGGCCCGGCTACGTCGTCGGCGTACACCTGATCGCCGCTCATCATCAGCAGCGCCGGGCGATCCTTGGCTTCGTGTTCTTGCGCCAACAAGTTATCCACACACAGCAAACCGTCGGTCGCCGGGTGATGAGGCTTGCGGCAGGAACCGTGCAGCAGTTGATCGATGCGTGAGCGCAGGACGAAATTCGGGCAACCCGCCTCGCCATACAGCAGGTGCGGCGCCCAATCGGCGATGCCCATGCCATCGATCAGCAAGTTGTAATCGATCCGGGTATCCGAGGGCAGGGCAACATCCAGTTGCACATCAATCAAGTGCACAAAAGCATGGCTGCCCACCGCGATGACCGTGCACTGCCGTTCATCAAGGCGAATGTCGGCGAGATCCTGCAAGCGCAACGTCAGCTCCAGCGCCCGGGACCCCACCAGCCACATCACCAGCCGCGTTGGCTCCAGGCGCCGCAGCAGCGGGCCGGCCAATACCGGTGGCAGGGAAGGGTGATCGTCGGGCAGTGGCAGCGTTGCGGACATCCGGGTTCTAGACTCTTGGGGCGCAGAGGCGGGGGATGATAGCGCAGGTGACGTCGGGACCGGTGAGAACGAAGCCGTTCAGGCTGTCACCAAATGAAAAGCCATTGTCGTCTGATGAGAAGCGTCCCGACAGGCCTCGTCCTACAGTCCAATCAGCGCAATTCGATGCGACACGCCCATATTGCAGATTGGAGAATAAGAAAAAATGGCCAAAGCCGTACGCTTTTACGAAACCGGTGGTCCCGAGGTTCTACGTTATGAGGACGTCGAAGTCGGCGAGCCCGGCCCCGGCCAGGTCCGTCTGCGTCATGTGGCGGTCGGCCTGAATTATGCCGACACCTACTTCCGCAATGGCACCTATCCGATCCCGATGCCCAACGGCATGGGCGTCGAGGCCTCCGGCGTGGTCCAGGCCATCGGCGAAGGCGTGACCAACGTTCAGGTGGGGGACCGCGTCACGTACACCGGTTTTCTCAACACCCTCGGCGCCTACAGCACCGAACGCCTGATCCCGGCCGCGCCGCTGATCAAGCTGCCGGAAACCATCAGCTTCGAAACCGCCGCCGCCATGACCATGCGCGGCCTGACGTCTTCGTACCTGATGCGCCGCATCTACGACTTCAAGCCGGGCGACAGCATCCTGCTGCATGCCGCCGCTGGCGGTGTCGGCCTGATCGTTTCGCAATGGGCCAAGCTGCTGGGCCTGAACGTGATCGGCACGGTATCGACCGAGCAAAAGGCTGAAATCGCCCGTGCTCACGGTTGCGACCACACGATCAACTACAGCCATGAAGACGTCGCCGCTCGCGTTCGCGAACTGACCGACGGCGTGGGCGTCAACGTGGTGTTCGACAGCGTTGGCAAGAACACTTTCATGGGTTCGCTGGATTCGTTGAAACCCCGTGGACTGATGGTTTGCGTGGGCACCGCGTCCGGGCCGATCCCGGCGTTCGATCCGGTAATGCTGGCGATGAAAGGCTCGCTGTACCTGACCCGTCCGGCCCTGGCCAATTACATCAGCGACCCGGCGGAAAAAGCCGAGCTGGCCGGTGAGTTGTTCGACCACGTCGGCAGCGGCCGGATCAAGATCGAAATCAACCAGCACTACGCGTTGCAGGATGCGGTGCAGGCCCACCGTGATCTTGAATCGCGCAAGACCACCGGCTCGTCGATCTTCGTCATTTAAGGAGCTGCCAGCCATGAAAGTCGAACAATTAACCTGCAGCATTGGCGCCGAGCTGATTGGCGTCAACCTGGCCGACGCGGTGCATGACGACGGTTTGTTTGCCGAGATCCGTGCCCAGTTGCTCAAGCACCGCGTGGTGTTCCTGCGCGATCAGGACATCACCCGCGCCGAACACGTGGCCTTCGCCCGGCGCTTCGGCGAGCTGGAGGATCACCCCGTGGCGGGCAGCGATCCGGAGCATCCGGGCCTGGTGCAAATCTACAAGCGTCCGGACCAACCGGCGGACCGCTACGAAAACTCCTGGCACAGCGACGCCACCTGGCGCGAAGCGCCGCCAATGGGCTGCGTGCTGCGTTGCGTGGAATGCCCGCCGGTGGGCGGCGATACCATGTGGGCCAACATGGTTGAGGCCTACGCGCGTTTGCCCGAAGACGTGAAGGTGAAGATCGCCGACCTGCGCGCGCGCCACAGCATCGAAGCGAGCTTCGGTGCGGCCATGCCGATCGAAAAACGCCTGGCACTCAGGGACAGGTTCCCGGATGCCGAGCATCCGGTGGTGCGCACACACCCGGAAACCGGCGAGAAAGTGCTGTTCGTCAACGCTTTCGCCACGCACTTCAGTAACTACCACACCCCGGCGCGGGTGAGGTTCGGCCAGGACGCCAACCCCGGCGCGAGTGAGCTGCTGCGCTACCTGATCAGCCAGGCGTACATCCCTGAGTACCAAGTGCGCTGGCGCTGGAAGCCCAACAGCATCGCCATCTGGGACAACCGCAGCACCCAGCATTACGCCGTCATGGATTACCCGCCTTGCCATCGCAAGATGGATCGCGCCGGGATCATCGGCGACAAGACTTACTGATCCAAGCCTCTGCATTCGCTCTCGTAAACACGCCTGCCCGGCGCGATCCCGGGTGGGCGGAATAATCATAAGAACTGGCATAAGAACTGGAGTAACCCATGCAATTCTTCGACGATTCCCTGCACCCGGAAAACATGGAAAAGGTGGTCATCACCGTGGCCCCGTACGGCCCGGAGTGGATGCCCGAAGACTTCCCGGAAGACATCCCGCTGACCATGGACGAGCAAGTCCAGAAAGCGGTCGATTGCTATGAAGCTGGCGCCACCGTATTGCACCTGCATGTGCGTGAACTGGACGGCAAGGGCTCCAAGCGCTTGTCGAAGTTCAACGAGTTGATCGCTGGCGTGCGTGAAGCCGTACCGGACATGATCATCCAGGTCGGCGGCTCGATTTCCTTCGCCCCGGAAAGCGATGGCGAAGCGGCCAAGTGGCTGTCGGACGACACCCGCCACATGCTGGCCGAGCTGACACCGAAACCGGATCAGGTCACGGTCGCGATCAACACCACGCAAATGAACATCATGGAGCTGTTGTATCCGGAGTACCTGAAAGGCACGTCGCTGGACAACCCGATGATCCACGCCGCCTACAGCGAAATGACCGTGCCGGCAGGTCCGGCCTGGGTGGCCGAGCACCTCAAGCGCCTGATGGACAACGGCATCCAGCCGCACTTCCAGTTGACTGGCATGCACGCCCTGGAAACCCTCGAGCGCCTGGTGCGCCGTGGCGTCTACAAAGGCCCGCTGAACCTGACCTGGATCGGCATCGGCGGCGGTTTCGACGGCCCGAACCCGTTCAACTTCTTCAACTTCATCCACCGCGCGCCGGACGGTTGCACCCTGACATCCGAATCGCTGCTGAAAAACGTCATGCCGTTCAACACCATGTCGATGGCCATGGGCATGCACCCGCGTGTGGGCAACGAAGACACTATCATTGATCACAAGGGCGATCGTTTCGGCTCGGTGGCGCAAATCCAGCAAACCGTGCGCATCGCCCACGAACTGGGTCGCGAAATCGCCACCGGCAAAGAAGCCCGTGAGATCTACCGCATCGGTGTGCAGTACGAAACGATCGAAGAAACCCTGTTGGCCAACGGCATGGCCCCCAACCGCAAGGCTGGGCAGAAAGGCGTGCCGCAACGCGGCTGACCGACACGGCGAACGAGCGGCCGTGACCGCTCGTTCGCCGCACTGCTACACGCTTGATAACAACAATAAAACGAAGCTTTGAGGAGGCTGCATGGCCTTTCACCCAATCGCCGACGACGATGACTCCGGTGGAGTTGTTGTTGCGCGTAAATATGCCTGGATCGTCTTCGCCCTGACGTTCGGCCTGTTGATTTCCGATTACATGTCGCGCCAGGTGCTGAACGCAGTGTTCCCGCTGCTGAAAAGCGAGTGGGCACTGAGCGACGGCCAACTCGGATTGCTCAGCGGCATCGTCGCGTTGATGGTCGGGCTACTGACGTTTCCCCTGTCGCTGATGGCCGACCGCTTCGGTCGGGTCAAGAGCCTGGCGCTGATGGCGATGCTCTGGAGCCTGGCGACCCTGGGTTGCGCGTTGGCTCAGGATTACCAGCAGATGTTCATCGCGCGCTTCATGGTCGGCGTGGGTGAGGCGGCCTACGGCAGCGTCGGCATCGCGGTGGTGATTTCGGTGTTCCCGAAACACATGCGCGCCACCCTGGCCAGTGCCTTCATGGCGGGTGGCATGTTCGGTTCGGTGTTGGGCATGGCGTTGGGCGGTGCGATTGCCGCGAAACTGGGCTGGCGCTGGTCGTTTGCCGGCATGTCGTTGTTTGGCCTGTGCCTGGCGGTGCTTTATCCGCTGATCGTCAAGGAGGCGCGCATCGCCCCGCAGCGTGCGGCCAAGGCTGTGGCAACGGTCAAGCGCCCACTGCGCACCTTGTGGTCCAGCCGTTCGGTGGTGGCAACCTACGTCGCCAGCGGTTTGCAGCTGTTTGTCGGCGGCACGGTGATGGTGTGGATTCCCAGCTACCTCAACCGCTATTACGACATGCCGACGGACAAGGCCGGCGGCATGGCGGCGATCATCGTGTTGTGCAGCGGCGCGGGGATGATCCTGTGCGGCATGCTCAGTGATCGGCTGTGCCGTCACTCGCCGGAACGCAAGGTCAGCCTGGCCATCGGTTTTTGCCTGGGCAGTTGCCTGTTGTTGTCAGCGGCGTTTGCCTTGCAGGCGGGGCCGTTGCAACTGGCGCTGATCTGCCTGGGCATGTTGATCGCCACCGGCACCACCGGCCCTTGCGGTGCGATGGTTGCAAACCTGACGCATTACTCGGTCCACGGCACGGCGTTCGCCACGCTGACCCTGGCCAACAACATGCTGGGGCTGGCGCCGGGGCCGTTCATCACTGGCCGGGTATCCGACCTGATCGGTTTGCATGCTGCGTTTCAACTGGTGCCACTGGTCAGCCTCGCGGCGGCAGCGGTGTTCTTTTATGCCAAGTGTCATTACCACAAAGATATTGCCCGTCTTCAGGGTCAGAGCGTTTCTGAGCCTGTCAGCGAAGCCGGGATCGAGGTGAAGTTGTGAGTCGTCGTTTACGTATTGATGTGTTTTTCGATTTTATCTGCCCCTGGTGCCTGATCGGCAAACGCCAGCTGGAGCATGCGCAGGTGCAGTTTCGCAGTCGTCACCCGGACGTGCAGATCACCACGGCGTGGCACGGTGTGCAATTGCTGCCGCAGTTGCCGTTGGAGGGTGAGCCGTTCGCCGATTTCTACCGCAAGCGCCTGGGCAATGCCGACGCCATGACCATGCGCCAGGCTCAGGTGCAGGAGGCTGCCAGGGCCGTGGGATTGAGCATCGACCTCAGCCGCATCGAGACGATGCCCAACACCGCGGACGCCCATCGTTTGTTCGAGCGTGTCGGCGAGATCGGCAATGTTGCCCAGCGTGAAATGCTGCTCGAACGCCTGTTCGCGGCGTATTTCCAGCGACGCGAGAACCTCGGTTGCCGTGAAACCTTGCTCGCCATTGCCCGCGCTTGCGGCATCGACCCGGACACTGTGGTCGATTGCCTGAAGGGCGACGCTACACCGTTTGACGGATTCCCCGGCGCGACCAGCGGTGTACCGAGCTTTCAGTTCGACCGCCGCATGACGGTGATCGGCGCACAACCTGCCCAGGCGCTGCTCGGGGCCATGAACGAAGCCCTCAAGGAAAGTGAGCGCGAGCGGCAGCCAGCATGACCCGGCGCATTCCCGTACCTGCCGGCAAATACCCGCAGGCCGGTGGTCGCGCGCTGTTCGAATTCGAAGACAAAAGCCTGGCGTTGTTCAACGTCGACGGGCAGCTGTTCGCCATCGACGACAGCTGCCCGCATCAAGGCGCTTCGCTGTGTGGCGGGCGGCTTGAGGGACGGGTGATCCAGTGTCTCGCCCATGGTTTGCGCTTCGATTTGCGCAGCGGTTTTTTGCTCAATTCCACGCTGGTCAAAGTCAACAGCTACCCGGTCGAGATCATCGACGACCAGGCGTTTATCGTCATCACTTGCGAGGAGTCCGCGCCATGAGCGCCATCGCTCTCACCCGCATCCACAGTCGCACGCGCGAACTGGCTCCGGGGTTTATCGTCAGCCTGATCGTCGCGGCTGCCGCATCGTTTTTGTCCGAGCACTACGGTGCGCCGGTCATGCTGTTTGCTTTGCTGTTGGGCATGGCACTGAATTTTCTTGCCGATGACGGCCCGTGCAAGGCCGGTGTCGAATTCACCGCGCGCACGGTGCTGCGCATCGGCGTGGCGCTGCTGGGCATGCGCATCACCCTGGAGCAGATGGCGGCGTTGGGCTGGAAGCCGATTGCGCTGGTGGTGATTCTGGTAGTGGTGACCATCAGTGTTTCCGTGATCGCCGCCAAGGCTATGGGCTTCCAGCGTTTGTTCGGTATGTTGACAGGCGGGGCGACGGCGATCTGTGGTGCTTCGGCAGCGTTGGCGCTGGCGGCGGCGCTGCCCAATCATCCGCAGAAAGAACGGGCAACGTTGTTCACGGTGATCGGCGTTTCGGCGCTGTCGACGATGGCGATGATTGTTTACCCGATGATCGCCAACTGGCTTGAGTTGTCACCGCAGGTGGCGGGGGTGTTCCTCGGCGCGACCATTCACGACGTGGCCCAAGTGGTCGGCGCCGGTTACAGCATGTCCACCGAGACCGGCGACACGGCCACCGTCGTGAAGCTGATGCGCGTCGCCATGCTGCTGCCGGTGATCGTCACCGCAGCGATGATCACCCGCATGCAAGGCGCCGATCCAACCGGTAAACGTCCCCCGTTGCTGCCGTGGTTTGCCGTTGGATTCCTGATTCTGGCCTGCATCAACAGCACCGGATGGATCGCCCCGGCAGTGCAGGGCTCGATCAACGAACTGTCGCGCTGGTGCCTGGTGATTTCCATCAGTGCGTTGGGCATGAAGACGCGGCTCAAGGAGCTGGCCGCAGTTGGGATCAAGCCGATTCTGCTGATGGTGGGGGAGACCGTATTCCTCGTCGTACTGGTGCTGCTGTTGCTGCGCTGGGGATCCTAGCCATCACACAGATCCTGTAGGAGCAAGGCTTGCCCGCGATGGCGCCGGATCAGGCGCCATCAATGTTGGATGTGCCGGCCTCATCGCGGGCAAGCCTTGCTCCTACAGGGAGCGGGTTGTTTGTTGAGTTCGCAGACAGCCACTGAGAAACGAATTCCAATTTCGCTCTTTGCGGCGACTGTGCCAGCGGTCGCCGTTTTTTTTGCCGTGCCGTCAGGACGGTTTTTGTTTCTGCGCCCGCCACGTTGCTGGCGGCATGCCGAATTGGCTGATGAACCACCGGGTAAACGAGCTCGCCATCGAGTAGCCGAGCATGTCGGCAATCCGGCTCAGCGGATAATTCGGGTTGTCCAGATAACGCAGCACCAGATCGCGGCGTACATCATTGATCACGTCATTGAACGCACAGCCATCGTCCTTCAGGCGACGCTGCAGCGTGCGCACGTTCATCCCCTGGCTCTGCGCGACTTGCTCGATGGTGGCGCGGCCCATGGGCAGCAGCAGGTAGATGGCTTTGCGCACTTCGAACAGCATCGAGGTGGTTTGATTACTCTGCAGCGAGTCGAGGTAACTCTGTGCGTAGCGGGCCATGGCCGGGTCGGCGTTGGGGTTGGTCATGTCGAGGCTGGCGTCGGAGCAGACGATGCCATTGAACTCGCTGCCGAACTCCAGGGTGCAGCCGAACAAGCGCCGATGCAGCTGCAAATTGTCCGGCGCCTGGTGCATGAAGTTGACGCTGTAGGGATGCCAATGCGAGCCGAGCAGCGCCGAGCACAGGCGAAACATCACGCCGATGGCCAACTCGGTGGCCTGACGGCTAGGCATCGGCGTTTCGGTCACCACCTCTTCACGAATGATCACCATCTTGCCGGCCTCTTCGATGAAGATCGCCAGCGAGTCGTTCATCAAATGCCGGTAATGCACCACCACCTGCAACGCGTCGCGCAGGGTGCGCTGATGGCTGAGCAACAGGCTGACCACGCCAAAATCCGAGAGCTGGCGCGACTCGGCCATGCTCAGGCCGAAAGTCTGGCAACCGCTGGCGGCGGCCGAATCTTCCAGCAAACGCACGGCGGAATCGATGGGGATTCGGTGTTCGGGCGCTTGCAATTGAGCCTTGCTCAAGCCGACGGCGGCCAATGCATCGCGCGGGTTGAATCCCAGGTACTGGGTGACCTCCAGGTAGTTGGTCAGTACAGCGGCGCGAACAAGCTTGGACATGCGTGGGTCTTCCCTGGGCCGATGGCGAATGGCATGAGCGAGGCGACTATATCCAGCGCATCGACCGTTGAACAGTTGTCTCGTCGTCGATGGTTTTCGCGCTGACCGCTCTCGAATCAGCGCGACTCAAAGGCGCAATCCGGGCTCATCCGTTGATTACAGTGACCCTGCGCCAACCTGCGGGGTTTTTCGACCAGCGGTCACGGCGATGAAGTGTCGGACAATTTGTCATCAAAAGAAAAGTGCCTGACGTCCAATGTAAAGCACCCCCGCCGGCCGCTCTTTAATGTCGACCCTACAAAAAGCCCCTGGCGAAAACAGCCAGTCGAGTTATCGAGAAAGCGAAGGTGTTGACCGTGGACAAATTGCAAACTGCCGCCACCGTTCTGATCGTACCGGGTCTGCGCGAGCACGTTGCCGAGCATTGGCAAACGTTGCTTGAAGCCAGGCTCGCCAAGGTACGCAGTGTCCCGCCACTGGAGACCGACAAGCTCGACTGCGCCGCTCGCGTGCGGGCGATCCAGCATGAACTGGAGCAGATCGACGGGCCGGTGATTCTGGTGGCCCACAGCGCCGGTGTGCTGATGGTCGCGCACTGGGCGGCGCAGTACAGCCACCCGATCAAGGGCGCTTTGCTGGCCGCGCCACCGGATCTCGATGCGGTCTGGCCGTCGAATTATCCGTCTTCTGAAACCCTGAGCAGTCAGGGCTGGAATCCACTTCCTCAAGGCCCGTTGCCGTTCCGCAGCATCGTGGCCGGCAGCACCAACGATCACCTGGCCAGTTTTTCCGCCGTGTCCCGCATGGCTGAAAACTGGGGCGCCGAATTGCTCGATCTGGGCGATGTCGGCCATCTCAATCCGGCCGCAGGATTTGGCCACTGGGCGCAAGCCGAGGCGCTGATCCTGCAGCTGGACTGCTAATACAGGAACCGGACTGGCATTACGCCAACCGGTATTTGCCCTCACTCCTGAAACGTTGACCCGCAGAGGTCCGCGAGAGGGCGGCTGCGCTTAAAACAAATACAAAAAGGCGGAGACAACGCAATGCACAACAACAAGAGTCACGGGTTCACCGCTTCACGCTACACCTTGCTGGCCTCGGCCATTCTCGCGGCAACGGTGCCGATGGCCCATGCGGCCGAGATCGAGACGGGTAACCCGGACTGGACCGTTCGCCTGGATAACACCGTGAAGTACAACTACGGCGTGCGTACCGAAAGCGCCGACAAGCGCATGTTGGCCACGCCGAACAACAACGATGGCGATTACAACTTCCGCAAGGCCGGCACCAACATCACCAACCGCGTCGACCTGTTGACCGAGATGGACGTGGTTTATCAAAACCAAATGGGCTTTCGCGTCAGCGCCGCCAGCTGGTACGACAAGGCTTACGAAAACGCCGGTTCCAATTCCAACCCGTTCGTCAACGGCAACGGTTCGACCTCGGGCCTGATCGCCAACGACCCGCGTCTGGCGGGCGTCACCAATGACAACGTCGGCACCGGCAGCCCGCACCTGAGCAACTATGCCCAGCGCTACTACACCGGCCCGTCCGGCGAAATCCTCGACGCCTTCGTGTTCTACAGCACCGAAATTGGTGAAGAATCGATACTCAGCGTCAAGGCCGGCCAGCACAACGTGTTCTGGGGCGAGACCATTCTCAACCCGGTGCACTCGGTCAGCTACGGTCAGTCCGGTCTCGATCTGGCCAAGCTCGCGGCGTCGCCGGGCACTGAAGCCAAAGAGCTGTTCGTCCCGCGCAACCAGCTGTCGATGTCGTTCACCGTCAACCCGGAATTGACCGTGGGCGCCCAGTATTTCCTCGATTGGGACGAAGCCCGTCTGCCGGAAGCGGGCACCTACTACGGCGGTTCCGATCTGGTCGGTTTCGGCGCGCAGTCGTTCCTGCTCGGCAACACCAACGCCGTGGTTCCGGGCAGTCCGCTGGGCTGTGGCCTGGCGCCGTGCAACGGCTTGACCAACGTGCGTCGCGGTCATGACCTGACGCCGGACAAGCGCGGCGACTGGGGCATCATGGCCAAGTGGTCGCCCGCGTGGCTGGACGGCACCCTCGGCGTTTACTACCGCGAAACCTCGGAAATCCTGCCGCAAGCCTGGCTCGATGCTCGCGGTCTGTCCTCGGCCAACGCCAACGGCACCCGCCCGGCCGGGCAAGTGCCCGCGGTAATCAACACCCTCAACTCGTTGAGCACCGCCACCTATCAAATGGCCTATGCCGACAACATCAAGATCGTCGGCCTGAGCCTGTCCAAGGACGTCGGCGGGGTCAGCGTCGGTTCGGACCTGAACATTCGCCACAACATGCCGCTGGCCAGTATTCCGGCGATTGTCAGCACCAACAGTCCGTTGGGTCTGGGCCAGGGTCTTGGCCTGCTGCCGGCGCGCACCGCTGCCACCGGCGTGATCTACGACACCCCGGAAAAAGGCGACAGCATGGCCGCCACCGGTGACACCTTGCACTGGACGCTCAATGGCTTGATGACCATTGCCGATACGCCACTGTTCGATTCCGCGACCCTGCTTGGCGAGTTGTACTACAGCAACCTGCTCAAGCTCGATAGCAAGAACGAGGCGCTCTACAAAGGCAAGGACAGCTATCGCGGCATCGACGCGCCGACCCGGGACAACTGGGGCATCGCGGTCAACTTCACACCGACCTGGTACCAGGTGTTCCCGGGTGTCGACCTCAACGCGCCGATGTCGGTCAACGTCGGTCTCGATGGCGTGTCACCGGTCTCCGGTGGCGGTGCCAAAGACACCGGCAACTACGCCATCGGCCTCGGGGCCGTTGTGTACAACAAATACTTCGTCGACCTGAAGTACGTGGACTCTTTCGGCAAGACCGACAAGTGCAACGTCAGCGGCACAAGCACCGGCCCGACCGGTGGCGATGGCTCCACGCCGAACGCCTTCAGCGGCAACGAAAACTACGCCTGTTACGCCGGTGGCTACTCGGCCTTCTCCGGTGGCGGTGCAACGACTGAGGACCGTGGCGCCGTGTACCTGACGATGAAAACCACTTTTTGATTCACCACTGATTTGCTCAATGCAAGCAGGAGAATAACAACATGAAATTCGTACAAACCGTGTTGGCCGCTTCGCTGGCCATGGTCCTCGCCGCGCAGGCACAGGCCGCTGTTTCACCTCAGGACGTTGCCAAACTCGGCAGCAGCCTGACGCTGGTGGGCGCCGAAAAGGCCGGGAACGCTGATGGTTCCATCCCCGCCTACAACGGTGGCCTGACCACGCCGCCGGCCAGTTTCAAGGCCGGCGACAGCATGCGTCCGGACCCGTTCGCCAGCGAAAAACCGCTGTTGGTGATCGATGGCAAGAACGTCGATCAGTACAAGAGCATGCTCAGCGCCACCACGGTGGAACTGGCCAAGCGTTTCCCGACGTTCCGCGTCGATGTGTTCCCGACTCACCGTACCGTCTCGCTGCCCCAGGCCGTGCTGGATAACGGTGTGAAAAACGCCAGCGGCGCCAAGTCACTCGAAGGTGGGCTGGCCATCGAAAACGTGCTGCCGGGCGTCCCGTTCCCGATTCCGCAGTCGGGCAATGAAGCGATGTGGAACTTCCTGTTGCGCTATCAGGGCGTGAGCATCAACTCCAAGTACGACTCGTGGAACGTCGACTCCGCGGGTGTGCCAAGCCTGGCGATCACCGGGCAGGCATTCATTTCCTACCCGATCTACGAAAACCTGACGCAGCCGATCAGCAGCGCCGACGTGTACTACCAGATGAAGCTGTCCTACACCGGCCCTGCGCGCCGGGCTGGCGAAGCGATCATGCTCAAGGACGCGGCCAACCCGTTGCAGCAGCCACGCCGCGCCTGGCAATACCTGCCGGGCCAGCGTCGAGTGAAACTGGCACCGAACCTGGCCTACGACACGCCGAACCCTGGCACCGCCGGCGCGGGCACCTACGATGACGTGTTCGTGTTCAACGGTGCGCTGGATCGCTACGACTGGAAGCTGGTGGGCAAGCAGGAAATGATCGTGCCCTACAACACCTACAAGCTGACCTACGTCCAGGATCCGAAGTCGCTGACCAGCGCCAACCACCTCGCGCCAGACTTCGTGCGTTGGGAAAAACACCGCGTGTGGGTCGTCGAAGGTACGCTCAAGTCCGGTGCGCGCCACATCTACGCCAAGCGCCGCTTCTACCTCGACGAAGACAGCTGGACCGCTCTGGCCTCGGATCAATACGACGCCCGTGGCCAGCTCTATCGCGGTTCCTTCGCCTTCCTCAGCCAGAGCTATGACAAGCAGGTGCCGGACTCCACGCCGTTCATGATCTACGACCTGGTCGGCGGCACCTACAACATCAACGGTGTGGTCGGCCCATACGGCGGCATCAAGTACATCGACCCGCTCTCCAAGGCGCAGTGGTCGTCGGAATCCCTGGCCGGCGCCGGTATTCGCTAAGCCACGATCCCCTGTAGGAGCGAGCCTGCTCGCGATGGACCAGAGGGCGACGCGGGCATCCAGACAGCACGCGTCATCGTTAACGTTCATCGCGAGCAAGCTCGCTCCCACAAGGGCGTTTCAACGTCAGGCACACGGACGTGTGTCCCGGCGCGGTTTTCCGAAGAGGACGCGGTATGTGTTCGTATAAAAATTATTTGCCGTTGGCGCTTGGCGTGGTGCTCGGCCTGTTGCAGGGCATCACCCACGCGGCCGATTACGTCGATGTGCTGGACCTGCCTGTCAAGGTCAGCGCCCTGGCCATCAAAAGCCCGTTGTCCGGCATGGCCCGCGCCGGTGAGCGCGTGATCGCCGTCGGCCAGCGTGGCCATATTCTGTTTTCCGATGATTCCGGTCAGCACTGGAAGCAGGCCACCGTGCCGGCCAGTGCCGACCTCACTGCGGTGAATTTTCCGACCACCACCCAGGGTTGGGCGGTGGGCAACGACGGCGTGGTGCTGCACAGCAGCGACGCCGGCGCGACCTGGCAAAAGCAACTCGACGGTCGCCAGATCGGCGCTTTGCTGGTCAAGCATTACACCGCGCTGGCCAACGCCGAGCCGAGCAACGAGCAATGGCCGTTGCTGGTTGCCGAGGGCCAGCGATTGGTCGAGCAGGGCGCGGATAAACCGCTGCTCGACGTCTGGTTCGCCAACGACAAAGTTGGCTACGTGGTCGGCGTGTTCAATCTGATCCTGCGCACCGACGACGGTGGCCAGAGCTGGACGCCATTCCAGGATCGCACCGACAACCCGCAGAGTTTCCACCTCAACGCCATCGCCTCCACAGGCGACGCGGTGTACATCGCTGGCGAACAAGGCCTGTTGCTCAAATGGGATGACCACGCCCAACGCTTCGCCGCCGTGCCGACGCCCTATCAGGGCAGTTTCTTCGGCGTGCTCGGCAAGCCCGGCGAAGTGCTGGTCTACGGCCTGCGCGGCAACGTGTTGCGCAGCACGGATGGCGGCCAGAACTGGACCGTGCTCGACACCGGCCTGCACGTCAGCATCACCGCTGGCCTGATCGATGCCCGTGGCAATTACCGCTTGTTCACCCAGGGCGGACAGATGCTGGTCAGCCAGGGCACGGGCGCGCAATTGCAGCTGCTGCGCCAACCGGTGCCGACGCCGGTCGCCGGTGCTACCCAGTCCGCCGCTGGCACGTTGGTGGTCGCGGGCAGCCGTGGCGCCCAGACGTTAGCCCTCGAACCCTAAGAGCGAGAACCCAGACATGGGCAATATCAAACAAGACGCCATGCCGGTGATCCGCGAGCTGCGCGATTTCGACCAACACTCCGGCAACCTCCTCGAACGGTTGGTGTTCAATTACCGTCCGCTGTTCATGCTGCTGATGGCCTTGGCGACCGTGGTGCTGGGCTTCATGGCCGTGACGCGCCTTGAACTGCGCCCCAGCTTTGAAAAAATGATTCCGCAGAGCCAGCCGTATATCCAGAACTTCCTGGAAAACCGTCAGTCGTTGCGGGGCTTGGGCAACTCGGTGCGGGTGGTGGTCGAGAACACCCAAGGCGATATTTTCGACCCGGCTTACCTCGACGTGCTCAAGCAGGTCAACGATCAATTGTTCCTCACCGAAGGCGTCGACCGTGCGTGGATGAAATCGCTGTGGAGCCCGGCGGTACGCTGGACCGAAGTCACCGAGGAAGGCTTCCAGGGTGGCCCGGTGATGCCCGACACCTATTCCGGTCAGCCTGAGCAAATCGAACAGTTGCGCCAGAACATCTCCCGCGCCGGTCTGGTCGGCAGCCTGGTGGCCAGCGACTACAAATCGACCATGCTGATCGTGCCGCTGCTGGATAAAGCGGCGGCCGGTGGCCAACCCATCAACTACCACGCCTTCTCGCAGATGCTCGAAGAGCAGTTGCGCGACAAGATCGAATTCGCCGGTGACAGCGCCGCGCGCAAGTCCGGGCAAGAGGGCAAGGGCCAGTACAAGGTGCGGGTGATCGGCTTCGCCAAACTGATGGGCGACCTGATCGACGGCTTGATCCAAGTGATGATGTTTTTCGGCCTGGCGGTGATCACTTCGCTGGCGATCATCTACGCCTACACCCGTTGTGTACGCAGCACATTGCTGGTGGTCGGCTGCTCGCTGATCGCGGTGGTCTGGCAACTGGGCATCGTCGCCTGGCTCGGTTACGCCATCGATCCGTACTCGGTGCTGGTGCCGTTTTTGATCTTCGCCATCGGCGTGTCCCACGCGGCGCAGAAGATGAACGGGATCATGCAGGACATCGCCCGCGGCACCCACAAGCTGATCGCTGCGCGCTACACCTTCCGCCGTTTGTTCATTGCCGGCGTCACCGCGTTGCTGGCCGATGCCGTGGGCTTCGCTGTGTTGATGCTGATCGACATTCCGGTGATCCAGGATCTGGCAATTACTGCCAGCATCGGCGTCGCGGTGCTGATCTTCACCTCGCTTTTGCTGATGCCGGTGGCGCTGTCCTATGTCGGCGTCGGCGCCAAGGCTGCCGAGCGCGCACTTAAAATCGACACCCGCGCTGACAAACACAAAGGCTTCGGCAAACTCTGGGATCTGCTCGACCGCTTCACCACTGCCAAGTGGGCGACCGGCGCGGTGTTGGTCGCGGTGCTGATGGGCGTCGGCGGTTTCATGGTCAGCCTCAACCTGAAAATCGGCGACCTCGAAAGCGGCGCGCCGGAGCTGCGTGCCGACTCGCGCTACAACCGCGACAACGCCTACATCACCCAGCATTACGCGCTGTCCAGCGACTTGTTTGCGGTGATGATCAAGACCGCGCCCGAAGGCTGCCTAAATTACAAAACCCTGGTGCTCGCCGACCGTTTGGCGTGGGAGCTGCAACAGTATCCGGGCGTGCAGGCCACGGCTTCGCTGGTCAACGCCGTGCGGCAAATCACCGCTGGCACCTACGAAGGCAACCCAAAACTCAACAGCATCCAGCGCAATCAGGACGTGCTCAACTACGCCGCGCAGCAAGCCTCGGTCAACTCGCCGGAGCTGTTCAACACCGATTGTTCGCTGATGCCGGTGATCACCTTCCTCAAGGATCACAAGGCCGAAACCCTCGACGCCGTGGTGGCGATTGCCGACCAGTTCGCCAAGGAAAACAGCACCGAGGATCGTCAGTTTCTGTTGGCGGCCGGCACGGCAGGCATCGAAGCGGCGACCAACATCGTCGTGCGCGAAGCCAATCGCACCATGCTGCTGTACGTCTACGCGGCGGTGACGCTGTTTTGCCTGATCACCTTCCGCAGCTGGCGCGCCACGCTGGTGGCGCTGTTGCCGCTGGTGCTGACCTCGATCCTGTGTGAAGCGCTGATGGTCGCCATGGGCATCGGCGTCAAAGTCGCGACCCTGCCGGTGATCGCCCTCGGCGTGGGCATCGGCGTCGACTACGCCTTGTACCTGCTCAGCGTGCAGTTGCACTTCCAGCGCCAGGGCCTGCCGCTGTCCCAGGCCTACCGCAATGCCGTGTCGTTCACCGGCCGGGTGGTCGGGCTGGTGGGCATCACCCTTGCGGCTGGCGTGGTGTGCTGGGTCTGGTCGCCGATCAAGTTCCAGGCCGACATGGGCATCCTTCTGACCTTCATGTTCCTGTGGAACATGCTCGGCGCGCTGATCCTGATCCCGGCCCTGTCGTACTTCCTGCTGCGTGAGCGGGTGCCGCAAACCGCACCCGTCATGCCGGCCGAAACCAACGAATCCACTGAACGTCCGGGCGTGCCTCATGCCCTGACCACTTCCGAGTAAGCCAACAATGTCTGACTACAAAGCTCCCCTGCGCGACATGCGCTTCGTACTCAACGAGGTTTTCCAGGTGTCCCGGTTGTGGGCCAAACTGCCGGGCCTGGCCGAAGTGATCGATGAAGAAACCGCCGCCGCCATTCTCGAAGAGGCCGGCAAGATCAGCGGCGAAGTGATCGCGCCACTCAACCGCGCCAGCGACGAACAGGGCTGCACCTGGAACAACGGCATGGTCGGCGCAGCGGATGGTTTCGCCGAGGCCTATCAAGCGTTCGCCGAGGGCGGTTGGGTCGGTGTCGGCGGCGATCCACAGTTCGGCGGCATGGGCATGCCGAAGGCGATTTCGGCGCAGGTCGAAGAGATGGTCAACTCAGCCAGTCTGTCTTTCGGCCTGTACCCGATGCTGACGGCGGGCGCCTGCCTGTCGATCAACGCCCATGCCAGCGAAGCGCTGAAAACCAAGTACCTGCCGAACATGTACGCCGGCACCTGGACCGGTTCGATGTGCCTGACCGAAGCCCACGCCGGCACCGACCTCGGCATGATCCGCACCCGCGCCGAGCCTCAGGCCGATGGCAGTTACAAAGTCAGTGGCAGCAAGATTTTCATCACCGGCGGCGAGCACGACCTGACCGAAAACATCATCCATCTGGTGCTGGCGCGTCTGCCGGATGCACCGGTAGGGCCGAAAGGCATCTCGCTGTTTTTAGTGCCCAAAGTACTGGTCAACGACGACGGATCACTGGGCGAACGCAATGCGCTTTCCTGCGGTTCCATCGAACACAAAATGGGCATCAAGGCGTCCGCCACCTGCGTGATGAACTTCGACGGCGCCACTGGCTGGATCGTCGACGCGCCGAACAAAGGCCTGGCGGCGATGTTCACCATGATGAATTACGAGCGTCTGGGCGTGGGCATTCAAGGCCTGGCGCAAGGCGAGCGCTCCTACCAGAACGCCGTAGCCTACGCCCGTGATCGCCTGCAAAGCCGTGCGCCGACCGGTGCACAGTTCAAGGAGCAGTCCGCCGACCCGATCATCGTTCACCCGGATGTGCGGCGCATGTTGCTGACCATGAAAGCCTTGAACGAAGGCGGTCGCGCGTTCTCCAGTTACGTGGCGCTGCAACTGGACAGCGCCAAGTTCAGCGAAGACGAAGTCACCCGCAACCGCGCTCAGGAATTGGTGTCGCTTCTGACCCCGGTAGCCAAGGCCTTCCTCACCGACATGGGCCTGGAAACCACTTTGCACGGCCAGATGATCTTCGGCGGCCACGGCTACATCCGCGAGTGGGGCCAGGAGCAACTGGTGCGCGATGTGCGCATCACGCAGATCTACGAAGGCACCAACGGCATCCAGTCCCTGGACCTGGCCGGGCGGAAGATTGTTGGCAGTGGCGGGGCGCTTTACCGTTTGTTCGCCTCGGAAATCCGTAACTTCACCGCCAATGCCTGCGCCGATCTCGGCGAGTTCACCAAGCCGCTGAACGCCGCCGTCGACACCCTCGACGAACTGACCGCGTGGCTGCTCGACCGCGCACAAAGCAACCCGAATGAAATCGGCGCGGCCTCGGTCGAGTACCTGCACGTGTTCGGCTACACCGCGTACGCCTACATGTGGGCGCGCATGGCCAAGGCCGCCATGAGCACTCATTCGAAGGACGACTTCTACGTCAGCAAACTGGCCACCGCACGCTTCTACTACGCCCGCCTGCTGCCGCGTATCCACTCGTTGAGCGCATCGGCCAAGGCTGGCAGCGAGTGCCTGTTCGCGTTGCAAGCCGATCAGTTCTGAAAGGACAAGGAACCCCCAACATGATGGCGACAAAAATAATTCCGCCCGCCGACGGCGCCTACGCCTACCCGTTGCTGATCAAGCAATTGCTGCTGTCCGGCGTGCGCTACGAGCCGGGTCGGGAAATCGTCTACGCCGACAAGCTGCGCTACAACTACCTGACCCTCAACAAGCGCATCCGCCGGCTGGCCAACGCGCTGACGGCGGCGGGAGTTAAGGCCGGCGATACCGTGGCGCTGCTCGACTGGGACAGCCACCGTTATCTGGAATGCTTCTTCGCCGTGCCGATGATCGGCGCAGTGCTGCACACGGTGAACATTCGCCTGTCGCCGGAGCAAGTGCTCTACACCATGAACCACGCCGAGGATGATCTGGTGCTGGTGCATGATGATTTTCTGCCGCTGGTTGAACAGATTCACGGGCGGTTGACCACCGTCAAAGGCTACCTTCAGCTGACCGAAGACAAACCAGCCGCAACGTCTTTGCCGGTGTTGGGCGAGTATGAAAATCTGCTGTCCCAGGCATCCGACCAATACGCCTTCCCCGATTTCGACGAGAACTCGGTCGCCACCCTGTTCTACACAACAGGCACCACCGGCGACCCGAAAGGCGTGTATTTCACCCATCGCCAATTGGTCCTGCACACGCTGAATGCCGTTGGCACGTTGGGCGTTTATCAGGGCCAGCCGCTGCTGCGCTCCGACGACGTATACATGCCGATTACGCCGATGTTCCACGTGCATGCGTGGGGCGTGCCCTACGTCGCGACCCTGATGGGCATCAAGCAGGTCTACCCCGGCCGCTACGAACCCAACAGCCTGGTGCGGCTCTATCGCGAAGAGAAGGTCACGTTTTCGCACTGCGTTCCGACCATCCTGCAAATGATCCTCAACTGTGAGGAAGGCAAACAGGCGCGTTTCGACGGCTGGAAAATGCTTCTCGGCGGCAGCGCGTTAACCCTGGGCATCGCCAGCGAAGCCAGCAACAAAGGCATGGTGGTGCACGCCGGTTACGGCATGTCGGAAACCTGCCCGTTGCTGTGCCTGACCTACCTGCGCGACGAAGACCTCAAGCTTCCCGCCGAAGCCCAACTGCCGATCCGCATCAAGACCGGCACGACGGTGCCGATGGTCGACCTGAAGATCATCGACGCCGAAGGCAACGATGTCGCCCACGACGGCGAATCTCTCGGCGAAATCGTCGTGCGCGCGCCGTGGCTGACCCAAGGCTATCTGAAGGATAAGGAGAAGGGCGCCGAACTCTGGCACAACGGCTGGCTGCACACCGGCGACATGGCGTCGATAGATGAATGGGGCGGTGTGGAAATCAAGGACCGCATCAAGGACGTGATCAAGACCGGCGGCGAGTGGATCAGCTCACTGGAACTGGAAAGCCTGATCAGCCAACACCCGGCGGTGATGTCGGTCGCGGTGGTGGGCATCGTCGATGAACAATGGGGTGAACGGCCCATGGCGATGGTCGTCAGCGAGCCGGGTCAATTCCTCGACCGCAAGATCCTGGAAACGCACTTGCAAGCCTTCGTCGATGGCGGGCGCATCAACAAATGGGCGATCCCCAAGCAGTTCAAATTCGTCGCCGAAATCCCCAAGACCAGCGTCGGCAAGATCAACAAGAAACTGATCCGCGAAGCCGAAGCGAACTGAACGCTTTTGCCCTCGGCCGCCACTGGGCCGAGGGCCTGGCCATCGTTTTCCAGATCCTGTGCCAAGCTGATGGGTGCCAATCCGCCTGCTGCCCACAGGAAGCCCAAGACATGAAGCCCGATCACACGTCGCACATCCGTCGAGAGTTCTACAAAGCCGTCGGTTACTACCTTCGAATCGTCTGGCCGATCCTCTCCACCATGCTGATCGTCATCGTCACGTGCGGGCTGATCATCAGCTATTTGGAAGGCTGGGAGCCATTCGACGGCATCTACTTCGGCTTCGTGACCGGCTTGACCATCGGCTACGGCGAACTCGTACCGAAAATGCCGCTGTCACGGCTGCTGGCAATACTGCTCGGCTTCAACGGCGTGCTGCTGACCGCGATATTCGCGGCGATCAGCGTGCGGGCCATTGAAAGTGCGGTGCGGGTAACAGGTGGCGACAAGTAAGACAGGCTCAATGCCATGAAGTCGTGCTTAGATGCGGGTTTTGACCCACAGGGAATGACCCATGATCGACTTCAACAACAAGGGATTCTTCAAGCTCAAGCAAAACGACGAGTACGCCGAACGCGTGACCGCCCTGTTGCTGGACGGTGAGACAGTCATCGACTCCTACAAATCCATGCGCGACGGCGTGGTGTTTACCAACAAACGCATCATCGCGGTGAACGTGCAGGGCATCACCGGCAGCAAGAAAGACTTCACTTCGTTGCCGTACAAAAACATCGTGGCGTACTCGGTGGAAACCTCGGGGACGTTCGATCTGGATTCTGAACTGGAAATCTATTTTTCGTCGTTGGGGAAAGTGAAGTTTGAGTTCACCGGGAAGACCTCGATGGTCGAGGTCTCCAAATTGATCTCCCAACACCTGCTATGAGCAACACACAGCTTTTGTAGGAGCTGAGCTTGCTCGCGATGAGGCCAGTACATTCAGCATCAATGTTGCCTGAACTGACGCTATCGCGAGCAAGCTATGCTCCTACAGGTTTTTCAACCAGCAGGCCTAAGCCTCCCAACCCGCCCCACTCACCGCCGCCTGCACCAACGGATGCAAATCCGCCCCGTTGTGCTCCGTCTGCCACGCCAGCAATTCCTTGCGCATGCTCGGCGCCCAGAACATCTGCAGGTGATTGCGCACACTGAGCACCGCCTGCTCCTGGTCCGGTTGCGTCGCAAAGTACTGGCCGATCTGGTTGGCCATCTTGATCAGGTTGTCCGTACTCATTTGCGCACCTCGGCTTTCTCGGGGTGCCGACGTTCCTTCAGCAAACGATGCTGCTCATCACTGAACTCCTGAAAGCGCTTCTGCCATTCCGAAGGGTGATAAACGCGACTGACCTCCACGGCGGTGACCTTGTATTCCGGACAGTTGGTGGCCCAGTCCGAGTTGTCGGTAGTAATCACGTTGGCCCCCGATTCCGGGAAGTGGAACGTGGTGTACACCACGCCCGGCGCGACCCGTTCGGTGATTCGCGCGCGCAACACGGTCTGGCCGGCGCGGCTGCCGATACCAACCCAATCGCCCTCGTTGATGCCACGGCTCTCTGCGTCGGTCGGGTGGATTTCCAGACGATCTTCGTCGTGCCAGGCAACGTTGTCGGTACGCCGGGTTTGCGCGCCGACGTTGTACTGGCTGAGGATGCGCCCGGTGGTCAGCAGCAGCGGATAGCGAGCGTTGACCTTCTCCTCGGTCGGCACGTAACCGGTGAGCATGAAGCGCCCCTTGCCGCGCACAAACTCCTCGATGTGCATGGTCGGCGTGCCGTCCGGTGCCGCCGCGTTGCATGGCCATTGCAGGCTGCCGTGGCGGTCCAGTTCGGCGTAGCTGACGTTGGTGAAGGTCGGCGTCAGGCTGGCGATTTCATCCATGATTTGCGATGGATGCTGGTAGCTCATCGGGTAACCCAAGGCATTGGCCAGCGCCACGGTGCCTTCCCAATCGGCCTTGCCGCCGAGCGGCTCCATGACCTTGCGCACCCGGGAGATCCGTCGCTCGGCGTTGGTGAAGGTGCCGTCCTTTTCCAGGAACGAACTGCCCGGCAAAAACACGTGGGCGAACTTAGCGGTTTCGTTGAGGAAAATATCCTGCACCACCACGCATTCCATGGCCGATAGCGCCGCAGTCACGTGCTGGGTATTCGGATCGCTTTGGGCAATGTCTTCGCCCTGGCAGTACAAACCTTTGAAGCTGCCTGCGAGTGCCGACTCGAACATGTTGGGAATGCGCAAGCCCGGCTCGGATTGCAGGGTGACGTTCCACGCCTGTTCGAACTGCGTGCGCACCACCTCGTTGGAGATGTGCCGGTAACCGGGCAGCTCGTGAGGGAAAGAGCCCATGTCGCAGGAGCCCTGAACGTTGTTCTGCCCACGCAACGGGTTCACGCCCACACCTTCGCGGCCAATGTTGCCGGTGGCCATGGCGAGGTTGGCGATGCCCATCACCGCCGTGCTGCCCTGACTGTGCTCGGTAACGCCCAATCCGTAGTAGATCGCCGCGTTGCCGCCAGTGGCATACAAACGCGCAGCGGCACGGATGTCGGCAGCGTTTACACCGCAGACAGCGCCGAGCACTTCCGGTGAGTTTTCCGCACGGCTGACGAACTCGCGCCAGTTGGCGAAATCGCTGCCTTCGCAACGGGCGTCGATAAAGTCCTGATTGAGCAAGCCTTCGGTGACAATCACATGAGCCAGCGCATTGAGCATGGCGACGTTGGTGCCGGGACGCAGCGCCAGGTGCACTTCGGCGCGGGCATGCACCGAGTCCACCAGATCAATGCGACGCGGATCGATAACAATCAGCCGCGCGCCTTCACGCAGTCGACGCTTGAGCTGCGAAGCGAACACCGGGTGGGCGTCGCTTGGGTTGGCGCCCATCACCAGAATCACGTCGGCCTGCATCACCGAGTCGAAACTCTGGGTGCCGGCAGACTCGCCAAGAGTTTGCTTCAGGCCATAACCGGTCGGCGAATGACAAACCCGTGCACAGGTGTCGACGTTGTTGTTGCCGAACGCGGCGCGCACCAGTTTTTGCACCAGATAGGTTTCTTCGTTGGTGCAGCGGCTGGAGGTGATGCCACCAATGGAATCGCGACCGTATTTCTGTTGCAGGCGACGGAACTCGCTGGCGGCGTAAGTCACCGCTTCATCCCAACTGACTTCCTGCCACGGGTCGCTGATGTTTTTGCGGATCATCGGCTTGGTGATGCGATCCGGGTGGGTCGCATAGCCCCAGGCAAAGCGCCCTTTGACGCAGGAGTGGCCGTGGTTGGCCTGGCCGTTCTTGTCCGGAACCATGCGTACCAGTTTGTCGCCCTTCATCTCGGCACGGAACGAACAGCCCACGCCGCAATAGGCACAGGTGGTGATCACGCTGCGTTCCGGCTGGCCCAGTTCGACCACGCTTTTTTCCATCAGCGTCGCGGTAGGGCAAGCTTGCACACAGGCGCCGCAGGACACGCATTCCGAATCGAGGAAGTTATCCCCACCCGCAGCCGAAACACGGGACTCAAACCCGCGCCCGGTAATCGTCAGGGCAAAGGTGCCTTGGGTTTCTTCGCAGGCGCGCACGCAGCGGTTGCAGACGATGCACTTGCTCGGGTCGTAGTCGAAGTAGGGGTTGGAGGTGTCTTTCACGTCCTCCAGATGGTTCTCGCCCTCATAGCCATAACGCACTTCCCGCAGGCCAACCTGACCGGCCACGGTTTGCAGCTCGCAGTTGCCATTGGCCGAGCAGGTCAGGCAGTCCAGCGGGTGATCGGAGATGTACAACTCCATGACGTTGCGCCGCAGGGTCGCAAGCTTCGGCGTCTGGGTATGCACGCTCATGCCTTCGCTGACCGGCGTGGTGCAGGACGCCGGATAACCGCGCATGCCGTCGATCTCCACCAGGCACATGCGGCAGGAGCCAAAGGCTTCCAGGCTGTCGGTGGCACAGAGTTTGGGAATGGTGGTGCCGAGCATCGCGGCGGCGCGCATCACCGAAGTGCCTTCGGGCACGCTGATGCTGCGGCCGTCGATGTTCAGGGTGACTTGCACCTGGCTGTCGCGGGCCGGCGTACCAAGGTCAATGTCTGTTTTCGGGTCGAAGAGAGTAATCATTGCTCGGCCTCCGAGGCTTGCAGACCGAAGTCAGCGGGGAAGTGCTTGAGGGCGCTGGCCACGGGATAAGACGTCATGCCGCCCAACGCGCAGAGCGAACCGTATTGCAGGGTGTCGCACAGGTCCTTGAGGATGATCACCTGCGCATCGCGACTGTTCTGGTCAGGTGCGGCCAACAGACGGTCGATCACCTCGACGCCGCGAGTCGAGCCGATGCGGCACGGCGTGCATTTGCCACAGGATTCCTCGGCGCAGAACTGCATGGCGAAACGCGCCATGTGGGCCATGTCGAGGCTGTCGTCAGCCACCACCACTCCGCCGTGACCGAGCATCGCGCCCATGGCTGCGAAGGCTTCGTAATCCAGCGGCGTGTCGAATTGCGAGGGCGGCACCCAGGCGCCGAGCGGACCGCCGACCTGCGCTGCCTTCAGCGGTCGGCCACTGGCGGTACCGCCGCCGTAGTCTTCCACCAGTTCCCGCAAGGTCAGGCCAAAGGCCCGCTCCACCAGACCGCCGTGACGGATATTGCCCGCCAACTGGAAAGGCATGGTGCCCAGGGAACGGCCCATGCCGTAATCGCGGTAGAACTGCGCACCCTTGGCCAGAATCAACGGCACCGAGGCCAACGTCAGCACGTTGTGCACCAGCGTCGGCAAGCCGAACAACCCTTGCAACGCCGGAATCGGCGGCTTGGCGCGGACGATCCCGCGCTTGCCTTCGAGGGAGTCCAGCAGTGCGGTTTCTTCACCGCAGATGTAGGCACCAGCACCGACGCGCACTTCCATATCGAAGGCTTGGCCGCTGCCGCCGACATTGGCGCCCAGGTAACCGGCAGTTCGAGCGATGTTCAATGCTGCACGCAGCGTGGCTACGGAATCCGGATATTCCGAACGCACATAGATGTAGCCGAAGGTGGCGCCGACGGTAATGCCAGCAATGGCCATGCCTTCGATCAACAGGAAGGGGTCGCCTTCCATCAACATGCGGTCGGCGAAAGTGCCGGAGTCGCCTTCGTCGGCGTTGCACACGATGTACTTCTGCGCAGCCTGAGTGCCGCGCACCGTGCGCCACTTGATCCCGGCAGGGAAGGCCGCGCCGCCCCGGCCGCGCAGGCCTGAATCGAACACTGCCGTCGCAGTCTGTTCACCGCCAATACTGACGGCCCTCGTTAAACCTTCGAAACCGCCATGGGCTCGGTAATCGTCCAGCGACAGCGGCCGGGTAATACCGGCGCGGGCGAAGAGCAGACGTTGTTGAGACTTGAGATAAGGCAACTCTTCCACCAGTCCCAAGGCCAGCGGATGAGCAGATGAATTGTTCAGCGCTTCAAGCACCGACGGCACATCGTCAGCCGTCAGCGGACCAAAACCGATACGGCCCTGCGGCGTGTCCACTTCCAGCAACGGCTCCAGCCAATACAAACCGCGAGAACTGGTGCGCTGCAACTCCAGCGGCAAATTACGTTCCTGAGCCTGCGTGATCAGCGCCACCGCCACCTCATCGGCCCCCACGGCACGAGCTAGCGAATCACAAGGCAGATAAAGAGTCGGCATCACGCGTCCTCCCGGCAAGCATCGAGCAACGCATCCAGACGCTCTGCACTCAACCGCGCATGCACCCGACCATCCAGCTCCAGCGCCGGCGAACAAGCACACGCACCCAGGCAATAAACAGGACGCAAACTGATGCTGCCATCGGCGCTGCTGCCGTGATCATCCAGTTGCAGACGCTCGCGCAGCTGCGCGGCCAACTGCTCGGCACCACGGCTCTGGCACGACTCGGCCCGGCACAGCCGCAGGATATGTCGCGCGGGCGGTGCGGTACGGAAGTCATGGTAAAAACTGATCACCCCACGCACCTCGGCCTGGCTCAGGTTGAGGGCATGGGCAATCTCGGGGACGGCGACATCGGGGACGTAACCGATACGCTCCTGAATATCATGAAGAATGGGCAACAGCGCACCCGGGGTGCCCTTATGGCGCTCCAGCAGACTGTTGACCACAGGCAGGTGCAACAACTCATCAGGCATTCAGCAATCCTCACGGTCACGGACAAACCAGAAGGTCGTCGGTCGTCCGAAAGTGTCGGCTGCGGCACTCACACCACGTCACGGTATCGTGGATTTCAGGCCGGTGGCCAGGGCACCCTTGGCGGGCATCTTGTTGTGCCCGATGCGATCTCTGTCGCACATCTTTCAGGGCATAAAAGGCAGATTGCCACGCGGCTATTGATTCAACTGCACCAAAGCGACGTGTTCAGTTCTGTCTACGACTCTCCATTAAGTCTAGATGAGCGCCGCAAGGGCGTTCACACACCGACCTAATGCCCGGAGGGCTTGTCGATGGGTGATGTATAGCAAGCATTAGAGGTGAGAAGAAGCATCAGAATCGAGGGCGATTCTACGGAGCAGAAGAATTGACGCATGACGCTACCCTTGTAGGAGTGAGCGTACTCGCGATAGCGCCAGTCCAGCCAACATCACTGCTGAATCAGTTACCTGGCGATACCTGCTCGGTTGAATAGTTGGCTATTAACCGTGGGACGACTCACCGGCGCCACCTGGTTGAACGCACTATTCTTATGTTTTTATGGACGTCAAAGGGGGAATGGAACGTCCATCACAGACCCGACGATAGCTATTGAATATGAGGTAGCAATGATCATGGAATACGACGAAAAACTCATTGAAGACGCCGTGCTTGCCCTGTTGGCAGCCTTCAGTTCCGACAAAGGCAACACCTGGAAAGGGTTCGACTTCGAATTCATGAACCGATTGCATGAACAGGGTTTCATCAGCGATCCGGTGAACAGGAACAAGTCAGTTTGGTTAACGGAGGAAGGATTAGAGCGCGGTCGGCAGATAGCCGACCGGTTGTTCGGTGTGAAAACGCAAGGCGAACTTGAGTCCAACCCTGATAACTGAATTCAGGCTGCGGTCACGAAGGGGAGCGAGCCTGCTCGCGAAAGCGTCAGCCCAATCACCACTCACCCACTCGAGCCAAACAATGCCAGCCACCACGCCGCAATACCTTGTGGGAGCTGGCTTGCCAGCGATAGCGACCACTCAGCCAACACAAATGCCGAATCAGCCACCACCCTCACAAACCACCCCCACAGGCCTCAACCACTAACCCTCAGCCTTAGCCCCCGCCCGCTTGGACACCGGCACAAAAGCCCGATCCCGAGTCAGCACCTTCACCGCATCATCCACCAACGCCTTACTCATTGAAGTCAGATAATGCGCAGCCCAAGCGTGTCGATCAGTGTCTTTGGCATAAGCAGCATCTTCAGTGAGCGTCTTGGCCAGGAACAGAAAATCGGAAGCCATGGACAACGCATCACCGAGAGGAACCCCGCGAGTGACATGAAACAGCGGTTGATCCGCACAGTAGATGGCGGGTGTCAGGCCGATGGTTTTGAGTTCAGTTTGCTCAGTCATTGGCCACCTCCGAGGATGGAGAGGCAATGGGGGAGGGCGTTACGCGATTGGGAATCGCCTAGTGAGAAAAGCCAAGTTTCAAACGGATTGATACTGCGCATTATCCAACTCCTTGATATGAGGAGCTGCCACGTTCGTTACCACACGAATGGGTGACAGCTGTGCGCAGGGTGGTAAACCGGGAATCAAGGAAACCGGCACGCCCGAGGGCGTCCCACGCACAGCCGCCATAACTCACGCCGCAGGCATAAAAAAAGCGCCTGATGACGTGATTGGGGCGCTGTTGCGCCTTGAATAACTCGGGTTACCACACCCGGTCGCTGAATTGGCAGCGACGGTGGGAGGGTATCGTGCGGGTCCGGCTCGTGCAACCTTCGGAAGCTTCTTTCTGAGTCGGCCCTTTCCTTTCATCCTCTTGGAGCATCCCCTCAAGCATGTGGAAGGACGAGCGTGTGCCTAGGGCATCCCTAATTGTAACTACCTGTTTTTCCAGCGAACTATCAAATGAATTGTAAGTGGTAAATGGCAGCGTTCGATGGGCTATCCGGATCGATGGTGTCATGCGATTATCCAGACAGCACAATTACAAAAGGATGTGTCTCATGGCAGCTGTTGAACCAGGGCTTCGTGTCGTCGGCGCAACCAATACTGGTAGCGGTTTCGATGATGTGCTTGCTATTGAAAGGACATTGACGCCACAAGTGGTCATTGCCTTGTGTGGTCCGTTAGGGACGCCACTGCACGAAGTTGCCCAAAGCTTTAAAGACTTATTACTGAGTACAGATTATGGCTATGAACATGTAGAAATAATCAGGCTTAGTGAAGAAATAAGAAGTAGAGTTGGAATGGCTTCCAATAGTTCGATTAAAGAGCTGATTGAAGCTGGGAATGATCTGCGTAGGGAACATGGCAACGAAGTCTTAGCGAAACTCGCCGTTAGAAAGATAAGTGTCGCGAGAGCTGCTGAACAAGTCAAAGCAGCAGCAGCTAAAAAGGCTCAGCATCCTGACTTGTTCAATGAAGAGGGTGACGATGATTTGGTGCCTAATGTTACTCTGAAATGGTGTCACATTATTGACTCAGTGAAGCATGTTGATGAGTTGCGTCTCCTACGGTCGATCTATGGCGAAATGTTATATGTTGTCGGTGTCTATTCACCTATAGAAATGCGAATAGCTCGGCTAGAGGGGGTCTTAAAGAACGAGAAAATCCATGAGTTGATTGATCGTGACTCAGGCGAAGAAATGGATCATGGGCAGCGAGTTGAAGATACCTTCCCTCAATCCGACTTTTTCCTCCGTGTTGAGAAAACAACTGACTCCCATCGGCTCAGTAGAGTGAAGAGGTTTTTGGATTTGATGTTGGGAACCGTGATTGCGACTCCAACAGTAAATGAACGCGCAATGTATGCGGCTTTTTCAGCGGCACGAAATTCAGCATGCCTTTCTAGACAAGTTGGTGCGGCAATAACAAGTGAAGATGGCGAGTTAATATCAACAGGTTGGAATGATGTTCCTAAAGCATTTGGCGGGCTATATCAGACTGAGGGGGATGGACTAAATTCAGATGAAGATCGTAGGTGCTGGAATATGGGGGGTGGTGTTTGCTCAAATGATCAAGAGAAGAAGGCGATATCTAATTATATAGTTGATAAGCTTATTGAGTCTGAAATAATCCCCTTGGAAAAAAAGATGCGGCTCTGTCAGTTATTAGGGGGAAAACTCAACTTAAAAGTTTGATCGAGTTCTCAAGGGCAGTACATGCTGAAATGCACGCTTTGCTTAATGCTGGAGCAACAGACGGAGCGAAAATTCGTCATGGGAAATTATTCGTTACCACATACCCATGCCATTCATGTGCTAGGCATTTGGTAGCGGCGGGGATCAAAGAAGTGATTTTTCTTGAGCCTTATCGTAAGAGTCTTGCTACCAGGCTGCACCAAGATGCTATAACTGAAAATGAGAGTGACGTCACGAAGGTGCGCGTGCTCCCTTTTGATGGCGTGGCGCCATCTCGGTTCCTTAAGTTTTTTTCCGCCAATCCCGCTGGTCGGAAAAAAGATGGACGAATGATCCTCAGAGACGCGGAACCAGTGGCACGTATCTCAATGGAGGCGGTCTCTACCCTTGAAGGATTGGTAGTGAAGGGACTAGAATCCCGCCGCCTTTAAAGGCCAGAAGCGAAGGAGCTTGTGTATGGACCTGTTAGAAGAAAAACGCGAAGCTGAGAAAATGGCACAGCTATCCTTCTGTTTCGAGGCCTCAAGCTCCGTAAAATTTTGTGCGAGCGAAACTGAGATCATCCCTAGCAGTTCGGTCTACGATAGCGGCCAATCGAAGAGTGTGGTTTTGTCGTTCCCTCAAAATCGTTGCTCATCTGGCGCTCAGGCTCAGTTAATCCAGCGAATTCTCCAGCGCTCTCGATTTTTTTGATCTGTTCGAAACAATGTCATCTTTGCAAAAAAATCTGAAAAGGTGCAGGCAGCACTCCCTTTGAAAATTGGCTGAGGGGAGGCTGCTCCCATTCTTTGTGCAGTTGACGACAGGTTTGTCGTTCAGTGCTCACAAAATGTCTTTCAGGTAATCTTTAAGCGATAGAAGTTGGGTACCAAGCTGCTCCATCGACCTCGCATTGCGGAGCTCGCTCGATAATCTCCATAGCTCCCGCCCCAACGGCTTATCCACACCGCCAATGGCCTCCAACGCCAACCCCACACACGCATCCACCTTCAGCTGAATCGCCTCAACATCCCCCCGCCGCACCAGCAACTCAAACACATCCCGCTGGTAGTCACCCATCACCAGATCGTCACGCAAAATCGGGCTTGAATCTTCCGACTCATAAGCCAGTTTGAGGGAGAAGAGGGCGACGGTTTCCAGGTGCAATTCCATGGGGGGAATCCTTGTGAAATGGTCCGGCGGTGTGGCTGCATGGAAGAGAAGCAAGATCAAAAGATCGTAGCCTTCGGCAGCTCCTACACAGAGCGGTGGGGTGTCAGGTGCTTTTCTGCGGGCGAAAAAAAAGGCCTTGCTAAGCAAGACCTTTCTTAATTTTGGTGCCCCGAGGGAGACTCGAACTCCCACTCCTTTCGAAAACGGATTTTGAATCCGCCGCGTCTACCAATTCCGCCATCAGGGCTCAATGGCGGCGAAGTATAGAGATGAGATAACCGCTGGTCAATCAGGCACATGGAGAAATTTTGATATTTCCGCTAGACTTCCCGGCCCTGCTAGACGACACCCCATCATGCGCGTTGCTGACTTTACTTTCGAACTCCCTGATTCGCTGATCGCCCGCCATCCGCTGGCCGAGCGTCGCAATAGTCGCCTGTTGACCCTTGATGGGGTCAGCGGCGCCCTGGCACACCGTCAATTCACTGATTTGCTGGAGCATTTGCGCCCCGGCGATTTGATGGTGTTCAACAATACCCGGGTGATTCCAGCGCGGCTGTTTGGCCAGAAGGCTTCCGGCGGCAAGCTGGAAATCCTGGTGGAGCGGGTGCTCGACAGTCATCGCGTGCTGGCCCATGTGCGGTCCAGCAAGTCGCCCAAGCCGGGGTCGAAGATCCTGATCGACGGCGGTGGCGAGGCCGAGATGCTGGCGCGGCACGATGCGTTGTTCGAGCTGGGGTTTGCTGAAGAGGTATTGCCGCTGCTCGACCGCGTCGGGCACATGCCGCTGCCTCCTTATATAGACCGCCCGGATGAAGGCGCCGACCGCGAGCGTTACCAGACCGTCTACGCCGAGCGTTTGGGCGCGGTGGCGGCGCCGACGGCGGGGCTGCATTTCGATCAGGTGCTGATGGAGGCGATTGCCGCCAAGGGCGTCGAGACCGCGTTCGTGACCCTGCACGTCGGCGCTGGCACGTTCCAGCCGGTGCGCGTCGAGAAGCTCGAAGACCACCACATGCACACTGAATGGCTGGAAGTCGGCCAGGACGTGGTCGATGCCGTGGCTACCTGCCGCGCTCGCGGTGGTCGCGTGGTGGCGGTGGGGACCACCAGCGTGCGTTCCCTGGAAAGCGCCGCCCGCGATGGCGTGCTCAAGCCGTTCAGCGGCGATACAGACATTTTCATTTACCCTGGCCGGCCGTTTCATGTGGTCGATGCCCTGGTCACCAACTTCCATTTGCCCGAATCCACGCTGTTGATGCTGGTTTCGGCGTTCGCCGGTTATCCCGAAACCATGGCTGCCTACAAGGCCGCGGTCGACAACGGATACCGCTTTTTCAGCTACGGTGATGCGATGTTCATCACGCGTAATCCTGCGCCGACTGCCCCTAAAGAATCGGGCCCCGAGGAAACTGTATGAGTCGCACCTGTCGTATGTCTTTCGAGCTGCTGGCCACTGATGGCAAGGCTCGTCGCGGTCGTTTGACCTTCCCGCGCGGTACCGTCGAGACCCCGGCCTTTATGCCGGTGGGCACTTACGGCACGGTCAAGGGCATGCTGCCACGGGATATCGAGGCGACCGGCGCTGAAATCATTCTGGGCAACACTTTCCACTTGTGGCTGCGCCCGGGCACGGAAGTGATCAAGAAGCACGGCGATCTGCACGATTTCATGCAGTGGAAAGGCCCGATTCTGACCGACTCCGGCGGCTTCCAGGTGTTCAGCCTGGGCGCCATGCGCAAGATCAAGGAGGAGGGCGTGACCTTCGCTTCCCCGGTCGACGGCGCCAAGGTGTTCATGGGGCCGGAAGAGTCGATGCAGGTCCAGCGTGACCTGGGCTCCGACATCGTGATGATTTTCGACGAATGCACGCCGTACCCGGCTGATGAAGACGTTGCCCGTATCTCCATGGAGTTGTCCCTGCGTTGGGCCAAGCGTTCGAAAGAAGCCCATGGCGAGAACACGGCGGCACTGTTCGGCATCGTTCAGGGCGGCATGCACCAGGACCTGCGCATGCGCTCGCTGGAAGGCCTAGACCAGATCGGCTTCGACGGCCTGGCCATCGGCGGCCTGTCGGTGGGCGAGCCCAAGCATGAAATGATCAAGGTGCTGGATTACCTGCCGGGCATGATGCCGGCTGACAAACCTCGTTACCTTATGGGCGTTGGCAAACCGGAGGACTTGGTTGAGGGTGTGCGCCGCGGTGTGGACATGTTCGATTGCGTGATGCCAACCCGTAATGCCCGCAATGGGCATCTGTTCATTGATACCGGCGTGCTGAAGATCCGAAACGCGTTCCATCGCCATGATGATTCGCCGCTCGATCCGACCTGCGATTGCTATACCTGCCAGAACTTCTCCCGCGCTTATCTGCATCACCTGGACAAGTGCGGCGAAATGCTGGGAAGCATGCTCAATACCATCCATAACTTGCGTCATTATCAAGTGCTTATGGCTGGTTTGCGCGAGGCTATTCAACAGGGTACATTGGCCGCCTTTGTCGATGCCTTCTACGCCAAACGCGGGTTACCTGTTCCGCCTTTGGACTGAGTTTTCTGACCCCAAGATTCAACATTTGCAACTGGAGTGCTAAATGAGCTTTTTTATCTCTAACGCCATGGCTGACGCCGCTGCACCTGCTGCTGCCAGCCCAATGGGCGGCGGTTTCGAGTGGATTTTCCTGGTCGGCTTCCTGGTCATCTTCTACCTGATGATCTGGCGTCCACAGGCCAAACGCGCCAAAGAGCAGAAAAACCTGCTGAGCAGCCTGCAGAAAGGCGACGAAGTTGTGACCACCGGCGGCATCGCTGGCAAGATCACCAAAGTGGCTGACGATTTCGTTGTTCTGGAAGTTTCCGACACCGTCGAAATGAAATTCCAGAAAGGCGCCATCGCCGCCACGCTGCCAAAAGGCACGCTGAAAGCGATCTAAGTTTCAACTTCATCTTCAATCGACGGGGCGCGCAAGGCGCCCCGCGTCATAAACGGGCGGCGTGATGCTGAACAAATATCCTCTGTGGAAATACATTCTGATCCTGGCGGTGCTGGCGATTGGTCTGATTTATTCCGCTCCCAATCTTTATCCTGATGACCCGGCCATCCAGGTCAGCGGTGCAAGCACTGCGCTGCAAGTCAATCAGGCTGATCTGGATCGCGTGAGCACTGCGCTCAAGGAATCCGGGATCAACGTCAAGGCTGCCACGCTGGCTGCCGGCGGCAAGGGCGGGCTGATTCGCCTGACCAAGGCTGAAGACCAGCTGCCAGCCAAAGACGTTGTGCGTAAGGCATTGGGTGATGACTACGTCGTCGCGCTGAACCTGGCGCAAACCACCCCGCAATGGCTGCGCAACCTCGCTGCGCACCCGATGAAGCTGGGTCTGGACTTGTCCGGTGGTGTGCACTTCCTGCTGGAAGTGGACATGGACAAAGCCCTCGATGCACGCCTGAAAGTCTACGAAGGCGACGTCAAGAGCCTGCTGCGTAAAGAGAAACTGCGCTATCGCAGCCTGCCGCAACTCAATGGCGCCATTCAGCTGGGCTTCTCTGATGAAGACAGCCGCGAACAGGCCCGCAGCCTGATCCGCAAGAATTTCAACGATTTCGACATTGTTCCGGCCGACCTCAACGGCCAACCGGTACTGCGTCTGGCGATGACCCCAGCCAAGCTGGCGGAAATCCGCGAATACTCCATCAAGCAGAACTTGACCACGGTACGTAACCGCGTCAACGAGCTGGGTGTTGCCGAACCGATCGTCCAGCGTCAGGGCGCCAACCGCATCGTGGTTGAGCTGCCGGGCGTGCAGGACACCGCAGAAGCCAAGCGTATCCTCGGCAAGACGGCCAACCTCGAGTTCCGTCTGGCTGCTGAGCCTGGCGCTTCGAAAGCCACTTCCGAAGAATTCGAGTTCCGCGAAGGCAAGCGTCCTCCTGCGTTGATCGAGCGTGGCCTGATCATCACCGGTGACCAGGTGACTGACGCCAAGGCTGGTTTCGGCGAACACGGCACCCCAGAAGTGAACATCCGTCTGGATGGCCACGGTGGTGAGCTGATGAGCCGCGCAACCCGTTCGAACGTGGGTCGCAGCATGGCGGTGATCTTCATCGAGCAGCGTCCAGTGACTACCTACACCAAGCAGGTAGTTAACGGCGTCGAGAAAGAAGTCCCGGTCCAGAGCTTCAAGGAAGAGAAGAAGATCATCAGCCTGGCGACCATTCAGTCGCCGCTGGGTGCTCAGTTCCGTATCACTGGCCTGAACGGTCAGGGCGAGTCGTCCGAACTGGCGCTGCTGCTGCGTGCCGGTGGTCTGGCTGCACCGATGTACTTCGCTGAAGAGCGCACCATCGGCCCGAGCCTGGGTGCGGACAACATCACCAAAGGTATCGATGCATCGCTATGGGGCATGCTGTTTGTCTCGCTGTTCATCATCGCCATCTACCGCTTCTTCGGCATCATCGCCACCGTCGCACTGGCGGTGAACATGGTGATGCTGCTGGCCTTGATGTCGCTGCTGGGTGCAACGCTGACCCTGCCGGGTATCGCCGGTATCGTATTGACCATGGGTATGGCGGTCGACGCCAACGTACTGATCTTCTCGCGGATTCGTGAAGAGATCGCCGCGGGCATGTCCATCCAGCGCGCAATCAACGAAGGCTTCGGCCGGGCATTCACCGCGATTCTCGACGCCAACCTGACCACCTTGCTGGTCGGCGGCATCCTCTTTGCCATGGGCACCGGCCCGGTCAAGGGCTTCGCAGTGACCATGTCCCTCGGGATCTTTACCTCGATGTTCACGGCCATCATGGTGACCCGCGCGATGGTCAACCTGATCTTCGGCGGTCGTGACTTCAAGAAGTTGTGGATTTAAGGGGCTGCCATGTTACGTACAATCAACTTCATGGGCGTTCGCAACTTCGCGTTCGGCGTCACATTGTTCCTTACCGCGCTGGCCTTGTTCAGCGTTGCCACCAAGGGCATGAACTGGGGCCTGGACTTCACCGGCGGTACGCTCATCGAGCTGACCTACGAGCGTCCGGCCGACGTCACCCAAGTGCGTGAGCAACTGGTTAAATCGGGTTATCACGAAGCTATCGTGCAGAACTTCGGTGCGACTACCGATCTGCTGGTGCGTATGCCTGGCGAAGACCCGCAACTGGGTCACCAGGTAGCCGAGGCCTTGCAGAAGGTCGGTGGCGACAACCCGGCGACGGTCAAGCGCGTCGAGTTCGTCGGCCCGCAGGTGGGTGAAGAGCTGCGCGACCAGGGCGGCCTCGGCATGCTGATGGCGCTGGGCGGCATCCTGATCTACCTGGCGTTCCGCTTTCAGTGGAAGTTTGCGGTCGGTGCGATCGTTTCCCTGATCCACGACGTGATCGTGACCATCGGTATCCTGTCGTTCTTCCAGATCACCTTCGACCTGACGGTGCTGGCGGCGGTACTGGCGATCATCGGTTATTCGCTCAACGACACCATCGTGGTATTCGACCGGGTTCGTGAGAACTTCCGTGTACTGCGCAAGGCCAGCCTGATCGAGAACATCAACATCTCGACCACGCAAACCCTGCTGCGGACCATGGCGACTTCGATCTCCACCTTGCTGGCGATCGCGGCACTTCTTTTCTTCGGTGGCGACAACCTGTTCGGCTTCTCCATCGCCCTGTTCATCGGTGTTCTGGCGGGTACCTACTCGTCGATCTACATCGCGAACGTGGTGCTGATCTGGCTGAACCTGACCACGGAAGATCTGATTCCTCCGGCGAATACCGAGAAGGAAGTCGACGACCGTCCATAACGGCCATCGCGTTTCCAGTAGTCAGCCGAAAAAGGCGCGAGTTGAACTCGCGCCTTTTTTTATGCTCCAAGGCTGGGAGAAGCGCGGACATGTTCCGCATGTGATGGTCAGGAGGTTCATGTGAACAAGTCGATGCTGGTTGGTGCGGTATTGGGTGCTGTCGGTGTAACTGCCGGGGGTGCTGTGGCCACCTACAGCCTGGTTAAAAATAACGGTCCTGAGTACGCGCAAGTACTCGCTGTTGAGCCGGTCAAGACGCAAATCAAGACTCCACGTGAAGTGTGCAAGGACGTCACGGTCACTCGGCAAGCGCCGGTGAAAGATCAACACCAGATCGCCGGTACGGTTGTAGGCGCGCTGGCAGGTGGTTTGCTGGGTAACCAGATCGGCGGCGGCACCGGTAAGAAAATTGCCACGGTGGCAGGCGCGGTCGGCGGTGGTTATGCCGGTAACAAGGTTCAGGAGGGTATGCAAGAGCGTGACACCTACACCACGACCCAGACCCGTTGTAATACGGTGAATGACATCAGTGACAAGGTTGTCGGTTACGACGTGCGCTATTCGCTGGACGGCAAGGAAGGCAAGGTGCGCATGGATCGTGATCCGGGCAACCAGATTCCGGTGGATAAGGAAGGCAAGTTGATCCTGTCTCAGAACGAGCCGGCTCAATAAGTCGCTCTGTCTAGTCCTGAAATAGGTTTACACCCGCTTCACCCTAACGCCCGATGCACCGCATCGGGCGTTTTGTATTTTAAAGACAGGTGCGGCCGCTCCTGGTTGTAGATCCTGATCGCCTCCCGCACCAT